>CAMTXU010000027.1:0-59229 GCA_947085815.1 uncultured Ignavibacteriota bacterium | reverse complement strand
TCGTCACGCAGGAGGTCGTCCCGATTAATCGGGAAGTCTCGTCGGCCCCGCAAAAACCCGCTACTTTGCGGGTTTTTCCATTTATGTACTACACTTATATTTTATATTCGCAAAGCATAGACAAATACTACGTCGGCTACATTCATTATTTTTTAATTCAGGGAATCACAATGTTTTTTGTTTTAGACTGGAAATGATCTGGAAATTTTTCTTCCATAATTTTATTTGCTCTTCCCTAATTTAAATTTATTTGTGAAACGTTAAATTTTAGCTTAACTTCTACCCATAATAATCATAATAATAACTTTACCACTTTTGTTTGTATCACTAAGTGGATCTGACTGTTGTTACGATATTAAATTTTAACTCTGTGCAATATCTTATTTAGCGATTCTAAATTAGATTGAAGAGAATTCTCTTATCGTCCAATTTAATTTCCGTCATGTACTTTTCCATTTTCATTTCGTTTTGAGTCGGATTGCTAATCAGTTAATTAATTTCTTGTCAGGGAAATACAAAACAAAAGGAGTAAGTGATGAACATTTATGTAGGAAATTTATCCCAACAAGCAACCGAGCAAGATTTAGAAGGTCTCTTTAAGGAATTTGGAACGGTATCGAGTGTGAAGATTATACGCGATATGTTTAGCGGTGAATCAAAGGGATTTGCATTTGTTGAAATGAACGATAAAGCTGCCGGCACTAAGGCAATTGAAGCCCTCAATACTCAAGAGCTTAAAGGCAAAAAAATTGTTGTGAATGAAGCGCGTCCAAAAACCGACAATAGACGCGGCGGCGGCGGAAACCGTGGCGGTGGAAACCGTGGCGGTGGAAGCGGCGGCGGAAAACGCTGGTAGTCTTTTATTTTATTAGCAATTATTTATATTCTGTCTGTAGTTCAAATAGTTAAAAACAATTAGGGATACCGATCCCACTACTTGCATCCCGCCACTTGGCGGGATTTTTTTGCCTCCGTGTTTTGCTTTTTTATATTTTTCTTTTAAAAAAATTGGGTAGGATGAAAAATCATAAAGTAAATTACAACGGAATCTATTCGAACTATAATTGCCGTTATAAATCCAATCCGCTGCGTGGAGTAAGCAAAGCTCTTGGTAATATTATCGGCAATTATAAACCCAGAAATATTTTAGAAGTTGGATGCGGAACCGGGCACTGGTTGTCTGAATTGGATTCTTACGATATCACAATAATTGGTGTTGATTCTGAGATTGGCATGTTAAAGGAGGCTCAGAAAATCAGTAATAATATTAATTTGATTTGTGGAGATGCAAATTTACTTCCTTTCTCGAACAAAAAATTTGATATGATCTATTGTGTAAATGCTATTCAGCATTTCAGCAAAAAGAGAGAATTCATACTCAATGCCGCAAATCTATTAGAACAAAATGGAACTCTCTCAATTGTTGGCGTAGATCCGCATGATAATAATGATAGGTGGTATGTGTACGATTTCTTTGACGGTGTCTATGAAAAAGACTTAGTCCGTTATCCTCTATTCCAAGAGTTAGCCGAATGGATGGAAGAAATCGGGTTGAAACAGATAAGAAAAAAACCTATTCAACAGATTTATAATGAGTTTATTGGCGAAGATATATTAAACGATACATTCCTCCGTAAGGACCAGTCTTCCCAATTAGCATCTTTAAGTGATGCAGAGTATCGGTACGGAATCGAAAAGATTAGACATGCCATTGAGGTGGACCCCAATCTTAAGTTTATTGTAAAACTGACTTTTAAAATTGTTACAGGAGTGAGAATTTAAGAATCGGCTTTTCCCTATAATTATTTCATCTCTATTTAGATTGATCGGGATAACGATTGATGCGGTTTTTCACCTGCTCGGGGAAATATTAAAAACTCCTCGCAAATATTCTACGGGGAATTTGATTTTATTTAACTTACTAAAGGGGCGCGACAGATAGGATGCCAATTACAATTTGAGCATGATTTTAGTTTTCAGGCAGGCAGAGTCGGTTGTACAGCCATCACATTGTCATTCCGAATCCGACTTTAGTCGGGTGAGGAATCTTTTTTGAAATAATTTAGGACTTCTCACCCCGCCTTGCGGGATTCGAAGTGACACAATTCGATTCATGCAACAGATAAATTTCATTAATTACAATTTTTCCTTCTCGAGTGCCCATCCTTTTAAGAAGTTCATAATTTTTTCAGCATTGTAGGACTTTTCCTTTTCCAGCTCTCCTGTGTTTTTAGAGAATAGAAATTTACCATCACTTTCAAGAATGAAAATGTGCGGGTAGCCGGCAACTTTTGGGTACTGCGCAAGAAATTTTTCGTTTTTATTTTCAGGACTCCAATTTATTTTCAGCACAACGAAATTATTGTGCATAAAATTTTTGAGTTCCGGATTCGCGTCAAAAAATTCATCCAGACGGTGGCACCATATGCACCACTCTCCTCCTACATCAAGTAGTATTCTTTTGCCCGAATTCTGTGCTTCAACAACTGCCGTCTTTAAATCCGCAAACGGATCTTTCGATGGATCGAATTTTGGATTACTGCTTTTTTCTTTTGAATCTTGTGCGCTCGCCACATTAATCAAACCAAATAATATGAACGCGTTTATTAGTAAGAACTTTTTCATCACAGCCTCTGTTGATTTTGAATAGTTTTAGAATAATTGTTTGCAACTCAGTTTTTATACTAAAAATAATACTATTTTGACTTATAGAAACAGCAAAAAATACGAATGACTTCAGAATCGAAATTACATTATTTGTTGGATTTGAAAGATGATCCAAGCATACAAGTGTATAATGAAATAATTATTTACTCGCCTTACGCTAAAATTGAAGAAAAGATATTTTCTCCGTGGTTCTCTGCGCATGCTCTGTGATATTTATTGGTCTTTGTTACACAGAGTGCCGCCGAGAAGCCACAGAATTACGCTAAGATAAAACTTTTGCGTAAGGTGAGTTATTTATTTACTCATGTTACACAGAGAGGAAAGATTTGCCACCAAGACTCTGCCATAGGCAGTGGCTAAGTTTTTTCATGTGGACTGTGTCACGTGAATTAATTAGATAAGTACGGAATTTCTTTAGAGAAAGAACTGAATGATCTTCAAAAATATCTTAAACCGGATTTTATTATTTTTTGATCATCAAATATGTCGATCCATAAAGAGCAGGGAGTTAAAATGAGTCTCGGAGGATTTCTTTTACTGATTGTAATTGCTGCCATTTGCGGCGGAATCGGTCAAAGTATAGCCGGTTATTCGCTTGGTGGATGTTTTGTTTCAATTATAGTTGGATTTATAGGCGCATGGCTCGGACCATTAATCGCGCGTGAATTAGATTTACCAATGTTCTATACTATGAATATTCAGGGAAGAGAATTCCCTATTGTATGGTCAATTATCGGCTCGGCAGTTTTTGCTCTTGTTATAGGTATGCTTACTAAAGGAAGAAAAACCCAAGCATAAATTTGATCGCTCTGTATTGAACTAACTGATTGAGCCATTGGTTTAGTCAAGAGTAAAATAATTGAAGAGTAATTATGCACAAAAATTCCAACCGCTTAATCAACGAAACTAGTCCCTATCTTTTACAGCATTCTCATAATCCAGTTGATTGGTATCCTTGGGGAGAAGAGGCCTTTGAAAAAGCTAAACGCGAAGATAAGCCAATATTTCTTTCTATCGGATATTCAACTTGTCACTGGTGTCATGTAATGGAACACGAATCTTTCGAAGATCAGGAATCAGCCGATCTGATGAATCAGGTTTTTGTATCGATAAAAGTTGACCGTGAGGAGCGTCCCGACATTGATAACATTTATATGATGATCTGCCAGATGATGACCGGCAGCGGCGGCTGGCCTTTATCGGTTGTTTTGACGCCCGATAAAAAACCGTTTTATTCCGGCACTTATTTTCCCAAAGAAAGTAGATACGGAAGGATAGGGTTTAAGGATTTGATAATTAGAATCGATGAAGCATGGAGATCCAAACGTGATGAAATTGAAAAGAGTTCGGTTGAATTGACGAATCATTTACTTGAAACATATTCCTCTAAAGTGTCCGAAGCACTTGATGCCACTGTTTTGGATAACGCATATAATAATTTTGAGAAAAAATTTGATCCAATAAACGGTGGTTTTGGCAAAGCCCCTAAATTCCCTTCTCCTCACAATTTAATGTTTCTCCTACGTTATTGGAAAAGAAGAGGTGATCAGCAATCATTAAATATGGTCACTAAAACATTAACTGAAATGAGAAAAGGCGGAATATTCGATCATGTTGGTTTCGGTTTTCACAGATACTCTACCGATTCTAAATGGCTTGTACCGCATTTCGAAAAGATGTTGTACGATCAAGCTCTACTCACAATGGCTTACACGGAAGCATTTCAAGCAACTGGAATTACTGAGTTTGGTAAAACTGTGGATGAGATTATTATATACGTATTACGAGATATGACCTCACCCGATGGTGGATTTTATTCTGCCGAGGATGCCGATAGTGAAGGAATAGAGGGGAAATTTTACGTCTGGACAAGTGAAGAACTTGTTGACCTTCTCGGCAAAGAGGACGCGGATTATTTCAGCAATTTATACAACGCAACAGATGAGGGTAATTTTAATGAGGAGCGGGAGCCGAATTCAACCGGTATAAATATTCTTCACATTACAGATTCATCTGTAGAGATAGGAAATGAAACCAGAACTAAATATTGCCTGACTAAACTCTTTGAACATAGAGAGAAAAGAATTCACCCGTATAAAGACGACAAAATTCTTACAGACTGGAACGGTTTAATGATAACCGCACTTGCTAAAGCAGGAAGAGTTTTTCAGAATAATCAATACATAGCTGCTGCCGAAGATGCTGTCGATTTTATAAATGAAAAATTGACCAAATCGGACGGGAAATTAATTCACCGTTATAGAGATAGTGATTCCGGAATTGAAGGTAATCTGGATGATTATGCTTTTCTTGTATGGGCTGATCTGGAACTATATGAATCAACTTTCAAAGTAGTTTATCTTACTCAAGCCATTCAATTGACCGAGATTGCAATTAAACATTTTTGGGATGATCAGAATGGCGGGTTTTTCTTCTCACCTGATTACGCTGAAAAGTTAATTGTCCGCTCAAAAGAATATTATGACGGTGCTATACCCTCAGGTAATTCCGTCTTCGCACTCAATCTCTTGCGTATTTCAAGAATTACGGCTGATTCAAAATATGAAAACCTTGCTGCTAAATTATTCGAGTCGGCTTCTCAAATGCTTATTCAGAATCCCCAGGCTTTCACTCAACTCCTTTCTGCTTTCGATTTTGCCAACGACCAAAGTGTTGAAATAATTGTTGCCGGCAATTACTCATCGGAAGTAACTAAAGAATTATTAGCTCAACTTTCGCACAATTTCATTCCTAATAAAGTTCTTATTCTTGCGGATTTTAATGATCCGCTCTATTCGCCCACTTCCGATTATCTTAAAGCCTACGGTGCAATTGATACCAAGCCGACAATCCATGTGTGTAAAAACTTTGCCTGCTCATTACCAACGACTGATATTAAGGAAGCGCTTAGACAATTACTACACTAATAGAACGCAGACCCGCCTGCCGCAGGCAAGTCATTTATGATTACTGCTGATTTAATTTTATGAAGAGACCCTATAAATTAAAGCCGATGCCAAAGCTGAAAGAGAAGAAAAGAAGTTATTAAAAGGAATACGATTCACCGAATCGTCTTCTACAAGTATCATATTTCAAACGGATGATTAAAACAAAAAACCCCCGCCGAAGCGGGGGTTTTTTGCATTATAAAATAAACTCGCAAGTACTTAATTTCTTAAGTCCTAACAAGAATAAATTACTTGGTTAACATCATTTTTCTAACTTGGTTAAAGTTATCTGCTTGAATTCTATACAAGTACAAACCACTTGGTAGATTAGAAGCATTAAACGAAACCTTGTAGTTACCAGCTGCCATCATACTATTAACAAGAACTGCAACTTCTTCACCGAGAATGTTAAATACAGAAACCTTAACATTAGATGAGGTTGGAATTGCAAATTGAATAGTTGTGCTTGGATTGAATGGGTTTGGATAATTCTGCAAAAGAGCAAAATTAGTCGGAACGCCTTCAATGCTTTCAACACTGGTAATTAAGTTTTCTACTGTTAGAACTGCAGTTGTTTCTGTAAAGATTAACGGATTAGCTGCATCTGTTATTCTTACTTTAACTGTGTTTGTTGTTCCCTTATCTGCAGCTACTGGAGTCCATGTATAAAGACCTGTTGTAGAGATAAACCCCTTACCTGATACTAAAGTCCAAGTAAATGGATCACCATCTGCATCTGTAGCTGTATATTGGAATGTTACTGCAACTGGAACGTTATGAACTTTTACAGTTCTAGCAACATCAAATAGAACAAATGTGGGCGCATTGTTAATGCCAACGGTTAGAACTGTTGTTGTTGTTGAGAATAGACCAGATGATGCTGTAGCTTTAACAACTATAGTATAGACTTTACCAGCTTCGGCAGTGGTTGGTGTGAATGTTAATTGACCAAATCCGCCAAGACCGGCTTGATGTGAGAATACTGCAGCTGTTGTAGCAGGTGTAACTGATTCTAAGGAATAAGTTATTGTGTGATTATCTGGACTTACCGCAACATAACTATAAGTAAATGCTTCGTTATATTTAATTGATTTTGTAGCTATTGTACTTGTACCTGTACCAGTCCAAACTGGATTTCTTAGAGTTGTAGTTACAGTAACTGTAAGAACTTTATCTGTAAACAAACCATTGGTTCCGGTAGCTCTGATTGTTATTGTATAAACACCGCCTGTAACTGCGCCTGCTACACCGTATGTAGGAGTTAAGGTTAATGTAGCTGTTGCAGCATCAAAAGCAGCCCATGTAAGAGCAGGAGTATTTGGAATCATTGTATAAGTAATACCTGCTGTACCGCTTGCTGCGAATACAACTGTATTACCACTGGTTGCCGCTTCTGCTACTGTGAATGTGCTTGCAACAGGAAGTGTAAATGTTGGTTTAGCTTGAACTGTTGCAACAAAAGATGAAGTTTTTTGTTCACCGTTAACATCTGTTGCTGTAACAGTAATTGTTGATGTACCTTCTGCAACTGCTGTAACTGTTAAAACGCCGGCTACAATTGTTGCTGTTGCTTTTGTTACGTCAGAGCTGGTTACAGTATAAACCAATGTACCCTGGCTGCCGGAGAATACTGCCGGTGCAGCGTTTACATCTTTTGTATATGCTGTTCCGCCAACTACTAATGTTTGTGCTGTAAGTGCATTTGCAACTACAAAGTTTGAAGCATAACCGATTGCAAATAATTGCTGTGGTTCTGTTGCCCAACCTTGAACGCCGCTATGAACTATTGTTGCTACGTCATTAACATCGTAGTATGGAACGCCTACTGTACCTGGCATTGTCCATGTGTTAAGCGGGCTTGTTAATCTGTAAACCGCACGTGTTAATGAGAGATCTCCAAATGTTACGCCGCCTGCGCCAAATGTAACTTGTGGATTATTTGTCGGAGTAAGAAGTCCAGTTGGGGCAGTTGCATCATACATTCCAATTGTCCAGTATAGCGGAGCTAATTTATTTATTGTAACGCCTGCATTTGTAAATGGAATACCAACTGTAGCTGTTACTGCGGAATTGGTATGATTTATTTTGATAATATGATTAACGCCTGTACCAATGGTGCCAGGGAATACTATTGTAACCGGTCTGTACTTTCCATCTGATGTGCCAAGTGGGAATACATATTTACCGCCTAAAACATCTCCTACGGTAAGGTCAGATTTTGCCCATCTGTTTAAGTTACCATTTACATAACTGTTTTTGCTCGCGTTTGTAATAGTGGCTACTGCTCCAGTACCAAGCTGTAATGAAAATGAGCCTGTGGTGATGTTACCCAAGGTAAGATCAAGGTTTTTACCATCATCTAAAACAACATTAGTTAATAAAGTAACGCCTGCTGCGTTATTTATTTTAACCTTATTTAGGTAACCTTTATTTGTACTTTGTCTTGTAGTAATTGTTTGAGCTGTTGTGCCATTGAATTCTAAAGTTCCCGCTGATTGTGTAATGATTGGATTAGCGGCAGGTGTAGCGTCATCACCAACTATTGAGAAATTACCAGTGAGTTTAACAACTTTACCATTATCGGTAAATGCTGTAGCTGTTGTTTGAATATCAATGTTTCCTTTCACTACTAAAGTAGTAGCGCCGCCAACAGAGAATGTACCTTTTGTAACTACTAGATCACCATTCAATGTAACAGTTGTTAAAGCAGGTGCTGTAAGAGTAATGCCAGTTCCATTTACAACTGTTTTTGGGTAAGATGTTGCTGTACCATTCAATGTGAAAGTACCAGTGTAATTTAAGAAACCGGTGCCGCTAGTTGAAACAGTAGCATTATTTGTTAAGCCTGCAGCAAGAGATAATGAGAAATTGCCTAAATCTAATGTACCGAATGATACTGTAACCAAACCGGTAGCTGTAGAATTTTGACCGAGTGTAAGTGTTGTGCCAAGGCAGTTAACTAATACTGTTCCAACTGCTGTTGGACTTGACCACTCTGTTCCGGTTGTAATTGCTGTGGAATTCAAGTACTGTAAATTAACAGTTCCGTTGAATGCAGGTGTACCGGTTAAAGTACCGTCTGCGCGGATAACTGTTTCTGTACCAGCAGCGAAAGTTAAATTTGTTCCGGCTGCAAGTGTACCTCTTGAAAGGTTCAATGTACCGCCGTTCACAATTGTTGTTCCGCTTGCTAATGTAATTGTTGGGTTAAAACCGATATCGGAATTAATTGTTAACGTTGTAAGAACACCAAGTAATTCCGGTCCGGTTGAACCGCTTGCAGTTCCTACGTATGTAACGTTTGCAGGACCGCTTGCAGGCTGTGTAGCTATTTGACCATTCGTTGTATCTGTAATTTTTCTTGTAATAGAAGTTGTTGCTAATAAACCGTTATGTGTCAATAAACCGCTTGTTAAATAAAGATCGGTAGCTGTTAATGTGAAAGCTTGAATAGTAACACCGGCTGCATTATTAATATTAACTCTTGCAACTGTCTGTGGACCGCCTAGAGTTAATGTTTGTGCTGCGCTTCCCATTAAATTTAATCTACCAAATACGTTCGTGTTAGTCGTAAAATCATATGTTAAACCGCCTGCAATACTATTTGCGGCAGCTAACAATGTGAAATTACCTGTACCTGTTGGGAATACAACTGTACCTGCAGTATGTGTAAGAGAACCGGTAGCAGTGAAACCAGCAGTTGGTAAATTGATTGTTTTGTTATCTAATGTGGTTGTTCCTAAAACGGTTGTGAAAGAGCCCGTATCAAATGTTAAAGTACCCACTGCGGCACCACCACTGCTTAGGAAATTACCTGTTAATGTTGAAGGGCCTGTCAAAGTAACTACTTGATCATTAGCACCAAAATTGACGTCTAAATTACCCATCGTTCCGGCACCTGCAATTGTTACAGCAGCAGCAGGGACAGTAAGCGCTACTTTTCCAGTACCTGATACTGTACCGGCAACACTAATATTTGTTCCGGTTGTAGTCTTAGCAACTGTAAGTACGTTGGCACCAAGAGCTAACTCTCTTCCGCTTGCTACTGTTAGTATGCCAGTAATTGTTGGGGTTAGTGCTGCACTTAGTGTTACTTTACCAGCGAAACCAGTTGTTAAAGTCAAATTAGCAACGTTAGTAGCATTTGTAGAAAATTCGATACCTGTTGTTAAATCTGAAGCGTTATTATAAACAAGATTTCTCGCAACGTTAATACCTGCTGCTGCACTAGAAATTCTTCCGCCTGTTCTTGTAATGGTACCGTTAGCTGTTAAAGCTAAATTTGCACCACTAACACCATTGCTTGTTAAAATAATATTTGGACATTCGAAATTAACAGCAGTTGGGAAGTTAACAGAAGGATCGGTTTCTGCTGTTGAACCAGCGCCTGAATTTGCAAATTCTACAGAACCGGTTCCGGCTATTGTTAATGCAGAAGCAACATTAATAACTTGTTGATTTGCTGGGGTTGCAACCAAAGTAGCTGTGCCGTTGAAAATTAATTTGGAATTATTTCCAAGAACTATTGCACCACCAGCATTGGCTGTAAGTGTTACATCTCCCGTGATACCTAAGCTATGATTATCTGTAGCACTAGTAGAATTAATAGTGATATCACCAGCTACAGCGTTTGCGTATGTGATATTTTTTACAGAGGATACTTGCGCTCCTCTACCTGCGGCTGAGCCAAAAACAACTTTAGAACCACCGGCAGCAATTGTAAATGCAATATTGCCCGTGATTGTTGTTGCTCTATTAAATGTAACGACGAAAGTATTTCCAGCACCGCCATTATCTGTAACGTTACCAGCTATAGTTGAAGTACCTGCTATAGTTAAAGTAGCAGCACCAGCACCATTTAATACGTTAGCACCAAATGTTGAAAGTCCTGTTCCATTTATTGCAAATGCGCCTGTTCCAACCGTTAAGTTGCCAGTAATAGCAGCTGTACTGGTAATTGTTACTGTACCTGCGCCTGTAGTAACTGTGCTTAATGCAGTGAAAGTACCGGTAATTGCTTTTGCACCTGCGTCAAATACAACTGCGCCTGTTGATTGAAAATTACCGCCAACAGTTAATGCCGCTACAGAACCTGTAACACCGCCAGCACCCACTACTAAATTAGCTAATGTGGTAACTGTAGAACCGGTTGTCTGAATTAATGTGCCAACATTTAAAGTATTTGCTCTAACTGAAGTACCGGCAGAACCGTCGGTCAATGAACCTGTTACGGTTAAATTACCGGCTGGTGTAGAACCTGCAGTTGTTAAATCGATTTTACTGGTTGCACTTGAACCGACAAATGATGCTGCACCAGAAACTGTAACATTAGATGTTCCCGTAATTGTTCCAGCAGTATTAGCACCGTCGCCAACACTCATATTTCCGGTTACGGAAACTGTAGAACCATTCATGGTAAGTGTACCACCACCGTAAACAGAGATGTTTCCGTTAACTAAAGTTAAGCTAGCAGTTTTCAAGATACCATCTGTAACTGTTAAATTACTTCCTATGGCAGTTAAAAGTGTAAATTCATTTGTCATACCTGTTGAAGCATTAAGAACCGGAATGTTGATCTGACCTGTTCCGCCAAATACTACACCGTTAGTTGTATTTATTAGATTAAATACACCTGTTGATGTACCGGCTCTATTAATAGGACCACCGATATTGGCTACTGTACCGTGAGCGGCACCAATAACAACGTTGTTAAAATTGGTTTCTAATTGTCCGCTAACAAAGTCAAATTTCTTTGTGAACGTAAAAGAACCCATATTACCAACAGTGTTGGTAGCAGTAACAAGATTAAGAATACTGCCGGTTGGTTTATTAATTGTAAAATTACCAATTGTAGTATTTTGACTATTCGGTATCTGGAAACTTTGAGTAACCGAACCATTCATTACAATGGTACCACCGGTACCGTTTGTAATGTTAGCAGCACCAGAAAGGTCTACAATATTACCAGGTGTTGTTAATGTAAATGTAGATAGTGCAAGTGTAGCGCCTGCACCTAAAGTATAAGTTGAATTTGTAACTGCATCAATATTAACAAATGTAATGTTGCTTGTAAGAGTAGTAGTAATAGCAGCAGCTGCAGTTGTTAAATTCTGAAATGGACCGGCACCAGAAACATTACCAGTAGCTGCCAATATAACTGAACCAGCGGCGGCTGTTGTATAACCAGTAACACTATTATTAGCAAAGTGACGGCCAACAGATAGAGTGTTAGCACCAATTGCAACAGTACCAGAAGTAATTGTTACGTCTCTATTTGCCAATAAGTTAGCTGGTAAAGTAACTGTGGCGCTTCCGGCAAAAGTGATATCTTTAGCATCTTGACCGGCAGCTGGAATATCTGTAGCGTCATAAGCTAATGCTGCATTGTTAGAGAATTTTAAAAAGTAATCGTTGTTAGTTGCAGTTGGTGATGCGTTAAATCCGAGAGTACCTGTACCTACAACAAGTTCTTCTGTAGCACCCGAACCTAAAACAAAATCTGCGGTTTCAATTGTATATCTACCGGATTGAACCAATAATGTTCCACTAACAATAAGATCGATATTGCTAGCATCATTGTTAATTTCAGTTGCAGTAGATGAACCTGTGTTCAAAGTTAAGTTTAGAATAGTTACTGCAGAACCTGTAGCCAACAATTCGACTCTCTTAGTGAGAACAACTGTTTCAGCATAAGTATTTCCTGCAATGTTAATAATGTCGCCATTCACTACAAAGGGACTAGCCAGCATAGCTGAGATAGTAGCTTTCGGTCCAACAAGTCCCGCAGAAAAAGCGGCTTGCGTACCATCGTAGGCGTCATTACCGGTAGCGGCATTGACATACCAATTTGTTTGAGCAAACGTAGTTGTTCCAAGAAGGAACAAGAACGAAAGCATCATAAAGAGTTTCTTTAGATTCATTTGAATCTCCTAGATTAGTTAATTAAAAAAATAAATTGATAAAAAAATGACCTGCTTGATGCAGGCAAGCCTGCTTACAGCAGACTGGTTTACACACAAAAGAAAATTTCTAGTTGTTGCCCTCCCTATGTTGGTAGGCGTGTTTGCATCTAGTTCCTCCTTACTTAATGAATTAGTAGATGAATTAGTTTTACAATTTGAATAATGATTTTCGAAAGTTAAGTTCAATGTTTCTCTATAGTTATATGAAATACTGTTAAACATTACTTTAAGTTAGAAAACAAGTTACAAATAGTCAACTCTTCAAACAAAAAAAATCCTTCATTTTGTTCTGGATTGCTTTTGCTGAAAAAAGAGCAAATTTCCGTGTGTAAAGAGAAATTTGCCGCACTTCTGTATATAAAATAGTTATTCATTATATGCTTGTCAACTTTTAAAAATAGTATTTAGGTATTAGGCAACAGGCAATAGGCAACAGCTGTTCCATACGTAAAATATTCGCAGTTCTGTAGAATTATTCGCACTAAGTTATATTCTCCAAAGCTTTCTAAAAAATGTTTTCTGCATTTAGGGCAGGATTAAGCCATTTAAATACTTACTCTTGCCTGTTCCGTTATAACAAAATATTTAAGACGACTCTTATAATCAATTTGAGTGCCAGGACAATTGCGAGTTGAGAATTGCGAGTTGAGAATTTTTCCGGGCATTTGATGCTGGATGCTGGATCCTATGCCGGATATTTTTGTAGTTCAAGTTCTTTAATAAATTTATAATCTTTTTGATTTTTTGAAAGGAGAGGAGAACTTAAAATAATTGCCGTTGCTGCAATAAGACTATCTGCTATTAGCAAACCATGTCCCAGACGATATAGTTTTAGAAGTTCTATCGCTTTGTTCGTAATATCAAAATTCAGACTAATTTTTTTCAAATCTCTCCAAAAATTTATCCAATATTTTCATCTCAGTTTTATTTCTACAACCGACTATTAATTCCATTTGAGTAATAGAACTTATAGCAAGTTTGTATTTGCGGCTTTCGTTGTTAATTCGTTTTACCGCAGTCTCATCATTTCTGCCTATATCAATAAGAATATCGGTATCAACTAGAAGAATGCTATCCATTAAGTTGTTCCCATTCATTTCTTCTTAAGTTTCTTACATACTTTATGCTGTCTTTTAACTCAATGCGGTCTTT
Source organism: uncultured Ignavibacteriota bacterium (assembly GCA_947085815.1). Taxonomy (GTDB): domain Bacteria; phylum Bacteroidota; class Ignavibacteria; order Ignavibacteriales; family Melioribacteraceae; genus Fen-1258. The sequence goes on along the minus strand of CAMTXU010000027.1, from coordinate 45,500 downwards.
CCAAATCCCAATGAATTTTTCGTTTGACAACTTTAGTGCTTTTAAGCGTTTCTCTTTACTTGTGGAGAAATACTTGTTTTGCAGAAAATCTATAAACGCAAAAACTTGTCTCTGTGCTTCTAATGGCAGCGATTCAAATTTATTGTTTAATATTTTATTTTCCATTATAATCCTTTTCAATGATCCGGCAAATCAAATTTAATCAAAATATGAAGTAAAATAAAACAGGTATTTTAGAATGGAAAATGGTTGATGGTTGATGGAAAATGGATGATGGTTGATGGAAAATGGAGAATGGAGAATTCTTAAAAGAAATGGCGGACAGATTGTGAATTGTTCTTGGTGATTTACTACTTACTTCTGATTTCTGCATTCTGAATTCTGATTTTCCCATTACTCATAGCGCAAATTAATTTACTTGTCGTACCAATGAACAAACCATGCTCAACAATGCCAGCGCGTTGATTTAATAAAACAGAAAGTTCCCCGGGATTTATAATCTCACCAAAATTAGCATCCAGAATAAAATTATTTTCATCTGTAATGTAATGGCTGCCATCGGCATTTTTTCTTTGTTGCACTTTTGCGCCAAGTGATTCCAAATATTTTTTTTCAGCACTAACCGCAAACTGAATCACCTCAACAGGTACGTGCCATTTCATTCCGAGATGTTTTGATAATTTAGATTCATCAACTACAATAATATTTTTTTTACTTGCTTGTGCTAATACTTTTTCCCTCAGCAGTGCCCCGCCTCCGCCTTTAATTAGATTAATTACATTGGTTCCCTCGCTACGCTCGGGATGACCTACGGTCACTTCATCCGCACCATCAATAGTAACATCAATTAAGAATTGAGAATTGAGAATTGAGAATTCTTTCGGATTAGGATTACTGACTTCTGATTTTCTCAGTTTATTCTCTCGGCCCATTTTCTGAATAGCTTCGTCAAAGGAAATTAATGGAATGTCTAATCGAACCGCTTCCCTCTCAGTATTAGCTGAACTTGGAATGCACATGATATCTTTAAGCTCGCCATTTTTGATTTTTTCCGAAATCTTATTGAAAGCATACTGGATTGTAGTTCCGGAACCGAGTCCAACAATCATCCCAGATGAAATTTCTTCAACAGCTTTTTCTGCAGCAAGTTTTTTGAGTTGATTGATCATAATAACATTTTGATTGAATTATTGTATCCAAATTAATTAAGCTACCTTTCACTTACAAACTAATAGAACGCAGATACCGCAGATCATTTATGATTTACGCTGATTTAAACTCATCTTAAAAAATCATAATCAATCTTAACAATCAGCGTTCTATTAGTCTGTTGATATTGTATATCAACTCCATTCTTCCTAATTTTTCACCCCGTTACATATCCTGGTTCACAAATCGGCTGTATTAGTATAATTCAATGGAAGCTATAACATGTATTTATACGACATCAAAAAAAATAATAGAAACAAGCGGATAAGGATATCAATAATATTTTTCATATTCTCACTGATAGTAATGAACTTAGTGATGTATCTCCTACTTAGATAAGAATAAGAGCAAGTGCAAGAGAATGAGTAAGAACAAAATATATATTGAAACATACGGCTGTCAAATGAACTTTGCCGATACCGAATTGGTAATGGGCATTTTAAAAAATCAAGGTTATCAACTTGCCGATGAAATTAGCGACGCCAATGTTATACTTCTTAATACCTGCAGCATTCGAGATAACGCAGAGCAGAAGATATATGCCCGCCTTGAACATCTAAGAGGAAACAAGAGAAGAAAACCGGGGACGGTGGTCGGAATCTTGGGCTGTATGGCAGAACGGCTGCGCAAAAATTTAATGGAAGAGAAAAAAATTGTCGATCTTGTCGTAGGTCCAGATGAATATAGAAGGCTGCCCGAATTTATAGATTCCGCATTCGCCGGAGAAAAAGGAATTGGAGTCAAACTTTCAAGAACAGAAACTTATGATGACATTATTCCCTATCGCGAAGACGGTTTGAACGCATGGATTTCGGTGATGAGAGGATGCGACAAGTTTTGCACATTTTGCGTTGTTCCTTTTACCCGCGGACGTGAAAGAAGTCGCGCACTCGATTCGATTGTAGCTGAAATAAAACAACTTTCCGAAAGAGGATTTAGAGAAGTAACACTACTCGGGCAAAACGTAAACTCATACATCGATTGCGAAAATGATTTTGCAGATTTGCTTGCTGCTGCGGCAAATGTAGATCGCTCAATACGGGTACGGTTTACTACATCACATCCGCAGGATTTATCGGACAAGCTTCTTTATACAATAGCCGAACATCCTAACATTTGTAATTATATACATTTGCCGGTTCAATCCGGCTCCAACAGAATTCTTGAATTAATGAACCGAACTTACACGATTGAACACTATCTTAATTTAATCGATAGCGCAAGAAAAATAATTCCCGGTGTAAGTTTTTCCACAGATATAATTTCCGGATTTCCTACCGAAACCAATGAAGACCATTTGAGTACGCTTGAGGTTATGAAAAAGGTCCGTTATGATGGTGCGTATATGTTTAAATATTCTCCACGTGAAGGGACAAAGGCTTTCGAAATGAATGATGACGTCTCCGAAGAGTTGAAGTCACAAAGGCTAAACGAGATTATCGATCTTCAGCATCAAATATCTTTCGAGACCAATCAATCGCAAATAGGAACCGAAGAAATTATTCTTGTCGAAGGCAGTAGTAAAAAATCGGACGATGATTTTGCCGGGCGGACTGATACTAATAAAATTGTAATTTTCCCGAAGAGCGACGGTGTGGCAGTAGGCGATTATGTTAAAATAAAGATCAACCGGGCGACCTCGGGAACATTGTTTGGCGAGTTTGTTGAGAGATTGGAGCAGGACACGGAAAAGGAATAGAACGCAGATCATTATGATCGTTTATGATTATTAAGATTATTTTTTTATATGAATGATAACTTCAAGCATTCGGAGATCACAGATAAGATCATTAAAGCATATTTTAATGTTTATAATCAATTAGGTTATGGTTTTTGGGAAAAAGTTTATGAACATGCATTGATGATTGAATTACCGAAACTGGGACTAGAGTGTAAAAATCAAGTTCCAATAAAAGTCTTTTATGATATGAAAATTGTCGGTGAATATTTTGCTGACATCCTAGTTGATAATTTAATTATTATTGAACTGAAAGCCGCCGAAAGTTCATCTCCCGGACATGAATCTCAATTAATAAATTATCTAAAGTCTACAGATCTCGAAGTAGGCATTTTACTTAATTTTGGTAAGACTCCGCAATTCAAAAGGAAAGTTCTTTCAAATGAATACAAAAATCATAATAGATCATAATCATCATATGAATCTGCGTTCCATTAAAATATTTGTATTGTTTCTAACCCTGCCAACAATTCTATCATTTGCTCAGGAAGTTGATATTGCTGCGGCGCTTAAGCAGATCGAAAGCGGAAATATTTCGTCTGCTTCAAAAATATTGCTCGAATTAAAATCCAAAAATAGCGGCGACCCATCAGTTATCTTTCTTGATGCGAGATTATCAAAAGATGGCGATGAGGCGCTTAGAAAATATTCTACAATTATTGAAAAATTTCCGACAAGTAAATACGCAGACGCCGCTTTGTACGGAATTTTTTCCTACTATTATTCGCTTGGTTACTATAAAAAAGCGGAGACCTATCTCGATAGATTAAAAAAGGAATTCCCCGAATCGCCATATATTAAAGCAGCCGATCAAAAATTACCCGGGATAGAAGAACTAACCGTTCAAACTCTTGAAAAACCGGATACATTAGCGCCTACGCAACCGGAAAAAATAGAAATAAAAAATTACAGCTTTACAATTCAAGCCGGCGCTTTTTTAAATATTGAAAACGCTAAAAAGTTGATCGAACAATTGAAGCAAGAAAATTATTTCACGGAAATTACAACTAAGGATGTTGGCGGAAGCATTTTGAACGTGGTCAATGTCGGTAAATTCGTTAACGAAGATGATGCTAAACCTGTCTTATCTTTTTTGCAAAGCAAGTACAACCTAAAAGGAAGAACTGTATCTATCATCAAATAAGATTAGAAAGAAATTTCTCCACAACAATTGATAAAAAACAGCTATTTTTAAGCGTTACAAATTTTCCGTTTAGTAGAGAAGAATGAAGATAGAAGAGTTTCAGAAAAAATTTGGCATTATCGGCAAAAGCCACGAGATACGAGACCTTGTTGATATAACAATGCAGGTTGCACAATCCGATATCTCCGTTTTGATTATGGGTGAAAGCGGTGTAGGAAAGGAAATCTTTGCCAGGGCAATTCATGGTTCAAGCACGCGCGCCAACAAAGAACTTGTGAGCGTAAACTGCGGAGCCATTCCTGAAGGAATTCTTGAAAGCGAACTTTTCGGTCATAAAAAAGGATCATTCACCGGCTCTACAGAAGATCGGAAAGGATATTTTGAAATTGCTGACGGCGGAACACTTTTTCTTGATGAATTGGCTGAAATGCCCCTCACTACGCAAGTTAAACTTCTACGTGTATTGGAAACTCAAGAGTTCATGAGAATAGGCAGTGAGACGGTTACAAAAGTTGACGTGCGGATTATTGCAGCTACTAATAAAGATCTTCAAAGAGAAGTTGACGCAAAGAAATTCCGGAATGATTTATACTTCCGGTTAAAAGCAGTATCTCTGAACATACCTCCGCTGCGGGAGAGACGGGGTGATATTTCAGAATTAGTTTCGCACTTTTTGAAAAACTATTCTAATAATAATAGAAGAACTTTGCCCCAGCTAACTAGGGATGCGGAAGAACTTCTTATCAATTACAGTTGGCCGGGAAATATAAGAGAGCTAAAAAATGTAATTGAGACATCGGTCGCCTTAAACAGAACCGGAGTTCTTGAAGTCGAGTCGTTCATTCCGCTTCTAACTGAAAAAAAAGTTGACGACGAATTAAGGTATCTTCCTGTTCATATAAACCGCTCGGCGGAATCGCTAGACCGGGAAATGATTTACAGAGCACTTATAGAGATAAAAAAAGATTTGATGGATTTGAAGCAGATTGCCGTAAAAAATCAAACAGATATAAACAATCCGGCAATCAGCAATACAAACAGCGAAGTTGTATCTTTGGAAGAGGTTGAGAAGCGGGCTATTTTGAACGCGGTTACTTTCACAAATTTTAACAGGAGAAAAGCCGCGCGGTTACTTGGCATCAGCGAGCGAACTTTGTATAGAAAACTAAGAGACTATGGAATTGAGTAAAAAGTATACTGATAAGATAATGCCTAAGTGCCTGAGGAGTATTATAGAATTTATTTTACTATTGAGCGTGGTTTTTATTTTGCAGTCATGCAGTTATTCTTTTTCCGGCGCATCAGTTCCTTCTCACTTAAAAACAATTTCGATTCCCGTTTTTAAGGATAACAGCGGATCGGGCGAGTTTGATTTGAACAGAAGATTATCAAATCAACTTATTCAAAAATTTATAGACGACAACACTTTGTTAGTTAGTGACCGGCTCAATTCCGATTCAATACTTGAAGGAACAATAGTCGCGTTAAGCGATGCGCCTTCGGTTGTTTCCGGCGGTGAAAAGGTTACATCAAGAAGAATAACAATTACAGTGCGTACTGTTTACAAAGATTTGTTTAAGAAACAAACCATCTTTGATAAAAGTTTTTCCAACTACGGCGACTATATTGTCGGTGGTGATATTACATTGGTCCGCAAAGAGGCAATCGAATCCGCTATTGATAAAATAGCAGAAGATATTTTGTTGGGTGTAGTTTCTAATTGGTAAATAAAAGCCCATCCATACCCTTCCCACATAGTGGCAATGCCTGAGGAAAGGGATTTTTAATAGCTCGGTCGAAGTATTTAATTATCGGCTTTTGTTATAAAATTGTATCCTCGAAACAATCCGCCGAGGCGGACCGAGGAATTTTTTCGAATAATTACAGGTTGTGTAATGATCTTTGATGAAATGGTTCTCTTCGCTTATATCTTTTCTCTATCAATCATTTTGATATTCGGCAGCCACGGATTCATAATGATTTATTATCATCATAAATACAGGAAAAATAACCCTCAGCCAAAAGATTCGCACGATGAGGATATAGTAACAATTCAGCTCCCGATGTACAACGAAATGTATGTGGCGGAAAGATTGATTAACGCAATCTGTGAAATTGACTACCCGAAGGATAAACTAGAAATTCAGGTGCTTGATGATTCAACGGATGAAACAGTTGATATAGTTGCCGATGTGGTTAATCAAAAAATTAGAGACGGATTTGATATTAAGCATATACGGCGCACTAACCGCTCCGGATTTAAAGCCGGCGCACTCAAAGAAGGTTTGAAAACTGCAAAGGGAAAATACGTTGCCATCTTCGATGCCGATTTTATACCTAAGAAAAATTTTCTGCACAAGACATTAAAATATTTTACTAACGATAAAATCGGTTTGGTACAGACCCGCTGGGAACACATGAACGAAAACTTCTCAATTCTTACAAAAATTCAAGCGTTAGCTCTCGACGGACATTTTGTTATTGAACAAACCGTTCGAAATAAGTCCGGCTTTTTTATACAGTTTAACGGTACCGGCGGCGTATGGCTTAAAGAGTGCATTGAAGACGCAGGCAACTGGCATGCTGATACATTAACAGAAGATTTAGATCTCAGTTATCGTGCTCAACTAAAGGGATGGAAATTTGTTTACCTACGCGACTTTACAACGCCGTCTGAACTTCCTACCGAAATGAACGCGCTCAAAGCTCAGCAGTTCCGGTGGACAAAAGGAGCAATAGAAACCGGAGTGAAATTATTGCCGATGGTCTGGAAAGGAAAAATTCCGCTGCGCGTTAAGCTTCAAGCCACTTTTAATTTGACAAACAACTTTGTATTTCCATTTACATTGATTGCCGGTATCTTAAACGTGCCTCTTATCTTTATAAAAAATGCAGGTCCTTATTGGAATTTTTTCAACTTCATGGCAATATTTGTTGTGGCGTTTATAAGCACGTTTTTATTCTACTTATTCGCCCAGAAAGATGTTTACACCGATTGGCGAAAAAAAATTACACTCTTTCCGCTGTTCATGGCAGGCAGCATGGGTTTTGCTCTTAATAATACCCGCGCTGTAGTAGAAGGTTTGATGAATAGAAAAAGCGAATTTGTCCGGACTCCAAAATTCAAAGTAGAGAAAAAAACCGATATGCTAAGAGAAAAGAATAAATATTTTTCGAAGACAAAAATTCAAGCCTCTACATACGTAGAACTCATGCTTGCCTTTTATTGTCTTATAGGTGTTGGAGCGGCAGTTTATTTTATGGAGATTGCCGCACTTCCGTTTCAATTGATGTTCTTTTTCGGATTTGCTACGGTTTCAATTATGTCATTAAGACAATCATTTATGAAAAAATAACCGTTATCAGAGTGAACAATTCAGAAAGAGATATGACCGCTGATAAGATAAAGTTAATCTTCGAGTACAACGAGAGTTCTCCCCTTTTTGCACGGGTTGCTGCTTACGAGATTAAGGACGGCAATATATTTGACGCCATTAAAATTTTGGAAAACGGAATCAGGATACACCCTTACTATCCAACTCCATATTTGATTCTCGCTTTAGCCAATGCATACGCCGGTAAAGAAGAAGATGCCCGGAATTCTGCGGCTATAGGAAGTGAACTTCTCGGTTCATCGGAAACTTTTACACTCTACGAAACGAAAATTTCAGAAATTATTTCTGAAAGAAATACATTAAGTGAAGCTAAGAGGCATGCTTTTATTGAAGAAGTTGTTAATGAGAAGGATGAATACAATTTTGAAAATCTTGAAGACAAATTAGATCTTCTTGCCGAGCGGCTGAGCAAAGCTAAAATAATTCCGAAAGAGATAGGAGAGCCGACAGAAGAGATTACTGCCCCGCAATTGAGCGTAAAGAAAATTTCAACCGATACTATGGCGGAAATATTTATCTCACAAAAAAAATTTTCCGATGCTTTAGAAATTTATTCGGAGTTATTGAAACAGAGACCGGATAAAGCGGGAATCTATTTGCAAAAAATTTCCGATTTAAATTCTCTTATGGAACAATAAACGTAAACGCAGCTACTTGTCTAAGAATAGAAGATGTTGCACAATTCAAGATATTGTCATTTCGAATCCAATTTTATCTATCGGCAGACAGGTTTATTGGGTAAGAAATCTTTTTTATATGATTTAAGACCTCTCTCTCCTGCCTACCGGTTTACATATCGCAGGCAGGTCGTCCGAGGTAACACCAAAAGGATTCTGCAACAACTTTCGTAGTTAGGTTCATCGTTTTCTTAATTGAAATTTGTGAAATCAAGTCTAAACAACAGAACATTTCACCACATGATTAATATCTCACAAAGACTTCCAAAAAAATTTTACACGCGCGAAGTTCATACTGTTGCAAAGGAATTGCTTGGAAAAATTTTTGTTCGGGTAATTGGTGAAAATTGTCTTTCCGGTAAAATTGTTGAAGTGGAAGCGTACGATGGTTCAATTGATGAATCGTCACATTCCTTCGGAGGGAAAACAAAACGGAACGAGGTTATGTTTAACGGCGGCGGATTTCTTTACGTCTATTTTACTTACGGTATGCACTTCTGCGCGAACGTTGTAACAGGAAAAATAAACGATGGCAAAGCAATTCTTATACGTGCTGTTGAACCGATTACCGGAATTGATCTGATGACGAAGAACCGTTACAACAAAAAGGAGTTATCACCAAAAGAATTTCTCAATCTCACAAACGGTCCCGCTAAATTATGTGAAGCGTTCGGTATAGCACGCAGGGATAACGGAATTGATTTATGCGGCAATGAGATTTGTATTTACAACTCGCCAAAATTGAGCTTAACTGAAATTGAAACATCCACAAGAATCGGCATAAAAAAATCTGTAGATTTGCCATGGCGCTATTATATTAAGGATAACCCGTTTGTCTCAAGGAATCCTCCAAGAGGAGTCCTACGGACATCCCTTCGGGGGAGAAAATGAATCCACCCAAAAATATATTGATAGTTCGTACAGACCGAATAGGAGATGTTGTTCTTACCCTCCCCGTGGCATCAATCCTAAAAAAACATTTCCCGGGGTGCCGAGTATCATTTCTATTGAGGCAAAATACAAGACCGATCGCCGTCAACAATCTTTACATTGATGATGTGATAACTTTAGTTGAAGAGGGCGGGCGCCCTGCAATTGCAAAAAATGTTGCGCTCCTAAAAAATAAATATGATTTATGCGTTATTGCTTATCCCTCTTATGCGCTGGCACTGATTCTATTTCTCTCCAATATTAAAACCAGAATTGGAACAGGTTACCGCTGGTTTTCATTTTTGTTCAACAAAAAAATTTATGAGCATAGAAAGCATGGCGAGTGGCATGAACTCGAATACAATATTCGATTGCTAAAGGCATTAGGAATAAATGAAGATGTGAACGTGGGGAATGTTTTATTCGGAATATCACCATCACAGGAAATTAAAGAACGTATAAGAGAAGAACTGAATAATCTTGGAATAGATTTTTCAAAACGGATTATCATTGTACATCCCGGGAGCGGAGGAAGTGCCGTCGATCTTCCGGTTGAAAAATTGAGGACAATAATCAATTCTCTATCTAATGAGTCGGTTGAAATACTGATCACCGGCAGTAAATCGGAAACGGAACTTTGTCAGTCTCTCACTCTAAATAGTTCGGTAAAAAATTTAGCTGGTAGATTTGATCTGGCAGAACTGATAGCACTGATTGATCAAAGTTATTTGATGATAGCAAATTCAACCGGACCAATACATATCGCAGCAACGTTGGGTAAATATGTAATAGGGTTTTATCCCAAGTTTACGGTTGCCTCAGCAAAACGGTGGGGACCATATACTTCAAAGAAAAAAATATTTTCACCTACAATCGATTGTACTAATTGCACACGCAAGCAATGTGAAAAGCTGAATTGCATGGATAGTATTAATATAGAAGAAGTTGTTGATGCTGTAAAAACTTTCTTGAGATTATAGTCCGGAGCTAAAATGGTATCATTTTATAAAGTAAACAAAACGAGTATGAATAAGAGCATGATCAAGAGCAAGAAGTATAAAGATTTCATGCTCCTGCTTTTGATCTTATTTTTATTCATTTTCTCCAAACATACTTACTCTCAAAAAAGTGAATTCAGAACAATTGACAACAAGGCATTTAAACTAGGGGAAAAACTTACTTTTGAAGTGAATTACGGTTTTATAACTGCCGGTTATGCGGAGTATTCAATTCCAAAAATTATAAAAATTGCCGGACGGAATGTTTATAATGTTACGTTCAATGTCAGCTCCGTTTCAACTTTCGATCCATTTTATAAAGTGAGGGATCATTACGAAACATTTATTGATGTAGAAGGAATTTTTCCGTGGCGCTTTGAGCAGCATATTCGGGAAGGCGGTTACTCGCGTGATTTTTCGGCGTTCTTCGATCAACGCAAGTTGAAGGCTAAAACCTCGGAAGGCTCATACGACATACCCAAATACGTGCACGATATTGTCTCGGCGTTATATTTCGCCCGCACTTTCGATTATTCAAAAATGAAGGAGGGAGATAAAGTATATCTAGAGAATTTTTATAAAGATAAAACTTATCCGCTTGCCATTCTTTACAAGGGTAAAGAAACCGTTTCCGTTACTGCGGGAAAATTTGACTGCATTATTCTTGAACCGCTTGTACAGGAGGGCGGATTATTTAAAAGTGAGGGGAGCATAATTGTTTGGCTTACTGACGATTCGTTAAAAATTCCTGTGAAAGTGAAAACAAAAGTTCTTGTCGGTTCTATCGATGCCGAATTAAGCAGTTACAGCGGACTTGCTGGAGAATTGAAATCGAAAAGAAAATAAATTCATACATGGATTTGGAATTCATCATCCATCATCCATCATCCATCTCCCATCATCCATCATCCATCTCCCATCATCCATCTTCCATCTCCCATCATCCATCTTCCATCTCCCATCATCCATCTCCCATCATCCATCTTCCATCTCCCATCTTCCATCTCCCATCATCCATCTCCCATCTTCACTCTCCCTTTCAGTAGCAACTCACTCCCCTTTTTTATAATTTGAAACTGTTATGAATGAAGAATTTCAAAATCAGGAAGAAAACAAAGAAGAAGAACCGGTTGCTGAATTTGTAAAACCATTTTCAACTATACCGCCGGTGAACGCAGCATTTATTGCCCTCATTGGAATATTTTTTCTTTATCAGTTTGGCGGTGCGCTTTTAACATTGGCAATCTTCGGTTTCAAATTTGAAGATGCTGAAATTAACGCAGTTCGAATGCTTACTATGGGCGGTCAAATTCTGTTAATGCTTCTGCCTACTCTTATTTTTGCCCGTTACGTCTACCACGAAAATACATCGTTCATACTCCGCATGAAATTTCCATCACTCAAAGAGATTGGCGTTTTTGCAGCTGGATTGATTCTCTTAACTCCTTTGCTTCAATATTTTCTTTCTATTCAAAATATTCTCATTCAAAAGCTGACCAGTGTCAGTCCTTTTGCTAAGAGTATAACGGACATGTTAGACCAGCTTGATAAATTAGTTGAAAAAACTTACGGGAGTCTTCTAACCTCACACTCCGTATTCGAATCTGCCCTTATAATTTTTGTAGTTGCGGTAACACCGGCAATATGTGAAGAAACATTATTCCGCGGATTCGTTCAAAAAAGTTTTGAGCAGAAGTTAAAACCGTCCTGGAGCATTTTCATAACAGCGCTTTTCTTCGGGCTATTTCATTTTAATCCGTATGGATTGCTGCCGCTAATCGCGCTCGGCGCTTATTTCGGTTTCGCGGCTTACGCAAGCAACTCCATCTTTGTACCCATGATTTTACATTTCGTAAATAACCTGCTTGCCGTTATGGTGTTCTTCATTCTCGGCAACGATGAATTAATTAAATCTACAGCTAATAAAACCGAATCTCTTTTCCCCCAGGTTATAAGCTTTGTTATACTCGGAACTATTTTCTTTGTCTATATTTTTTATATTAAGACAAACTATAACAGATTTATCTCACATAATGAGGAGGTAACATGATCTGTCCAAAATGTGAATGCGAATACTTAGACCGGGTTAAGATTTGCGCAGACTGCGGAACCGAATTAATTTCTGTTGAACAGTTCGAAGGAAATTTGATTCACCCCAAAGACTGGGTGATTATTCATTCCGGAAGTGACATAATTGAGGCTGAAATGCTTAAAGCGAATCTTGAGGGTGCCGGAATTGAATCAATTATTTACTCTCAGAAAGATCGGAGTATTCTATATTTAGGAGAAGTCTCCCCGGTCAAATTATTTGTGAAGAAAAGAGAAGCCGATGAAGCCATTTTAATTATTAATGATATAAACAGCACAAAACTCGATAACGAGGAATAGATGAGCAAAAAAATGAACAATTTATCCACCCGTGTTTTAGTAACTCTAGTAGGCGTTCCTTTGATTGTTCTGGCCTCCATTATAGGTAAAATTCCATTTTTGATTTTTGCCCTCGCAGTCGGTTTAATTTCCTTTTATGAATATTCCAAAATGCTGCGCAATAGACACAGCTACACGAATAAATTAATCGGTTATTTGAGTGTCGGATTAATAATTATCAATGAGTATAAAAAATTTTTTGAATACCACTTTTTCTTTCTAATTCTGGTTGGAGTTCTCTTATTACTCGAGCTGTTTCGAAACAAAGAATCGGCAACTGCAAATCTTGGCTCTTCACTGCTTGGAATACTTTATATCGGTTTCTTTTCTGCGGCTATAGTTGATTTGCGCGAGTTTTACAGAGAATCGGTTTTTCTCTATTCTCAGGGCGGATATTTGATAATCTCCATCTTCGTATCAATCTGGATTTGTGATTCAGCCGCGTATTTTGTAGGGAGCGCATACGGACTTCATAAATTAATGCCGCGCGTCAGTCCAAAGAAAAGTTGGGAAGGCGCAATTGCCGGTTTTGTTTTCGCTATACTTGGAATGATTGCGGCTCGCGAATTTTTTCTTGAGTTTTTGGAATTGAAGGATGCAATCGCTATCGGATTTATTGTAGGTGTGTTCGGACAGGTTGGTGACCTGGTGGAAAGTTTATTAAAGCGCGATAACCATGTCAAAGATTCATCCTCAATTATTCCGGGTCATGGCGGCATCCTCGATCGGTTTGATTCTTTACTATTCACTGCTCCAATTGTTTATCTTTATCTCACCTTTTTTGTAAAATAAGAAATAGAACGCATATTGTTACAATTACTTATGTCCGAAAGACTCCTACGGAGATTTATTATGATCATAAAGAATCATAAACATCTTAAAAAATCTGCGTGCTATTAGAAAGAATTCATGAGCGAAAATAATATATCCGTAATCACACTCGGTTGTTCCAAGAATACTGTTGATTCCGAACGCCTGATGAGCCAGCTTAAACTCAATAAGTTCTATCTGGTGGATGACCCAAATCAAGCTGATTCAATCGTAATCAATACTTGCGGCTTTATAGATGCCGCTAAGGAAGAATCCGTTAATACAATTCTTTCTGCCGTTGAACTGAAGAAACAGGGGAAGATAAAAAAAGTTGTTGTAGCCGGTTGTCTTTCAGAACGATATATGAATGACCTTCGAAAAGAAATTCCCGAGGTTGATGCTTTCTTCGGCACGGAAGCCTACGAAGGAATTGTGAAAGAGTTTGGCGGCAACTTAAAATACGAACTGCTCGGTGAACGCGTAATTACAACACCAAAACATTTTGCATATCTGAAGATCAGTGAAGGTTGTGATAATCCATGTTCTTTCTGCGCAATTCCTATAATGCGGGGACTTCATAAAACGAAACCGATGGATGAGTTGATTGCCGAGGCAACCTCTCTCGCACATCAAGGTGTGAAAGAGCTGGTAATCATTGGGCAGGATACAACAGATTACGGCATTGATCTATATGGAAAAAGAAATCTGGCGGAATTACTACACAAACTTTCGGAGATTTCAGGTATAGAGTGGATTCGTCTTCTCTACGTTTACCCTTCACATTTTCCGGATGATTTAATTAGTGAGTTTATCAATAATCCAAAAATTTGTAAATACATTGACGTTCCTCTTCAGCATATTTCCGATCCGGTTTTAAAATCTATGCGGAGAGGAATAACAAAAAGAAGAACTATCGAACTTCTCAACAATCTTAAAGAAAATATTCCCGGTCTTACTTTACGCACAACGTTTATTGTCGGCTACCCAAATGAAACCGAGAAGGAATTCGAGGAACTTTGTGATTTCGTGCGCCATATAAAGTTCGACCGTTTTGGAGTATTCACTTATTCGGTTGAAGAGAACACGCCGAGTTTTATACTGGGTGATCCAACATCTCAAGAGATAAAAGAAGAACGCAAAGCAACACTGATGGAAATTCAAAAAAATATTTCGGAAGAAAAAAACCGTGCTCTAATAGGCACACAGATGAAAGTTGTTGTTGATTCTATGAACGAAGAGTATTACGTAGCCCGTTCAGAGCGTGATGCGCCTGAAGTTGACGGCGAAGTACTGATCGAAATCAAAAATAATAAGATGAGATTAGGTGAATTTTATCACGTTGATATTTACGATTGCAATGAGTATGATTTATTTGGTAAGTTTCCTGCTGCAGGCAGGTTTGATTGAATTAAGAAGAAAGGAGTATTATAAGTGAAAAAAATAGTTTTGTTATCGTTTCTTTTTGGGTCTTTGCTGTCTGCTCAAGTTGAATATGCTTCCGGAAAGAATTCATTTGTTAATTCCAACAGTTTTTTTATTGACTATGCCGGATATAAAAGTGAGAAAGCAAATAAAACCAGGGTGGATGTATTTGTTCAAGTGCCTTATTCAAATATTTCATTCATCAAAAAGGATGATCATTTTCAAGGAGGTTTTAACGTTACTCTTACTTTTTGGAATGGGGAGAAGAACAGCATTATCTTTGAACGTAATTGGAAAGAGAAAGTTGCAACTAATGAATTTTCTCAGACATTATCTAAAACCAATTTTTTCATTACCTATAAATCGTACGACTTACAGCCCGGCAAATATATTTTAAAATGCATAATTGAAGATTCTGATTCACGGCGAATTTCGTCAAAAGAATTTCCTCTAAATGTACGCGAAATTCCGGAAACTCTTGGAATGAGCGATTTAATGTTGATCTCAGAAATTGTTAAAAATTCCGAAGGCGATAAAATTGTTCCAAATATTTCTGGTGGTGTAACAACAAAACACACAGCGCTATCGTTCTACTTTGATATCTATTCCGGCAAAAAAGAGG
This sequence comes from uncultured Ignavibacteriota bacterium, assembly GCA_947085815.1. Classification (GTDB taxonomy): domain Bacteria; phylum Bacteroidota; class Ignavibacteria; order Ignavibacteriales; family Melioribacteraceae; genus Fen-1258. The sequence continues at coordinate 30,128 of CAMTXU010000027.1, read as the reverse complement.
ATGTGGTTCTTGAATACTCACTTACTGACTTAAAGAGTAACGTTTCACTTAAGCAAGAAGACCCGCGCACAATCCAACCTGGGGCTAACTCAATTAGACATACAATCAGCAATGCAAAATTTTCATCCGGAGTTTACTCATTAACAATCGCGCTAAAAGACTCAAACAGAAAAGAGATTACTTCCACTTCGAAAAATATAATTTCGAAAATCGAAGGTATTCCCTCTTCAATCAATGATTTAGATAAAGCTATTGCTCAGATGCTCTACATTGCGTCGCCTGGGGAATTGGATTTTATTAAAGAGGCAAAAGAATTAGATGATAAAATGGAGCGATTTTTGGCGTTTTGGGCTAAGAAAAAACCAAACCCTAAAGATGAAGAGAACCCTATTCTTAATGAATATTACCGCCGTGTTGAATACGCTAATAAAAATTTTAAATCTTTCAGCGAAGGATGGCGCAGCGATATGGGAATGATATTTATTACATTCGGTCCGCCAAGCTCTGTTGAGAGACATCCATTGGACATGAACTCGAAGCCCTATGAAATTTGGGAATACAATGAATTGAGTAGATCTTTTATATTCATAGATCAAACCGGTTTTGGAGATTACCGTTTGGTAGATGCAGATTACAGCCGATGGCCGGGTTACAGGCAGTAATTTAGAGTGTTAAACGTAGAGTATAGAATGAAAAAAGATTTTATAACTCTAAATTCTACATCGCTTTAAAACTTTTTTCTAATTTTTCTAAATCACATTAATGATACTCACTGTTACAATCAATCCGCTTTTAGAAAGAAGATTATTTTTTGAATCCGTTGAACTCGGTCAAACGAACAGATGCATACGTGAATTCTTTTATGGAGGTGGAAAAGGCATTAACGTCAGCCGCCAATTAAATTTCCTCAGAATGCAAAACTCGGCATTTACGTTTCTTGGCGGGAATAACGGGAAAATATTACGCCATTGTTTAACAAACGATAAAATTGATTTCTCGGTCGTTTCTACAAAATCAGAGACTCGTATTGCTGATCTGATAGTTGAAAACAAGACCAAACGTGTTTCAACATTCTTTGGAATGAATAGTGAAATATCCTCAGCTGAATCGGCAGATTTCAAAAACAAACTTGATAAGATGATTCAGAATTGTTCCATTGTGGTTTTTGCAGGAAGTTCTCCTTGTAAGGATACCGATGATATTTTCCCTCTTGGAATTGAGCTTGCAAATAAACATGATAAGATTTCCATTTTGGATACTTACGGTGCACATCTTCAAAATTGTATTGATGCGGGACCGACAGTAATTCACAATAACATCAGCGAGATAGAAAAGTCTCTTGGTGTTTCCTTACATAATGAAAATGAGACCCTGCGCTTGATGAGTGAATTCTACTCGAAGAAAATCAAACTCGCTTTTTTAACCGATGGCGCAAAACCTATTTATGCAAGTAAGTTCGATTTTCATTATAAAATTGTTCCTCCCCTTGTTGATGTTTTTGATGCGACCGGAAGCGGCGACGCTTTTGTAGCCGGTATAGCCTTCGGAATGGAAAATGCACTTGTGTTTGATGAGTTTGTTAAAATCGCAACCGGACTGGGTGCTGCAAACGCTGCAATGTTAGAAACATGTGAAGTTACTTTCGACCAGATGAATCCTTTGCTTGAACAAGTTGAAGTGATCTCTATTGGTAAAAAAATGAAGATTATTAATGACACTCCGAATTATTAATTAATAAAAATGGAACGCAGATTGATTATGATGATTAAGATTATTTATGATCTAATCCGTGTTAATCATAATAATCTGCGTCACATGCCCGTCCGGCAGGCGGGTCCGCGTTCAATTAATAAATTAATTTTTGCAATCATCCTTATTATCTCCTCAGAGATATTTCCACAAGTCATTTCCAAAATAGAAATCACCGGTGCAAAAATTTTCCCCGAGAAAGAATACCTCGGCTGGATAAACATTTCCACCGGTTCAAAATATTTTCATGCAATGGAAGACTCAATACAATCCAGAATCGCTAGCGGGTTACAAGCGAAAGGATATTTTCACGCTGTGTGTAACACGGTTGAGTTCTCAAATATTGACACAGCTAATTCTTCTCTATCAATTGATATTTCGGAAGGAAAACCCACTCTCATTCATAAGATTAATTTCGGCAGTGCTGTAAAAGATTCCTTACAGATCGCAAATATTTTATCTCAGATTCAAAACGCACCGCTCACAAGTTCCAATATTGATTTTGCACTCTCGGAAATTCTTGATTACTACGAAAACAAGGGCTTTCCCTTCTCTTCAATCAGACTTGAATCTGTTGAGTTTCGTGAAGATCCAGCAAACGAAAACTATCTTGCGAACCTTATACTTTTAATTGACGAAGGTATAAAGAGTACTATCGATAAAATAGAAATTGAGGGTAACAATAAGACAAAAGATTTCGTTATTGGTCGAGCGATTCAAGTTACATTAGGAGAAGAATTTTCTCAAAAAAAAATTGACGAAATTCCGTATCGCTTAAACCGTTTACGTTTTTTTGAACCCATCGAACAACCAGCTTTCTACTTTAACTCTAAACAGAAAGGTGTTCTCAAAATATCTATTAAGGAAAAACAGACAAACTTTTTTGATGGAATAATCGGGTATGTACCCTCAGCAAACGAGAAGGAGAGCGGTTACTTAACAGGATTTGTAAATGTGAATTTAAGAAATCTATTCGGAACAGGTCGCGCAGCATTTTTACGTTGGCAGCAGGAAGACCGTTCATCCCAGGAACTCGAGCTCCGTTACCTTGAACCATGGTTGTTCGATTTTCCATTCAACATTGAAGGCAGATTATTCCAGCGAAAGCAAGATTCCACTTACATCCAGCGGGATCTCGAAGCACGACTTGAGTATCTTGCAACAGATGAGATCTCAGCTTCATTACTTCTTATTACTCAATCAACAATTCCTTCCGAATTGAGTTTAAATAAATTTTCGGTCTTCAATTCTTCTTCATTTACGAGTGGTTTTAATTTTAAGATCGACACACGTGACGATTTCTACTCTCCGACTAAAGGAATTTATTTCAACAATACTTACAAGTACACATTGAAAAGAATAAATGGTCCCTCAGCATTAATAACGCCCGATATAAAAACCGAAATAACACTTCAGCGGCTTGAATTTGATTTTAGTATTTTCCAACAGTTGTTTCATAAACAAGTTGCGGCTTTTGGTGTTCACGCTCGTGAATTACGCGGGGATGATATTGATTTGAGCGATCTTTATTTTCTAGGGGGGACAAATTCTTTGCGCGGATATAGAGAGAAACAATTTCAAGGGAATAGAATTCTCTGGTCAAATCTTGAATATAGATTATTGCTTTCACGCCGTTCTTTTGCCTTTTTATTTTTTGACAGCGGTTATTTTTTACGAAACGAGGATAGGCAAAAGAATATTCCGGAGAATTCTTCATTCAAAATTGGTTACGGCTTTGGTCTGAATATAGAGACCGGACTTGGGGTTCTTGGTGTGAGCTTCGCACTTGCTAAAGGAGATTCATTCGGCGAAGGAAAAATACATTTTGGAATTATAAATGAGTTTTGAAATAAATAATTAGAAAGAGGAATTGCCGAGACGTTACTTGCGTTCCGTTCTTTGTAACTTAGTTTCTTGGTGGCGAAATGAAATTTGCCACAAAGGCACTAATACACAAAAAAAATCTTATATACTGGTCTATATTTTTTTGTCCATAATATTTCTATTTTGTAGTTAAACTATTCCAAGAAAGGTTTTGAATTTTCTAGAAATTGAAAAACTTCGTTCCGAGATATCTTCATTTCTTCCACGAATCAATGGGCTTTCCAGAATATTAGTTCTTTTTTCTTTTTATGAAAAACTTCTTTTAACCAAAGATGAAAATCTCATAAATGCTTTCGCTGTAGAATTTATAGATGAGTATTTATCAGAACTCAATATCTACTCACCATTTTATTCTGAACCTGCGAGAACGGAACAAATATTAAATCAATTATCTGAACTGAAACTTATTCTGGGTTTTGATAACAAACAAAGCAGACTTGAGAATTTAATCTCTTTAATAAATAAGAAGCTGAAAATTTTTCTAGCTGTTCTTGAAGGCAACGCCGGACAACCGGAGACTTGTGCAACACGCTCGATGGCAGGCTAAAAATCCAGCTCTACGGGATGCCGAAAGGCGGTAAATGCGGCAATCCACGATTTTAGCTAAAATTCTACAGATGGATTCCCGATAAAAGAATTCGGGAATGACGTAAACCCTGTTTTGTGTAACATCAGTTAATTAAAAACATTTTCAATGTAATGTCTGTTGATTGTAAAAAATGTAGTCATTTTAAGATTACCTGGGAAAAAGATCGTCCCTATGCTTGCAAAGCATTCGGGTTTAAATCTAAAAATCTTCCATCTATAGAAGTGTACACCGCTGCAGGAAAAGAGTGCTTAAAATTCTCTCCGAAAATTTCTCAGAAGAAAAATTGAGAAATGTTCTAAAAATCTTTAATAATAATTGCCCTTTAATTTGGAAATCATCTTCTAATCCTAAAATAACATATCACCCCACAAGCATGAGTCAACATATAACCCTTTGAGATGGCATTTAATTAACCTAATTTTACACTGTAATTATTTGTAATGCTTCAGTAACATATCGTTGTTTGCAATTCTTTAAAAGATATTCATTCATCTATCCGCTGATCCAGAACATAATAAAATTTAACAGACCTATTTAAAAGGAAAAATGAATTAATGTCATTCGAAAAAATTAATCTTATTAAACCAATTCAAAAAGCTTTGGCAGAAGAAGGCTATACAATTCCAACACCCATTCAGAAACAGGCTATTCCAATTATACTTGAAAGAAATGACTTGCTTGGCTGCGCTCAGACGGGTACAGGCAAGACTGCCGCTTTCGCTGTACCAATTCTACAAATTCTTTATAATGAAAAAAATTATAGTCACGAGAAGAGAAATATTCATTCTTTAATCGTTACTCCAACAAGAGAACTTGCTATTCAAATTGGGGATAGTTTTTCAGCTTATGGTAAACATACCGGTCTTAAAAACCTGGTTGTCTTTGGTGGTGTTCCGCAAAAAGCTCAGACAGACAAATTGAAAGCGGGAGTAGATATATTAATTGCTACTCCGGGCAGACTGCTTGATCTGATGAATCAAAATTACATCAGTCTTCAGCATATTAAACTATTTGTGCTTGATGAAGCCGACCGTATGCTTGATATGGGATTTATAAATGATGTAAAAAAGATAATCTCAAAATTGCCATCCAAAAGACAATCGTTGTTTTTCTCTGCAACAATGCCATCGGAAATTATAAAGCTTGCTAAAACTATTTTAGTGAATCCTGTTAAGGTAGAAGTTACGCCGGAATCAAAAACTGTTGATGCAATTAAACAGAGTATCTATTATGTAGCAAAGTCTGATAAGAAAGCTCTTCTAATTCACTTATTGAAAGATCCATCCATTGCATCAGCTCTTGTATTCACCCGCACTAAACACGGAGCCGACAATGTGGCAAAAGTTCTGAATAAAGCAAAAATACAAGCCGAAGCAATCCACGGGGATAAAGCGCAAAACGCACGGCAACGCGCTTTGAATAATTTTAAGACGAAGCAAACAAGAGTATTGGTAGCAACAGACATTGCAGCGCGCGGAATTGATATTGATGAACTTTCACATGTGATAAATTTTGAGATTCCAAATATTCCGGAAACTTACATTCACCGGATTGGGCGGACAGGCCGGGCGGGATTAAGCGGAGTAGCTCTTTCACTTTGCGATACGGAAGAAAAAGCATATTTGAGAGAGATAAACAAATTGATTTCGGTACCAATACCCGTTATCGAAAAGCACCCATATGTTCTTGATAAATGGGTCTGGGAAAATCCTAAACAGTTAGTTAACAAAGAGGATTTAGAAAAAACTAAGACCAAAAAAAGTTTCGGGGCTTCAACCCTTAATCCTAACCGGAGAAAGAGAGAAGCGGGAAAAGTGTGGACTAACAGAGGCAGACATTAATCTGTGGAATCACAAAACCAGAAAAATATAAAGCAGGGTTTACACGTGGCTATTGTACTTAAAGAAGATCAGCGCTCGAATAATTTAACTGAAGGTTTTGTTAAGGATATTCTTACTAAGTCCTCAGACCATCCGCATGGAATTAAAGTTCGTCTTGAGACCGGTGAAATTGGGCGTGTGAAAAAAATATTGAATTATACTATAAATAAACGGGTTGTCTTTATTTAAAGATGCCGAACAAATTTAGTAAGTCACCTTTCGCAAGGTGTCATTCTGAACGGAACAGTTTACCCCGCTTTGCGGGGAAGTGGCGTGAGGAATCTAATTAATCGAGGAAAAAAGAAAATTTTTTAGATTCTTCACCCGATGAATCGGGTTCAGAATGACAAATGATAATATTTTTGCGTATAATAACTTAGTAATTGATCCTTTTAACGAAAATACTTTTTGTAAGAAAACCATTCTACTATAATCAAGAACTTTAGAGATTTATTGCCGATGCGTGATACACTTCAAAATGAATCTTCTTTATCGCTTCATCATTTATGTATTCATCAAATGTCATTCGTTTATCAATGATTCCTGATGGTATAATTTCTATTATCCTCGTAGCAATTGTATGAATAAACTGATGGTCATGTGAACTGAAAAGAACCGTCCCGGGGAAATCGATCAAACTATTATTGAGTGCAGATATAGCTTCCAGATCAAGGTGATTGGTAGGTTCATCAAGAATAAGAACATTTGCGCCGGTTAACATCATCTTTGCAAGTAGACAACGCACACGTTCTCCACCGGAAAGGACGCGAGCTTTCTTCAAGGTTTCCTCGCCGCTAAAAAGCATTCTTCCAAGAAATCCACGGATATAGGTTTCCTCCTTCTCCACGGAGTATTGACGGAGCCAATCAATAAGATTTAAATCGACATTGAAAAAATCTGCATTATCTTTTGGAAAATATGCAACGTTAGTTGTAGTACCCCATATAAAGTTGCCTCCATCGGGTTTTTCTTTACTCGTGAGAATATTAAACAAAGTAGTTTTCACTAAATCATTCGGACCGACAAACGCAATTTTATCACCTTTCTCAACTTTGAATGAAAGATCATTTAGTAGAATTTCATCGCTATCACTCTTTGTTAGATTTTGGATTTCAAGAAGATTGTTGCCGGCTTCCCTTTCCGGCTTAAAAGCTATGTAAGGCATTTTTCGCGATGAAGGTTTGATATCTTCAAGAGTAAGATTTTCAAGTTGCTTTTTTCTTGATGTTGCCTGCTTGGATTTTGATGCATTAGCACTGAATCGAAAAATAAATTCCTGTAATTCCGCTCTTTTCGCTTCGATCTTTTTATTTGCATCTTTGGCTTGTTTTGCCGCAAGTTGACTGCTCTCAAGCCAGAAATCATAATTACCTGTGTACATCTGTATTTTCCCAAAATCAATATCGGCAATGTGCGTACATACTTGATTAAGAAAATGCCTATCGTGCGAAATTACTATCACCGTATTTTTAAATTTTTCGAGAAATTCTTCCAACCAGCCAATAGAAATAATATCGAGATGATTAGTCGGCTCATCAAGCAATAATATATCTGGATTTCCAAATAATGCTTGAGCCAAAAGTACTTTTACTTTTTCATTTCCCGACAGATCCCTCATCAATTGTGTATGAAGTTCGTCGGCAATTCCCAAACCACTCAGAAGTTCAGCAGCTTCTGATTCCGCTTCCCATCCATAAAGCTCGCCAAATTCTCCTTCAAGTTCTGCCGCTCTAATACCATCTTCATCGCTGAAATCAGCCTTCGCATATAGAGTATCTCTTTCTTCCATTATAGAAAAAAGCTTTTGATGTCCCATCATAACAGTTTTAATAACCTGGAATTCATCATACTCAAACTGATTCTGTTTCAAAGTTGCAAGTCTCTCGCCCGGCGTAACTATAACATCGCCTGAACTTTGCTCAGTTTCACCCGAAAGGATTTTTATGAAGGTTGATTTACCTGAACCATTGGCGCCAATAATTCCATAACAGTTTCCCGGAGTAAATTTTAGATTTACTTCCTCGAATAATGTTCGTTTGCCAAATCTTAAAGCTATGTTGCTTGTACTAATCATTTATTATTTTTTCCAGTGTCTTTTGTAACTTGAAAATAGTGTTATAGTGCTATTCAACTGAGCGACTATATTGGACTTATTGTCCACAGCTGTTTTACATAAGTAATTATGTGTAAAGAAGAATAAGATCGGTTTGCTTAGGTCAATATCGAAAAACAAAGAGGAAAAACACGATTACCTTCGTTTAAGAGTGTTCTTAGCTAAAACTCTAATACAAAAATACTAATTAATTTGATCGGTAACAATTTGGTGTATTTGACTCTTCTATAATAGGCAACCATATAAAAAATAATCTTAAGGGGACTTCTAAAAACAACAAAAATGATCAGCTAAAATCTGCTTTACCTGCCCGCCCGGTTTATCTGCCGCAGGCATGGCAGGCGGGTCTGCGTTTTTCAGTGTTCTATTAAATAAAAAAATAGTTTTGCCATTGGCATCACCATGTGATTAGAAGCCTCCTGAATTGAGAATCCGATAAGGTGAAAAAGTAATTAGTGGCTTCAATGATGACGGTTAAACGGGTACGGTAAGGAACGGCGAACTATTATGGTTGTCATTTGGCACAATTTTCCACAATTAGATAAAAAAAGAGGGTTTAGATGTAGATCACACAGTTTATAAGCTAAATTTTTTTATATTCCTACCGATTATAGAGTACTGTATATATTTGTTGATTCCTATGAAGAGAAAGGAGTAGCACAAGTATGGACAATAGTCAGATGTTTTTAGTTTTGGGTGCAGTAGTACTTCTTGCCATTTTGGTTTTGAATGTAAATCGAACTATTCTATCTTCTACAGATAATTCACTACAAGCCCAAGCGATTACTACGACAACTAGCGTTGCACAACAAACGATTGATCTCATTAGTTCTAAATCATTCGATGAATCAACTATCAGTGCAGCTGTTACGGATATTAACAATTTTACTGCTCCAGCTTCTTTGGGTTATGATTCCGGAGAAAGTGTAAATTCATTTGATGACGTTGATGATTATAAGAACTATAGTGATGTAGTTTCAACGCCCAGATTAGGAAATGTTTCAGTACGGGTTAATGTTGGTTATGTTAATACAAATCTCCCGGATGTTTTGGTTTCATCACGAACTCGTATGAAAAGAATTGAAGTGAAAGCTAAAACTATATATCTGCCTGACACTCTCAAGCTATATTATTATTCAAGTTACTGAGCAATTATTATGGGAAATATAAATCTATCTGGGTCATTTATTGTTGGAGGGATTGTGTTGCTTTCATTACTCTATATTCATTTTCGTATGGAAAATTTTAATCGGTCACAAATTATAAATGAATTTACCGAATCGACAATGACCAGTATGGCGGATGTATTGGATTATGACTTTAATAAAATCGGTTACCGGGTAAGTACAAATCCCAAAATAAGTACTATTAATAATTCTTCTATTGCATTTTTAGCTGATCTCGATAACAATGGTTCGGTTGATAGTGTTAAATACTTTACACGTCAGGCTAATGGCAAGCAATATCTTGTGAGAAGAACTACCATTGGTTCTGTAAATGAATCACAAGTTGTAATCAATAATTTTTCAATGCAAGGATATGATTCATTGAACAACAGTACTTTTATGGTATCCAATATTAAAAGCATAGATGTGCAGGTTGTTATAGACAATAATTCTTTTAGAAGCGATAGCACCGAGAATTTTGGCTCCTTTTATAAAAGAAGATATTTCATTCATAACAAATAAACAGCGATAGATTATTTATGGGTAAAATGCTATTGTTTTTGGTGATAGGAATGGGAAGTTTATTCACCTTTGCAACGTTGAATATTAACTATAGCAATTTACGTTTAGTTAACACGACAATAGTAAAGTTCGAAAAAACACAAGCAGGAAATATAGCAGCCAGCGGAATAAATTTAGCAATTTCTAAGCTGAATCTCGATACAACATGGACAGGTGTTAATAATTTACAAATAGCAAACAGCACTCTGACTGTTTCTGTTTCAAATACTACCAGCAAATATCCAGGCGGTCCGAATATGAATTTGACCAGTATGAGGTTAATTACGAGTACTGGAATAATGAATAATCAATCTGTTACAATTAGATCGGTTTTGCAATTGGCTAGCACACCAGCAGTCCCCCCTTTTCTACAATATGCGATGGCTTCCGGTCAGGATTTACAATTACAAGGCAGTATAGATATTCGAGATGATAATAATGCCAACTGGAATGCAAATATTCATTCAAATGGTAATTTACAGACTACGGGAAATGCTTATGATGTTAAGGGTTTTGGTACTTATTCAGGTCAACTTCAGTCGAGTCATAACAATTTTGAGCCTAATTTAAACCCCAATTCGGATCCTGTGAATAGTCAAATTCCCCCCATTACACTCCCTGTATTCAATCCAAATGATTATATAAGTATTGCAACAAGTGTAACAAATGGAAATCTTACCATAAGTGGCGCAACAACACTTGGAACAAAAAGTAATCCTGCAATCTATTATGTAAACGGTAATTTAAGTTTTCGTGGTTCAACAATTGGTTACGGCATATTTATCGTAACCGGCAACATTACTTTTAGCGGCAGTGTATCCGTTAATTCTGCTGATCCTACCGGCAGTAATCTTGGTTTTTATTCCGGTGGGAATATTGAAGCACACGGGAATATTAATATTGCGGGTCAAATGTATGCTCAGGGTGATATTCAAGCCAATGGTAATTTTACTCTTGTAGGTTCAATGACTGCCAAAAGAAATATTCAACTTTCCGGTAATCCTACAATTCGTTACAGACCCGCCAACGCAGCTCTTACAAATCAATTCTGGCATTCAGCAACAAATTCGAGACCTGTCTCCGTCTCTTACTATGAATAATTGATTTCCCAATATTCTTTCAAACTATCCATAGTTAGTGCTCAGGCAGTTAAAAAAAGTAACCGATAATTATTTACTGAACGCGATGTTCAATATGAAGAAGGAGAAAATTAGCATCGTTCAAACCAATGAAATTATAAGTTGTCTTTTCCCATAATTGTTTACCAAAGTTAAAATTGCTCATATTCAATACTCTGTGCACATTTATAAATTTTACAATTCTGATTCTTCTTATAGAGAAAGACTCTAAATTCTTTTGTTTTTGGATTTATGGGACTGGGTTTGAGAATCCCAAAAACGATTCGCCTGTTACAAAATATTTTCCACGTTAAAATATTTTTACTGATTTCTCTTGTTGCTAACTAACATATAAAATCACATATTGTCATTGAATTTCTTAGCGAGAAAAAATGTGTTTAGCTGTTCCGGGTAAAATCATTTCTATAGACAACTCGAATACAGAACTTAAAATGGCAAAAGTTAACTTTGGCGGAATTCTAAAAGATGCTTGTATTCAGTGGCTGGATGATGTTAAGGAAGGTGATTATATTATTGTGCATGCAGGCTTTGCTTTAAATAAACTTGATACGGAAGAGGCTGAAGAAACAATTCGAATACTAACTGAAATGAGCAACATGATAGAAGATGAGGATAAGAAAGGGATCTAAACATATTCTAAATTAATTTGATACTTGAATGAAATTTGTTGATGAATACAGAGATTTAAAGTCTGCTAAAGTATTAACAAAACAAATTGAAGAAGTTGTTACTCGTTCGTGGTCTATTATGGAAATTTGCGGCGGACAAACTCATTCAATTCTGAAATACGGTATCGAAGAACTCCTGCCAAAACAAATAACTCTTCTACACGGTCCTGGTTGTCCCGTTTGCGTTACACCGCTTGAAAAAATTGATAAAGCTATTGCAATCGCCTCGCGTAAGGATGTGATATTCACTTCGTTTGGTGATATGCTTCGTGTGCCCGGGTCCCAAAATGATTTGCTGAGTGTTAAAGCAAACGGCAGCGATGTGCGGATGGTTTATTCTCCGCTTGATGCGGTGAAGATTGCTGAAGAAAATCCTAACAAGAAAATTGTTTTTTTCGCTGTTGGATTTGAAACTACTGCGCCGGTAAATGCGATGTCGGTTTTAGAGGCAAAGCGGCGAAATTTGAAAAACTATTCGATACTCTCATCGCATGTTCTCGTTCCACCTGCAATTGAAGCATTGCTATCTTCAGGTGATTGTATGATCCAAGGATTTCTTGCTGCCGGACATGTTTGCACTGTGATGGGATATGAAGAATATATTCCTCTTTGCGAAAAATATAAAACCCCGATTGTTGTTACCGGATTTGAACCGGTTGATATCCTTCAAGGTATTTTGATGTGTATAAAACAATTAGAAGAAGGAAGATGCGAAGTTGAAAATCAGTATAACCGTGTTGTTACAAAGAGTGGAAATGAACAAGCAAAGAAAACTCTCTCAACGGTTTTCGATACGATTGATAGAAAGTGGCGGGGTATAGGAAACATTCCCAAAAGCGGATATGCTTTGAAAGAAATTTTTAAGGATTATGATGCTGAAAAAATTTTTGAAGTTGGGCATCTTGAACAAAATGAATCAACTCTTTGTATTGCCGGAGAAGTTTTGAAAGGTGTGAAGAAACCAATTGAATGCTCGGCGTTCGGAAAAGAATGTAAACCTGAAACACCGCTTGGTGCGCCAATGGTTTCTACAGAGGGGGCGTGTGCGGCTTATTTTCATTATGGAAAATATAAAAATAACTCTGTGTCGCTCTAAATTATTTCACAGAGGAACACGGGATAGTCACTGAGATTCACTCAAAAATTAAAAGAATGATATGAATCAGTTACAAAATTTTACATGTCCCATTCCTAAAAGCGAGTATGATAAAATATTGCTCGCTCACGGCGGTGGCGGAAGTCTTTCTCATCAATTAATCTCTAAAATGTTTCTGCCTCAATTTGACAACGAATTACTAAATGCACAGCACGATAGCGCAATATTCACAGTTGGTAAAAACAAATTTGCATTTACCACGGATTCGTATGTAGTTCAGCCGATCTTTTTCCCCGGCGGGAATATTGGTGATCTTGCCGTTAACGGAACAATTAATGATTTAGCAGTCTCAGGTGCAAAACCACTCTACATTTCTGCCGCATTTATAATTGAAGAAGGATTACCCATTGAAGATTTGTGGAAAATTGTTCTTTCAATGAAAGAAGCGGCTTACAAAGCCGGAGTTCAAATTGTTACCGGCGATACAAAAGTAGTTGAACATGGTAAAGGAGATAAAATTTTTATCAATACTTCCGGAATCGGAATAGTTGAAAAAGGAATAAATATCTCACCAAAGAACTGCAAAGACGGTGATGTGATAATTCTAAATGGAAGTATTGCTGATCATGGCGTGGCAATTATGTCTGCACGGGAAGGACTGACATTTGAAACGGAAATAATAAGTGATACAGCACCATTGAATGATTTAATCCGGTCTGTACTTAGTGTTTCGAAAAATGTTCATGTAATGCGCGACCCAACACGCGGCGGTGTAGCCAGCACGTTAAAAGAAATTGCATTAAGTGCACATGTTGGAATTGAGATTGATGAGAAAGAAATTCCCATTAAGGAAGAAGTTAAAGGCGCATGTGAAATTCTTGGTTTTGATCCGCTCTACATTGCAAACGAAGGGAAAGTTGTTTTGTTTGTTGCGAAAGAAGATGCAGAAAAAGTTTTGAATGCGATGCTATCAAATAATTATGGAAAAGAATCGCGAATTATAGGCAGGGTTACAAGCGATCATCCCTGTACGGTTGTAATGAAAACATTGATCGGAAGTAAACGTGTAGTGGAAATGATAACCGGTGAACAGTTACCTAGGATTTGTTAATTCATTATTTTCTAAGTAAAAGTCCTAAATAAAAATTAAAAGAATTTGACTATCATATTTTTTTTTTGCAAAATGTAAATAGAAATAAACATTTAGGGTTCTGAGTAGATAATTTTATTTTGTAAAAATGATTTGATTGTTCTTCTTATTCCTTTCCGCGCATTTTTGTATTATGAAGTGCCGAAGATTCCTTTACAGGCTGTAAATTTACCGAGAGTACACTTAGTTAATTTGGCTTATTGCAAGTTAATTTAATTATAGATTCATAATCGCGTAATCTTATATGGCGTCTACTACTGTAAAGAATTTTGCTGACAAAAGGGATATTCTATATAGTCACCCCCCCACCATTATTAATCTAATATTAAGCGAATTGGCAGGTTCATTATGAAATATAGAACCGATCCTAATTTATTGTCTGAAGTGCGTAAGTACGGCAAGTTCGACACAAATGCCTGTCTTCAGTGCGGCAGCTGCACTGTTTCATGTGATCTAACAAATGATACAAATTCGTTCCCGCGCAAGACACTTCGATATACATTGATTGGTTTAAAGGAACAATTGAAAAGCAGATTAGAACCTTGGTTGTGTTACTACTGCGGCGATTGTTCTACAACCTGCCCCCGGCAAACTGAACCCGGAGAAGCGATGATGACTCTCCGCCGCTATCTAACTGCACAATATGATTGGACCGGTCTTTCCGCAAAAATTTATAAATCCAAATTTTGGGAAATTGGCTCTCTCCTATTCTTTGGAATAATCGTTTTACTTCTAGTTGTTTATTATCATTTATTTTATGCGGAGCTGGAATATGAGGTGTTCATTTCAGAGCCGATGCCAATGCAACATATGTTCGGTTTAATAGGAACATTTACAACGGTTGTATTCCTAATTCCGCTCTTCTTTTTACTAACTAACTCTTTGCGGATGTACTGGTTTACTATGAGGGGCGGTGATAAACTCAAGATACCTTTCTATTTATATTTTACAGAAGCTAAAACTTTTTTAATACACTCTTTTAGTCAAAAACGATTTAGAGATTGTGCTGTTAGAAACCGCTGGATTAAACATTTGATTCTAGCAGCCGGCTGCGGGTTAATGGTTTGTATAAAATTTTTCTTTCTTGAATGGTTTCAGACAGACAATATTTATCCTGTTTACCATCCACAAAGATGGCTGGGATATTTTTCTGCCGGGGCTTTAATTTATACTACCGTTGAAATATTGATAAGCAGAATCAAAAAACGTGAAGAAATTCACAAATTCTCCAACGCGAATGATCTGATATTTCCAATTATGCTATTGCTTACTGCGGTCAGCGGACTTGCAGTTCACGTATTCAGGTATTTGGGATTGGAACTTACTACTCATTTTACTTACGCAATTCATTTAGCTATAGCTGTCCCAATGTTAATAATTGAAATTCCATTTGGAAAGTGGAGCCATATGATTTATCGTCCTCTGGCAATTTACTTTCAAGCGATTAAAGAAAAAGCAGCTCAAGTAGAAATAAACAAGGAGCCAGTTTTAGAAAATGTTTGATGAGAATAAAACTAACGGAAAGATCGGTTCTGCATTAGTAGTTGGCGGCGGAATCGGCGGCATGCAAGCGGCGCTCGATCTTGCAGAATCGGGAATTAAAGTTTACCTGGTTGATAATAAACCTTCTATTGGCGGAGTGATGGCTCAACTCGATAAAACTTTTCCAACGAATGATTGTGCTATGTGTACTATGGCGCCGCGGTTAGTTGAAATTGGAAGGCATAAGGATATAGAGAAGATAACTCTAAGCGAAGTTGAGAGTATTACCGGACAACCCGGAAATTTTTCTGTAAGATTAACTAAGCAGCCCAGATATGTTGATGAAAAAAAATGTACCGGCTGCGGTGCTTGCGTTTCAAACTGCCCAACGAGAAACAGCGTTCAAATCGTCGAGAAAGAAAAAATAGAACTTCATCCTAAATATGCGGAAGCAGTAACAGGTATTCTGAAAAAACATCAAAACAGAAAAGGTCCCTTAATGCCCATCCTTCAAGAAGTTAACGCCGTCTACAATTATTTCCCGGAAAATATTTTAAGATATATCTCGCAAGAAACAAATTATCCTCTTTCGCATATTACACGTATAGCAACGTTTTACAGTTCGTTCAGCTTAAAACCAATTGGCAAATACACTATAAATGTATGTATGGGAACCGCTTGCTATGTCCGGGGATCTGGAATATTACTCGAGCAGTTTAGTGAAAAATTAAATGTTAAGCCGGGAGAAACCACCGAAGACATGCTTTTTACACTTAAGGCAGTTAGATGTATTGGCTGTTGCGGACTGGCACCAGTAGCAACTATTGGTGATGATGTTTATGGAAAACTTCAGACCAAAAATATTCCCGAGATTATTGAAAAAAAGAAGGATAAGGAGCTGCAGTATGCCTAAGCTGACAATTGATGAATTACAAAAAATGCGGGCGACTGCCAGAAAGGGAATTTACCTGCGCGAAGGAAATTTTCGTGGAAAAGTAATAGTTCATATGGGCACATGCGGTATTGCCGCCGGAGCGAGAGAAATTATGAACTCGTTTTTAGTTGAAATGGATGAAAGGAAATTAACTGATATAATGTTTACTACAACAGGCTGTGCCGGTTTATGTTCTGAAGAACCGATTGCTACAATCGAAATGGAAGGTTCTCCCCCGGTAAAATATCGCAAGCTTACTTCGGAGAAAGTAAAAAAAATTTTTGACGAACATATTATAGCGGGTAATGTGGTTAAAGAATTTGTATTAGGTATTGGTTCAGAGAGGGTTGGGTAATGGCTGAAAAGAGACGAATTGAATTGATGGTCTGCACCGGAACGGGCTGCTTTGCCGGCGGTGCTTTTCAAATTATTGATGAATTGAATAAAGAACTCAATTTATTCGGTTTGAAAGACGAAGTTACCGTAGTTGCAACCGGTTGTAATGGATTCTGTGGACAAGGTCCGCTTATGGTTGTTATACCCGATAATATTTTCTACGGCTGGCTCGAGAAGAAGGACATTCACCATCTTGTTGAAGAACATTTTCTTAAAGGAAGACCTGTAAAAAAATTGATGTTCAAACCACCGGAAGAAAAAGAACCACTTCCCCTGCTTTCCGATATCCCTTTCTTCAAAAAACAATTGTTAGTTGTACTACGGAACAAAGGAATAATAGACCCCGAAAAGATCGAAGATTACATTGCACGCGATGGTTACTTAGCCATCGAAAAAGTTCTTGGTTCAATGTCACCGAAAGATGTTAGAGAAGAAATACTAAAATCTGGATTAAGAGGAAGAGGCGGAGCGGGCTTTCTAACAGGAAAGAAGTGGGAAATTGCAAATCAGCAGACAAAGACACCAAAATATTTTATTGCAAATTGTGATGAAGGAGACCCCGGCGCATACATGGACAGAAGCGTTTTAGAATCCGATCCCCATTCTGTCATAGAAGGAATGTGTATTGCCGGATATGCAGTTGGTTCAAACGAAGGATTTATTTATGTAAGAACAGAATATCCGCTTGCTATTAAGAGAATGAGAATTGCTATTGCACAAGCAGAAGAATACGGTCTTTTAGGCAAGAACATTTTAGGATCGGATTACGATTTTACGATTGAAATTAGAGAAGGTTCAGGGGCTTTTGTCTGCGGTGAGGAAACATCTTTGATTAATTCTATTGAAGGTGATATTCCGGAACCCAGGCTGCGTCCTCCATTTCCTGCTCAAGCCGGGCTTTGGGGTTGTCCAACAGTTATAAATAATGTTGAAACTCTGGCAAATGTTCCAATGATAATTACAAGAGGAGCAGAATGGTTTTCAAGTGTTGGAACTGATACCTCTAAGGGAACAAAAATATTTTCATTGGTTGGAAAAATAAATAATACCGGTCTTATTGAAGTTCCAATGGGCATAACGCTTAAAGAAGTGGTTTACGAAATTGGCGGAGGTATTCCTAAGGGGAAAAAATTTAAAGCTGTTCAGACTGGTGGTCCTTCCGGCGGGTGCATTCCTTCGTCTATGCTTGATTCTCCAATTGACTATGAATCTTTACAAAAAGCCGGCTCCATGATGGGCTCCGGCGGTATGATCGTGATGGATGAAGATACCTGTGTGGTTGACGTCTCCAAATTTTTTATTCAATTCACAAATGAAGAATCTTGCGGTAAGTGTACTTCCTGCCGAGACGGAAGTGAGGCATTATTGGAAGTACTTACTCGAATTTCGGATGGCGAAGGACGTGAAGGCGATATTGAATTTTTAACTGAATTAGGAGAGTGCATTAAAGATGCTTCAATGTGTGGATTAGGTCAAACTCTTCCTAACCCTGTGCTTTCAACCTTGAGATATTTTAAAGATGAATATGAAGCTCATATAAAAGAAAAAAGGTGTCCGGCGCTCGTTTGTAGAAATTTGATACAATATTATATAGACCCAAACAAATGCGTTGGTTGTTTGCTCTGCATTAAAAGCTGTCCTACAGAAGCCATCACAGGAGAGTCAAAATTTATCCATATAATAAACCAGGAAAACTGTCACAAATGTGGTCAATGTTTGGAAGTTTGCCCGCCGAAAATTTCAGCAATAATTAAAGTTACCGGTTCTGATATGGAAAACTTGATACAACTTTCAGAAATCATTTCATGTAAAGAGTGGAAAAAAAATCATGAATATTCATAAAGTGAAACAGATAATAAATGCAGAAGTTATTTGCGGTGAAGAATTATTAGACATGGAAGTAAAAATGGGCTGCGGCTGCGATTTGATGAGTGATGTTTTGGCGCATATTAACCATCATAGTGGAAGTGTGTTACTTCTAACAGGATTGACAAATCCTCAAGTAATATATGCCAGTGATGCGGTTGACGTAAAAGTGATCTGTTTTGTAAGGGGGAAACGACCGGAGAATGATGTTATTGGACTTGCAAATGAACGTGCAATTATTCTGATGTGTACTCAACTTCCGCTATTTGAAAGCTGTGGTAAATTATACAAAGAAGGACTAAGAGGAATTTCGGGAGATGACTGATAAAGTAAGCACTTCAAAAATTCAAGAACTTGCTTATGAATGTAAAGTTGAAGAGGCAATGACAGCAGATGTTGTTACAGTAGCACCCGATGATACAATGGTTGATGTGTGGATGAAACTTAAAGATAAACAGATTTCAGGATTACCGGTAGTTAGCGATGATAATTTAGAGGGGATAATAAGCGTTGAGGATTTTATAAAATGTATCATCCAAGGAAGAAAAGATGAGCATGTAAAAGACCATATGACATCTCAAATAGAGTTTATTTTTAGTGATGAACCGCTAATTCATGTTATTAAAAAATTTGAGAAATATAGATTTGGCAGATTTCCAGTGAAGGAACGTGATACGAAAAAACTTGTAGGAATGATCACAAAAGGAGATGTGATTAGATGTCTCCTGAAAAGATTTGAGAAAGATTATTATGAAGAAGAAGCTCAAAAGAATAAGATGTGCAACATCTTTAAGGATATTAGAGCAGATAAGACTATCGTTATACTCAAATATGATATTAAAGGGAAAGAATTTAAAAAAGCAGGCGAGAAAAGTGGTTTTCTAAAAAATGCATTATTAAGACTTGGAATTGCTACTGAGATCACAAGGAGAGTAGTTATAGCATCTATGGAGACAGAAATGAATATCATCATATTTACAGATGGTGGAGAAATTACAGTTTGGGTAGAAGAAGATAAAATTAAGGTGAATGCGGTTGATTCCGGACCCGGAATTCCTAACATCGAAAAAGCAATGATGCCGGGTTATTCTACCGCACCTGACTGGGTAAGAGAAATGGGATTTGGTGCTGGCATGGGACTTCCAAACATAAAAAATTGTACAGATGAAATGAGGATAGATTCAAAAGTTGGCGAAGGAACAAATTTAGAATTTATAGTGAATATGAAAAAATGAGAATCTCGGAAATTATAAAGGAATTAAACCTCACCGTTTTAACGGGCGGAGATTTTTTAGACAGAGATGTTATTGGCGGCTATGTAAGCGATATGCTGAGCGATGTGCTCGCAAATTCGAATAAAGGAAATATCTGGATTACATTACAAACGCATCTAAATATAATTTCAGTTGCAAGCGTTAAAGAGCTTTCGTCAATAATTATTGTAAAAGGAAGAAAGCCGGATGAAGATTCTTTGAAAAAAGCAGAAGAGGAGAAGATAATTATCTTGAGTTCTGATGAAGGAGCTTTCCAGATTGTGGGTAAGTTATATGAATTGGGTATCGGTAAAAATGATGAAAACCTTTAAAGCCGATTTGCATATTCACACATGTCTTTCTCATTGCGCAGAGCTTGAAATGACTCCTAAAAATATTGTTAAAGAATCAGAAAAGCGCGGTCTAAATATTATTGGAATTTGTGATCATAATTCATCTGAGAACGTGATTAGTGTAAAAAAATGTGCGGAAAATATGGACCTGGATATTATTGGCGGAATAGAAATTACAACAAGGGAAGAAGTGCACGTGCTTGCTTTATTCGATAATGAAAAATCACTTCAGGCAATGCAACGAATTATAGATAATAATCTAATCGAAACGGACGATGAAAGAATTTATGGTGATCAAGTTATAGTTAATGAGAACGATGAGGTTCTAGGATTCAATAAAAGATTGACGATCGGCGCAACTGAACAGTCAATTGAAAGTATAGTTAATTCCATCCACAAATTAGGCGGAATTGCAATTGCATCTCACGTTGATAGAGAAAGGTTCGGTTTAATCTCACAGCTCGGATTTATACCGGAGGGATTGGTGCTTGATGCATTAGAGATATCTAATAAAAATCAGTTTCAAAAACATTGCGATAGATTATTGCCGATAGTAACATTTTCGGATGCGCATTCACTGAAAGATATCGGCAAAAATTATACAAGTTTTTCTATGGAGAATCCAACTTTTGATGAGATAAAAAAATCTTTAAGAGGTGAAGAGGGAAGGAAAATTGAGATATAATTATGGAAGATTTATCACTCCATATTTTGGACATAGCGGAAAATTCCTTAAACGCCGGTGCAAAAAATATACGAGTGATGCTTATGGAAAAGAATGATACGCTGATTTTAGAAATTGAGGATGACGGTAAGGGAATGAGTGAGGATGATTTGAAGAAAGCAGCTGATCCTTTTTTTACAACTAAAAAAGGAAAAAGAATAGGTCTTGGTCTTCCGTTTCTTTCACAAGCTGCTGGAGAGACAGGCGGAAATATGAAAATTGAAAGACGGATGGAAAAAGGAATTAGAATAACCGCTTGCTTCAATAAAAATAATATAGATATGAAACCTCTTGGAGATATAAAAAAAACAATGCGCGTTCTTAAAGCTTCTCATCCTGAAGTTAATTTTGTATTCGAACAGATAGTTGAAATGGGAGACACAGCGTGATTCAGCTAAATATAAATGGAAGCCAATTTGAATTCCCGGAAGGGAAAACTCTTCTTCAATCTATCGAAAGTGTAGGGCTTAGCGTACCAAAGTTATGTTACCATAAAGCTCTGTTGCCGTATGAAGCGTGCAGGTTATGCCTGGTTGAAATTCACCAAGAAGGAAGAAAACCAGTTGTTCAAGCATCTTGCTCATATCCCGTAATAAATGGTCTTTCTGTTTTTACTGATACAGATAGGGTTAAGAGAGCAAGAAAAATTGTTGCAGAACTTTTACTTGCGCGCTGTCCTGAATCAGAAAATATACGGAGAATCGCTTTTGATCTGGGAGTTGGCGAACCAAGGATAAAGAAAAAATATGATGACTGCGTTTATTGCGGTCTATGTGTTAGAATTTGCGAAGAGAGGATGGGAAGAAATGCAGTGACTTTTTCCGGCAGAGGTCCGGGCAAAAAAGTTGAACCGCCATTTGGAAAACAAAATGAGATGTGCTGGACTTGCGGCGCATGCAATTTCATTTGCCCTGTCGGGAAAAAAGTTTCCGATCTCACCAGCATGAATGTTCCAATACCAATTCCGGATCCATTTAATTTAGGATTAGATTCAAAACCCGCTATACATATTCTCTATCCTCAAGCCGTTCCCAATACACCTATGATTGATAAAGAAAAATGTATTTATCTAAAGTATGGGGAATGTAAAATATGTGAGACAGTGTGCGAAGCGAAAGCTATTAATTATGAACAGGGAGAAGAAAAGATAGAACTGAATGTCGGAGCTATAGTTTTATCGCCGGGCTTCGAGTTATTCGATCCAAAAATAAAACCGGAACTTGGATATGGACTTTTTCCCAATGTAATTACCTCACTTGAGTTCGAAAGAATATTATCTGCTTCGGGACCATTCTCCGGACACGTATTGAGACCTTCGGATCGACAGGCACCTAAAAGAATTGCATTCCTCCAATGTGTCGGCTCCCGCGATTTTGAAAGGGATTATTGTTCGTCGGTATGTTGTATGTACGCAACAAAGGAAGCGTTAATAGCTAAAGAGCATGTCGGCGGGAACTTAGAATGCGACATATTTTTTATGGATATCCGCGCTCACGGCAAAGGGTTCGATGAATATTATCAAAGAGCCATAAACAATGGCGTGAATTATATAAGATGCCGCGTTCCTGACGTAGAAGAAATTCCCTACACAAAAAATCTTTTAATCAAATATCTGACTGAAGATGATAAAAAAGTTTCCCGGGAATATGATCTCGTTGTTTTGTCGGTCGGAATGCAGCCCCCGAAAGGTGTAACCAACATTGCAGAAAAATTCGGAATTGAGTTGAATGAATTCAATTTTTGTAAGACTTCTATTTTCAATCCAACGGAATCTTCTCGCGATGGTATCTACGTGGCTGGCCCTTTTACTGAACCTAAAGATATTCCTGAAACCGTGATGCAGGCATCGGGTGCGGCATCAAGGGTATTATCACTTTTGTGCGATGTAAGAGGCAGCTTGATCACTGCGAAAGAATATCCGCCTGAGATAGATGTTGCGGGACAAAAACCAAGAATTGGAGTATTTGTTTGCCATTGCGGAACAAACATTGCAGGAGTAGTAAATGTTCCTGATGTGGTTGAATACGCAAAGAAACTTCCCGACGTAGTATTTGCAGATAATAATCTATACACATGTTCAAACGATACGCAGGAGATCATCAAAGAAAAAATTAAGGAGTATAAATTAAATCGTGTTGTTGTTGCCTCTTGCACCCCTAGAACGCACGAACCGCTTTTTAGAAATACAATCCGGGAAGCCGGACTTAATCCTTATCTTTTCGAAATGGCTAATATCAGAGATCAATGCTCTTGGGTTCACATGTTTGAACCGGAAAAAGCAACCGAGAAATCGAAAGACCTGGTAAAAGTTGCGGTTGCAAAGGCAAGATTGTTAGAACCTCTTCAAAAAAGATCTATACCTGTAACTAAAGCGGCGCTTGTTATTGGCGGCGGACTTTCCGGAATGACTTCTTCTTTAGCGCTCGCAAATCAAGGATTCGATGTGCACCTGGTTGAAAAAGAAAAAGAACTCGGCGGTAATTTAAGAAACATAAAATATTTACTTAACGGAGAGAAGCCGCAAGAAGAATTGGAACGCATTATTCAAGAAGTAAAATCCAGCAACAAAATAAATTTATATACTAAAGCCGAAATAAAAAGTTTGGAAGGTTCTATCGGAAATTTCAAAACTAAAATTGCCACAGATGGAATTGAAAAAGAATTTGAACACGGAGTAGTTGTTGTTGCAACCGGTGCAAAAGAATATCAACCAAAAGAATATTTATATAATCAAGATGAACGTGTAATGACTCATCTTGAACTAGAACATCGTCTAGTGTCAGGCGGTGAATGGTTAGCTGTAGATAAAAAACAACCACCAAAAACATTTGTAATAATTCAGTGTGTCGGCTCTCGTGATAAAGAACGACCCTACTGTTCAAGAATATGTTGTTCCGAATCAATAAAGAATGCCCTGAAGATAAAAGAACTCTCGCCTAAGACAAATGTTTATATACTGTATCGTGATATTCGAACATACGGATTTAGAGAAAGCTACTATACAAAAGCACGGCAGCAAGGAGTTATCTTCTTACGATATGATGAAGATAAAAAACCGGAAGTCTCAAGAAATGGAGCTGGACTTCAAGTGGAAATTTTTGACCAGACTTTGAGAATACCCATTGAGATATCAGCAGATTTTGTGGTTCTCTCTGCAGGTGTTGTTCCGGGCGAATGGAATAAATCAATCGGACAGTTATTAAAAGTGCCGTTAACGAGTGATCAATTTTTCCTCGAAGCTCATATGAAACTCCGCCCAATAGATTTTTCAACGGAAGGAGTATTCTTATGCGGTTTGGCACACTCGGCTAAAGCAATAGAAGAAAGTATTATTCAAGCCCAGGCAGCGGCTTCAAGAGCCGCTACAATTCTCTCAAAAGATTTTATAGATCTTGAAGCGAATATTTCTCAAGTGATTGATGAAAATTGTGATGGTTGTGCGTTTTGCATTGAACCATGCCCATTCAAAGCAATTACACTAATTGAATTTATGAGAAACGGTGCAATCAAAAAAATAGTTGAAGTTAATGAGTCGGCTTGCAAAGGATGCGGCGGCTGTCAAGCTACATGCCCGAAGAAAGGAATAATTGTTAGAGGTTTCAAATTAGAACAGATTTATGCTCAGGTAAATGCCGTGTTAGGAGTTTAAAAATGCAAAATGATTTCGAACCAAAAATAATTGCCTTCTGCTGTAACTGGTGTTCTTATGCAGGCGCAGATCTGGCAGGAGTTTCAAGGTTGCAATATCCGACCAACATTCGGATCATTAGGGTGATGTGTTCAAATATGGTTCATCCTAACCTTGTAATTGATGCATTAACTAAAGGTATTGATGGAGTGATAATGTGCGGCTGTCATATCGGGGACTGTCATTATATAGAAGGAAATAAGAGTGCAGAAAAGAGAGCAAATGCTATTTCTCTTATGCTTGAGGATTTTGGGATAGAAGGTGAACGGTTTCGGCTGGAATGGATCTCCGCTTCAGAAGCGCCGAAGTTCGCTCAAGTGATGAGAGACGTAGTTGAAACAATTAAAAAACTTGGACCGAGTCCATACAGTCAATGAAATAAAGGTTCTACCGCTAATTGTGTGAAAGCGATACAAACCTGCCTGCCGGCAGGCAGGTTTGTAAAGAATGTGCAAAAGGCATGGCTTCGCCAATAGTCCCGTTAGGGACTAAATATTGGAAGAAATAAATTAAACAACAACAGATAGTCCCATAGGAACGAAATATTTTTAGCAACAATGAGTAACACCTATACACAAATTCATATACAGATAATTTTTGCCGTGCAATACAGAAGAGCAATTATTGACAGAATTAAGAAGATAATATTTATGGACGAATATAAATCATTTCTTAAAGCTTATGATGTTGAATTTGACGAACGATACATTTTAAGAGAACCGGAATAATAATATTTCGTCCCTAACGGGACTGTTTTTAGGGAATCCATCCCTTTGGGAAAATATTCTACTAATATTAAATCCCTCTGGGATTAATAATTTCAAAAATATTCACACAATTAGCGGTAAAACGAAATAGATAAATGAAACACAAAATTAAAATTCACTCGAAAGTTAAGGAGATAATACTTGGCAGAGAATGTAAAAATAATTGATGGCAAGAAATTTATGCGGGATGGAATAAATTATGAGTTGGAATCTGCGGCGCAGGAGAATGTTGATAAATATTCTAAAGACGGATTCGAGACTAAACTCATAGAGGAAGATGGGAAATATTTTGTCTATAGCCGGCGCGTAGCAGCCGAAGTAAAAATTGAAGGTAATCGTTAAATAAAAGAAGTGGTGAATCGTACCCACTTTATTTTTTAATCAGTATATAGAAGGAGGATTAATGGCAACTGTAGCTGAAGAATGGCTCAACATCTGCGGAGGATGTGAGATAGCCATTCTTGACATAGGAGAACAACTTCTCGATCTACTTCCATCACTCCAATTTGTTCATATGCCGGTATTAATGGATCACAAGTACTACGGACAAACAGGTGAAAAAACTGAACTTGAGATTCCTCTGGCTGATGTGGGAATGATCTCCGGTGGAATTAGAAACGAGAAAGAAAGACATGTTGCAGAAGAGATGAGAAAAAAATGCGGAACTCTTATTGCACTTGGTTCATGCGCTTGTTTTGGAGGAATTCCTGCGCTTGCTAATATGTATGAATTGCAGGAATTATATGATAAAGTATTCAGAGATTCAAAAAGTACCGAATCGAATAATACTCCATCTGTTGATATCCCTCCCCTTACCGATAGGGTTTACGCTCTTGATGAAGTCGTAAAAGTTGATCTAGCTATTCCCGGTTGCCCAATGAATCCGGCTATCATCGTAGAAGCTTTGACTGCACTTCTTGGTGGAAAACCATTTTCACTTCCTGAAAGAAGCGTCTGTGATGACTGTCCAACAAAACGTGAAGAGAAGAGCAGTTTCAATTTGAAAAGACCATTACAAGATGCAGAATTCACTCCCGGAGAATATAATTCTTTAAGATGCTTTAATGAGCAGGGAATTATCTGTTTAGGACCAGTTACAAAATCGGGATGTGGAAAACCGATGAACGGAGAAGAAAATATTCCTCGCTGCGTTAAAGGATATATGCCGTGCCGCGGTTGTTTCGGTCCTATTAGAAGCGATGCCAATCCAATGGTTGATATGATGAGCGCTCTTTCTTCAATAGGACTTGATGCAAAACTCGTTGATGATAGACGTGCGATGTTCAACCGTTATATCGGAGGACAAAAACGCTTACGACCTTTGCCAACAGCAGGAAGGAGGGAATAGAAATGGGAAAACAGATAATAATACAACCGGTCTCACGTATTGAAGGGCATGCAAAAGTTACAATTCAACTTGATGATTCTGGTAATGTTGCAGATACAAGGGTTAATGTTGTTGAATTAAGAGGATTTGAAAAATTTTGCATTGGCAGACCTGTAGAAGAAATACCAAGAATTGTTACCAGTATCTGCGGGGTTTGTCCCTGGTCGCATCATCTGGCTTCGGCTAAAGCTAACGATGCAGTTTTTGGAGTTAAACCCGCCCCGGCGGGAAAAAAACTTCGTGATCTTTGCAATAGTATTGCTTACACTGAAGAACATATTTTACATTTCTTTTTCCTATCGGGTCCTGATTTTGTTATGGGACCGGATGCTGATTATTCAGTCAGGAATGTATTTGGAATTGCACAAGCTAATCCGGAGATAGGCAAAAAAGTTGTACGTAACCGGCATTTAGGAACGCAGATGCTTAATATCATCTCTGGAAAATCAATTCATCCAGTTACGGCTGTACCCGGAGGATTTAGCAAACCTTTAACGCAAAAAGAAAGAGATATAGTTCTTCCAATGGCAGAAGAAGTTCTTGAATTCGCAAAATTTTCGATCGCTTTTGCAAAAGAAAATATCTTCCCAAAATATCTTGATACTGTTAAAGTATTAGGTGTTTTCAATTCAGGCTTTATGGGTACAGTTTCGGAAGATGGTGCTTTGAATGTTTATGATGGCAAACTCCGGCTTATGAAACCTGACGGTTCATACACAGATTTTGCATACGATCAGTATGCAGATTTTATTTCAGAGCGAATTGAAGATTGGTCGTATCTAAAGTTTCCATATGCAAAATCCTGGGGTGAAGGTTTTTCTATGGATATTGACAACCCAAAAGGTATTTACAGAACTAATTCGTTGGCAAGAATTAATGTTGCAGATAAAATGGCAACACCATTAGCTCAAAAAGAATTCGAAGAGTTCAGAGAAAAATTTGGGCGTCCTGCTCAACTAACTCTTTTGTATCATTGGGCACGGCTTATTGAGCTTCTTTACAACGCAGAACATGCAGTGGAATTATTAAACGATCCCGAAATAACAAGCAGAGAAACTAGAGTACCGGTAACCCCAAGAGCTGCAAGAGGTGTTGGATGTGTTGAAGCACCAAGAGGAACATTAATTCATGACTATGAGACAGATGATAAGGGTTTAATTACAAATCTAAATCTCATTGTTGGTACAACTCATAATAACGCACCTATCAATATGTCGGTAAATCAAGCAGCGAAGTTGTTGATTAAAGATGGGAAATATGACCAAGGAATTTTAAATCGCGTTGAAATGGCAATTCGAGCTTATGACCCTTGCTTATCATGTGCAACGCATAATCTTGATGGTCGTCTTCCAGTTAAGATCGATATTGTTGATGGTGATGGCATTCTTATTAATTCAATTCAAAATTAGAAGTATTTTTTCTTTTCTTGAATTACAAAACTATAAAGGGTGCATGCTTAATCAGATGCACCTTTTTGTTTATCTACAAAATAAAATATGGACTACTTAGAAAAAGAAATACTTGTTTTTGGATGTGGAAATATTCTCTTCGGTGATGATGGTTTTGGTCCCGAAGTTGTTCAATATTTAGAAAAGAATTTTGATATTCCACCTCACGTTTATATTTGCGATGCCGGATTAAGCGTAAGAACATATTTGTTTAATATTGTTCTGAGTGAAAGAAAACCCGCTAAAATAATTATTGTAGATGCAGTAGATTTAGGAAAATCTGCCGGTTCAATTTTTCATCTTGATGTTGATGAAATGCCTGAAATAAAATGTGATGACTTTTCGATGCATCAAGTACCTACCTCTAATTTATTAAGAGAATTAAAAAATTTTTGTAAAGTTGATGTGAAAATAATTGTTGCACAGGTTGAATGTATCCCCGAGGAAGTTTCTCCCGGCTTATCAAGTGTGATGAAAAATGCAATTCATGCGGCATGCGAAATGATACTGAAAGAAATGAGTTCGCTCTAAAAACGTCAATTTGTCATTATGAAGAACGAAGAGACGAAGAATCTAAATTCGGAATAGCATCATGCGACAATACTATGTTTATATAATGACAAACAATTCGAGGACACTTTACACTGGAGTAACCAACATTTTGCAAAGAAGGGTGTACGAACATAAAAACCAATTGGTTAAAGGATTCACAGAATAATATAACATTAAGAAACTTGTTTATTATGAAGAGACTAACGATATAAACTCGGCTATTGCCCGTGAGAAACAAATTAAAGGTTGGCTTAAAGAAAAGAGAATAAAATTGATCGAAGAGAATAATTTCGAATGGAAAGATTTAAGTGAAGAATGGATGTTAGATCCTTCGTCCGGCTCTGCCGAACTCAGAATGACATAATAACTGTTCTGTCATTCTGAAGAAGTGTAACGACTTAAGAGTCTAAAACCAGATTCTTCATTTCGCAACCGCTTCATTCAGAATGACACCTATCATTATTTATGCTTTTTGTAGTTGACTAATCTATAAAACAAACTCTACCCGGCTCATTCCACTTGCCATCAATTCATTCACCACCATTACTTGTCCAAAAGAAATTCCGCCGTCATTCGTTGGGATTTTGGAATGTGAGTAAACATTAAAGTCGAGACGTATTAATTCATTTTCCATTAACTCAAGCAATATTTCATTCTGAAAAACTCCGCCGCTTAAAACAACATCATTAATATCAGTTTCAGCCCGAGCTTGCTCTGCTTTTTTAATAAGTAGTTGTGCAAATGTTTTATGAAATCTTGCACTGATGATTGAAGAAGTAACATTTTTTCCTACATCTTCAACAATATTTCTGATCAAAGTTTTTAAGGAGATAAATTTTAGTTTGCTCTCTTCCTCATTTAATAAATATGCTTCAACATCTATCGTTTCAACTTTCTGCATCAACTCGATTGCTGCTTGAGCTTCGTAACGAATTGTTTTTGATCCACCGCAAATAACAGAGACAGCATCGAACAATCTTCCTGCGCTGCTTGTGAGAGGCGAATTTATTTTTTTATCAAGCATTTGCAAAATCAATTCTGTATTTGTGTTTTTCATGAAATCGAGTTGTGGAAGTTTGCCATCGAAAGCATGATACAAATAACTTACTGCAATCCGCCATGGTTCTTTGACCGCTGCATCACCACCGGGAAGGGGAATGGCTTCAAGATGGGCAAAACGTTTTACTGTTGTATAATTACCAAACAAAATTTCACCGCCCCAAATTGTATTATCAGTTCCGTAGCCGGTTCCATCCAGAATAATTCCGATAACATCATTCTTC
>CAMTXU010000026.1:0-16243 GCA_947085815.1 uncultured Ignavibacteriota bacterium | reverse complement strand
TCTGAGTGTTGATGGCGGTGTGATTACATAAAAATATAGAATAAGAGTAAGAGCAAGGGCATGAGCAAGAATATTCCAGAGATTAAAGGATGAAGTATAAAAAATGAGAAACGCATACATTAAATCAACCGGATCTTTTGCACCGACGCGTGTAGTTCCCAATAAATATTTTAATGAATTGCTTGGAGAGGATGTAGACACATGGCTAGTGGAGAATCTAAATATACGCGAACGTAGATGGTGCAGCGAAAATGAATCAACAAGTTTTTTGTGTATTGAAGCGGCTAACAGTGCATTAGCCAATGTCAATATGCTGGCGAAAGAGATCGATCTCATCATCATATCTACAGATACGCCTGAATACATCTCACCCTCAACTGCTTCAGTTGTTCAATATAAGCTCGGCGCTATAAATGCCGGAACTTTTGATATCAACACGGCATGTGCCGGTTTTGTAACAGCTCTTGATGTCGCATCAAAATATATTCGTTCGGATGAACGCTACAATAACATTCTTGTTATTGGCGCTTATGCAATGAGCAAGTATCTTGACATGACAGATAAAAAAACAGTAACACTCTTTGCAGATGGAGCCGGCGCAGTAATTTTATCTGCTACGGAAAATCTGAACAGAGGATTTTTAGTAAGTGAGCTTTATACTGAAGGACAATATCATGATTGGATGGGAATCTATGCCGGTGGGACTCATCAGCCAATTACACAGGAGGTTTTTTCAAATAAAGATCATCTTTTAAAATTCGTAAGAAAATTTCCGAAAGAGATAAATCCTTTAACTTGGACCCGCTTGATAAATAATTTAACTCAGCGTATCAAAGTAACACCCCAGCAGATCAACAAATATTTCTTCACACAACTTAACATTAACAGCATCAACGAGACATTAGACAATTTGAAAGTCCCTCACGATCGAGCACATACAATAATGGAATATTTTGGTTATACGGGATCTGCGTGTATTCCGATGGCACTTGATGACGCCAATAAGGAAGGGAAATTGAATGAAGGCGATCTCATTGTGTTTATGGGATCCGGTGGCGGTCTCGCATTTGCAAGCGCAATATTTAAATGGTAACTAATTTGAGATTGTTATGACCAACTTAGCATCAAATGAATTAGTAATAGCAGGATGGATTTTAGTTGTTCTCTATTCGGCTGTAATTTTATTTTTTGTGATACGCGGTGCCCGGAAAACAAAAAGTATGAATGACTATGCTGTGGGAAGTTTTGCATTTTCACCAATAGCAGTGGGACTTGCACTTGCAGCAGCAATGACAAGCGCAGCAACTTTTGTAATCAATCCCGGGTTTATAGCATTTTACGGTTTTAGTGCTGTAATCTCTTTTGGTTTTGTTTTGCCGGTTGCATCATTGGTCTCGTTGATCTTCTTAACAAAAGGATTCCGCAAACATGGAATGAATGTTAAAGCACTCTCTATGGCACAATGGATGGGAACCCGCTACAACAGTAAAGGTTATGCTCTCTTCTTCGCGTTTCTTTCTTTATTGCTTATTACTTTTATTGTTTTGATTGCAGTTGGGCTCACAAAAGTTCTCGCAAGAACTCTGAACGTTGCCGAAATAAATATTTTGATTGGTATTGTTGTTTTCATATTCGGTTATATGATGTTCGGCGGTGCGAACTCGATGGTTTACACGAACACAGTTCAAGCTATCATCATGCTGGTTGTAGCATTTATAATGCTCGGTTCCGGTGCAGATAATTTGAGCGGTGGTTTTGGAGGATTGATTGATAAATTAACAGCGATTGATCCAAAGCTGGTTCAAACAACAAACGAAAGCAGTTTTTTATTCCGGGATTATTTTGAAATATTCATAACGCAGATCATCATTGGTGTTGCAATTGTTTGTCAGCCGCACATCATTACAAAATCACTTCTATTAAAAACAGATAAAGATGTTAACCGCTATCTCGTTACTGGTGTTACCGTTCAATTCATTTTTTTCTTGGTTGTAATTACTGGATTGTGGGCGCGAATTACTTTCCCTGATTTAACGGCAAATGGGACACCATTAAAGATGGACGGAGTAATATCAGCATACGTTGTTAAAAAGTTTTCATGGTTCGTTGGATTGATAGTAGTGATGGGCTTAATCTCCGCCGGTATTTCTACTCTTGAAGGATTGATACAATCTGTTTCTACAACTGTTACAACTGACATTATAAAACCACTTTTTGGAAAGTATATCAAAAGTGACGATCAGAATGGCGGAAAAGTTTATATAACAATCAACCGGATTGTAATAGCCGCGATTGCTCTTGTCTCAATTCTTCTTTCATATGATCAACTCATTAATCCAAAACTCAGTGTTGGAATATTTGCTCAGAACGGTGTGTACGCATATTTCTCCGCCGCTTTTGTTCCAATACTGTTTGGAATGTTTATAAAAAACATTAAGAAGATTGCAGTCATATTAGCATCAGTTACTGCAATTGCAGTTCACTTCAGTTTCTACTATGGAAAAATCGCAGTACCATTTACAGTTGCGACGGGAGAGAATCCCGGGGTTGCCGCAGCGATAGCAATCATCTGTTCATTAATTGTTGGTTCAATCACTTATTTGATTACGAGAGAAAAGAATGTCACTTAATTTTCAAATTGATTGGGTTGCGAAGTGGGCTAAGTACACTCCTAATAGAATGTTCATTCGCGAACATGATACCGGGATAGAATGGACTTACTCCAATTTCAATCACCGGGCTAATTCACTTGCAAATTATTTTGTTGATGAACTGAAGATCAAAAAAGGTGATCGCGTTGCTGTCTATTCAAAGAACTGTGCAGAATATGTTTTGCTGCTCATCGCTTGTATCAAAACCGGAGCTATTCTTGTTCCACTGAATTTTAGATTAACTCCACGTGAACTTGATCTGTTAATTCATGATGCCGAGCCGCGGTTATTCATTTATGAAAGTGAATATCAAAATGAAGTTGAGAAGTTGGAAACGCTATCAAAAATTCCAATCAAGAAAACGATTCAAGAGATAACTCCTTTTTTAGCTGAACCAATCACAAATCAACAAACACTAATCACTCAGATTGATCAAGAAGATCCCGTAATGATTCTTTATACAGCGGGTACAACGGGTTTATCTAAAGGAGCGATAATAAATCACCGAATGCTTTTTTGGAATTCGATCAATACAGCATTAAGATTAGACCTAACAACGGAAGATCATACACAAAGTTTTGCACCGTTTTTTCATACCGGAGGTTTGAATGTTTTATTTACTCCGTTTATTCATCATGGCGCCTCACACACACTCCTCACAAAATTTGATGCTGATCTGATTCTTGAATTAATGGAAAAAGAGCGTGCAACAATTTTATTCGGTGTTCCAACAATGCTTCAAATGATGGCTGATTCCCCGCTTTTCAAAAAAGTTGATCTTTCATCTGTACGTTATGCAATTGTCGGTGGCGCTCCAATGCCAATTCCATTAATTAATATATGGCATCAGAAGGGGGTTTATATTCGTCAAGGCTACGGCTTAACCGAAGTTGGTCCTAATGTTTTTTCTCTTCACCAGGACGATGCTATTCGCAAAAAAGGTTCTATAGGATTTCCGAATTTTTATTTCGATGTAAAAGTTGTTGACGATAACGGGAATGAACTCGGAGAAAATAAAGTCGGTGAGCTTTGGCTAAAATCTCCTGCTGTTACGCCGGGCTATTGGTGCAAACTGGAAGAGACTGCAAAAGTTATAACTAACGGCTGGTTCCATACGGGCGATATGGTTACGAAAGATGATGAAGGATATTTCTTCGTGGTTGACCGGAAGAAAAATATGTTCATCAGCGGCGGAGAGAATGTTTATCCCGCTGAGATAGAAAGATTTTTATTAACTCATCCCGCAATCAAAGAAGCAGCAGTTATTGGAGTAGCCGATAAAAAGTGGGGTGAGGTTGGAGCCGCATTTATAGTAGCTGGTGAGAATGTCATACTGAGCGGAAGCGAAGTATCTGATTTCTGTAAAGGAAAATTAGCCAAATATAAAACACCAAAGTATTTCGAAGTAGTTAAAGAAATCCCGAAGAACGAAGCTGGGAAAATTGATCGAAAAAAATTACTCGCAATACGCTATAAATAAAATCACAATCACTAACGGAGGTACCATGAAGAAGTTATTATTACTCTTAGTTGTAGCAGGTTCAATGGTTTTTACATCTTGCAAATCAGATGATTCAACAACAGAACCGGTTGTTGTCGATCCAATCGTTGGCACTTGGCTTTCGGAAGGAGCTAATGTTCCGGTTGGTTTATCCAGCGCACCATTTAACGTATCAAAAATCGTTGCAACCTTTAACGCGAACAAATCTTATACAGTAGTTCAAACGGATAAAAGTAATGTTACAACTACATTTACCGGAACATATACAAATCCGGTCTCTACAAGCACAGATGCCAGCACCACAACGGGAACGCTTGGCGCTACAATCTATAATATAGTTGCTAATCAAAGTTCACCTTCGGCAGTAACTGCTACAGGTATTTATGCAATCAGCGGAACAAAAATGACTTATGAAGTTATTCAAACAACTCCGGCGTTGTCGGGCGTTTCTGCACCAACAGCGGCCGGCGGATTTGGAAGTACAACAATTGCCGGAACAAAATATGCTATTTACATTCAGAAATATGTAAAACAATAATACTTATAAATTGCCGGGGCTTTGAATAAAAGCTCCGGTAATCTTCCAATTATAATTGGAGTAAGAGATGAAAAAAATATTTATAAGATTTATTCTTGTTTGGTTTGGTGTTGCATCATTAATGATTGCGCAAAGCATGCAAGAAGAACTCAAAAGAATTCCGGATCAAAAAACTCCCGAGTTTAAATTTATTGGTTACTGGTTCACACGGGCAACCGCATCTGACATTGCCCCGACGAACGAACTTCTTAGGGGACAAATCATTGGAAGACTGTTCGGACCGAATACAACAAACACGAGTGAAAAAACTTCTTCCTACTTCGAACAACGATTTGTTCCGATGTTTATCTATACTCCATCTATATTAGATGGGGTTGCAACGTTTAGAAGTTTGTTCAAGATAGATATGACATGGGGCGATGCGGCATATGGTGTTGGCGGCAATACCGGAGGAGGAATTAATGCCGGACAGGTAAACTTACAAACTCTTCTTGCAAACGTAGATCTCAGACCGAAAGATGCGGACTGGAATGTTGTTGTAGGACTTCAAAGAATTTTCGATAACGTTCGGGATCCGAATCAAACAGCAGTGAGTACAGCTCAAACCAGCAGCTTTAAGTTGAGTTACTGGGGCACACAAGGTGTCGGTATAAGCATGTTTGCTAACCTGAACTCAACAACGCAATTACGTATTGGTTATTACCAATTGTATGAAAATATCATACAGGAAAATGATGATGTTGTCCTTTGGATGTTAGATATTGAATCACGGGTTAGCCCATTACTGGAACTTGGTGTGGACGCCTGGTATGTAAGAGATAGGGGGAAAAATGCCGGCGGTATTTCTGTTTTAGGTCAAGGGTTGAACAGCGGACTTGCAGAATACAACGGTGCAGTGAGAGTAAATTTCCCAACTCAACGATATGAAGCTGATATTTTATGGCTTGGAAGTCATACAGCTTATAATAGAGATTTTCTTGCTGGCAGATGGTGGGCAGATGCATACGTAATGTCTAACTTCGGAATAATTGATACCGTTTCTGCAAAAGATAAATCCAATAGTTATGCAAATATTTTTGGTGTTGCAGCAAATGCATCTCTCTCATATAAATATGGAATGACCGCTAACGATAAAATTACTGTTGAAGGAATGTTCACATCCGGTGATGGAAACGGCGGCACAGACGGAACATTGAGTAGTGTTATAACCGGAAACATTTGGGGTTCACCAACCGGAATTTATAGTTCTCACAAAGCATTACTACTGTTTCCGGATCCACAAGTGGTAAACAGATATTATTCAGCAGTTCATGACATATCGAATATGGGACTTGGTGTTACTGCGGGATTTGTAACTGTCACAAAAGATTTTATTCCAAATAAGTTCAGTGGTAAAATTGGTTTAGCTAGCGCACTTTCCAATGTAACTCCCAAAGGTGGTTCGTCATACATCGGGAGCGAGATCAACGTAGAGTTCAAATACAACATAAAAGTTTTTCTGACAGTTGGAGTAAGTGCCGGTTACCTAATGTTGGGAGATTTCTACAACGCACCATCAACAACATATAATAAAATGCATCCGAAAGATCCGTGGGTGATATTTACTTCATTTAGCTGGTTAATGTTTTAGGAGGATGCCATGAAAAAATTATTTGTATCTGTTTTGTTGCCGCTATTCTTTCTTGGAGGATGTTCCGGTTTTCTTTACACAAATCTTCCTCCGGTTGAATTTCAAGACATTGATTATGGTTACCAGACTAAAACTGTTTTAACCAATCCTTCTATTTCATATACCGATATTGGAAAAGGAGAGAAAACAATTCTGCTCGTTCATGGTCTTGCAAGTAATGCAGGTTTTTGGAGATATACCATTACAGAACTTTCAAAATATTACCGTGTGATTGCCATTGATTTGCCAGGTTACGGAAAATCTCAAAAAGGCGCTTATCCATATGGTATGACTTTTTACGCAGATCAGATAAAACGTTTGGCTGATGAATTGAAACTGAATAAATTTATTCTTGTCGGTCATTCAATGGGCGGACAAATCGGGATTACATTTTCTTTGAAATATCCGGAGCGATTAGAGAAACTTGTTCTTGCCTCTCCAGCCGGTGTAGAAGAATTTGAACAAGGAGAAGGTGATTGGCTTAGAAGCGTTATGACTAAATCTTTCATTAAAAAAACAACCGAAGATGGCATTAGAAGAAATTTGGCAATGAATTTTTATTCGTGGAATGATAAATGGGAATGGATGGTTGAAGAGAGAGTGAGAATGATCAAAGCGAAAGATTTTGATGAGTTCTCTTATACCGTTGTTAGATGCGTAAACGGGATGCTGGATGAACCTACTTTCGATAAAATAAAAAATATTTCTGTTTCCACTTTGATTGTTTATGGGAAGAATGATGGATTGATTCCAAATCCATATCTAAACCCGGGATTTACTGCCGATGTATTTCAATGGGGAGCGAAACAAATTCCTAACTGCAAACTTTATGAAATTGATAATTGCGGTCATATGCTTCAGATTGAAAGACCGGAAGAATTTTCCAATGCTGTTTTGGATTTTATTAAGTAACAAATTTTATTAATAGCACACAGCTAAAACAGATCTGACTGATTTGAGCGGATAAAATCTGTGCAGATCCGTCTCATCCGCGTTATCCGTGTGCTATTCTTTTCTAGAATTATTCTCAGAGGAATTTCTTTTAGTGCAATTTCCCGAACTTAAATACGATTTTGAATATTCTATCGCGCAGATTGAGGAGACCATATCAATTGCATACACAGATGAAGGAAATGTTGACAACAAAGAAGTGCTTCTATTTATTCACGGTCTCTCCAGTTACATTCCAGCGTGGTCAAAATTAATTCCTCTTCTAAAGGATCGGTACAGATGCATCGCAATTGATTTACCCGGTTATGGAAAATCATCCGTAGGTGTTCATTCGGGCAGCATGAACTTTTATGCCGATGCAATCTCAAAGTTTATACAAAAATTAAGTCTGCAAAAAGTTTGCTTGGTCGGTCATTCAATGGGCGGACAGATATCGATTGTCACAGCTTTAGAACATCCTAGTCAGATAGAAAAATTAATTCTCCTTGCACCGGCGGGATTCGAAACATTTACTGATGATGAAAAAGCCTGGGTAAAGAAAAACAATTCACCCGAGATACTTGCATTGCTAAGTGAAAAACAGATACGATTTAATTATGGGATCAATTTTTTTTCTATGCCGGATGATGTTGAACCAATGATAAACGATAGAATAAATTTGAAGAGGTGGAAAAACCATAAGGCATATTGCAGAATTGTATCCAACTCTCTTAACGGTTTGCTCGATTATCCGGTGTTTAACAAATTGCATTTAATCTCTCAACCAACATTGGTTCTATTTGGCAAGAATGATCGATTGATTCCTCATTCCATTCTTCATAAAAATATTACTCCAGAAAAAATTGCCGTTGACGGGTCCAATCAAATTCCGAATTCAAGACTTGTTCTAATTGACAGTTGCGGGCATTTTTTACAATACGAGAAAAATGAAATAATAGTAAGTGCAATCACCACTTTTCTGGCGTAGTAATCTTTTTGTCATTTTGCCTATCTAACCTAAACTGTAAACTCTTTCAGTATTAAGTCATGTTAAAAATAGAGTATACTAAATTAAAATCATCATCCTCTATTATACTTGACACAAGTACTGCGCAAAATCAGATCGGTATCTACAACAATATGTCTACAATCGAAATCATTTGCGGCATTAATATTCTCAATTAGAAGCCCCAAAGATTTCGCGGCAAGTTGTTCGGTAGGCTGATTTACACAACTTAGAGGGGGGGAGAGTAAATTTTGCACAGGTGAATTTCCAAAGCAGATCAAGTCCACATCATCAGGTATCTTTACACCTACTTCATGTGCGGCTGTATAAATTCCAATCGCAACCGGATAGGTTACAGCAAGGATAAAATCCGGGAGATTTTTTTCGTGGAATAATTTCATAAAAAAATCGTAACCGCTTTTCTCTCCATAGTCACCTTCTAAAATCCAATCGGGATTGATTTCCAAACCGTGAGTATGCATTGCCTCTCTAAATCCAATCATCCTTTCACGTCCAATATTAATATTTGTATAGCCGGCAAAATGTGCAATTTTTCGGTATCCAAGTTTTATAGCATGATCAACAGCTTTGAATGCACCGCCCCGGTCATCCACAGTTACTGAATTAAAGTTTTCCAAATCCGGAATGCGATCCATGAAAACTAACGGAACCTGTCTCTTCTTTGCAGTTTCAAAAATTTCAAAATCTGTTGTGTCTTGAGATATTGACATAATTATACCATCAACTCTCATCGAAAGAAGTGTCTCAAATTGTTTCTTTTGTCTTTCGGAATCTTCGAGGGAGACGGTAAGAAAGATTTGATAATTGCTTCCGGTAGCATAATAATATAAATGTTCAATAATAGAACTGAAAAAATGATGTGCTATTTGTGGAAGAACAATCCCAATAGTATTAGATTTTCTTGACGCGAGGTTTCTTGCCATAAAATTGGGTGAATATCCCAGCTCAATTGCGGTTTTTTTAATAAGCTCGGTAGTGCTTTGCGATATATCTGGATGATCGCGTAGAGCTTTTGAGACCGTAATGATAGAAACACCCAATTTATGGGCAATATCGTTTAAGGTTACCTGTCTTGATTTCATAACAATAATTTTATTACTCTTTCTTAAATAACCACATTGAAAATAGTTCAAAAAAATGGTTTTTTCCTACTTTTGTTTGTGTCTTATTAGTAAGTTTCGTGTTGAAAAAACTACAGTAATTTATGCCGAATTGAATTTATCCACTTGCCAGGAATCTATAATAAATCGTAAGAGGCAACGATATTAATAAGTTGATTTTTATCAAACGAATTTTGTACATTAACACAGCGAATCATACAGACCAGTTAATTATGAAAATAAAAATACGGATCAATTTTATTGACCCGATGTTTTTCTATTGTTATGAAAACATGAGATATGAAAATTCAGTGTAAAACTGTTTTCAAATTTATTTTTTTTACATCATTTCTTTTTAATACATACCTCCAATCTCAACAGTTAGCGCTA
Organism: uncultured Ignavibacteriota bacterium; assembly: GCA_947085815.1. GTDB lineage: Bacteria > Bacteroidota > Ignavibacteria > Ignavibacteriales > Melioribacteraceae > Fen-1258. The sequence goes on along the minus strand of CAMTXU010000026.1, from coordinate 6,437 downwards.
CCTAATCAAAATTTAGCCATAATCGCAGAACACAAAATTAAGGTTAATGAGTTTGAAGCTTGTTACGGCGATTATCTTTTTTCCTCCGGCTTAAAGGATAATATTATTACCAGTGGTTCTTTTCTTAATAATATGATTGGAGAATATCTGTTGCTTGATAATGTAACATTTTCAATAATAACAAAGATTAGGTTCTTAAATAATCAATCTCAACTTCCAAGAGTACTAAAGCATAAAAAAGTTTTTTATTTCAACTAACTAATTTCATCACATAAAATAAGTGAGGAAAAATATGACAAAACCAAAACAAGTAAACTTGTTGGCAAATTTTTGCAGCAGCATAAGGAGCCAGTTAAGTTTAACACTTAGTAGAAATCGTATATTATCCGCGAAATTTAAAAGACAAAACAGTTACACAGTCTTTAATAAGTTCGTGATTGTTACTGTGTTTTTGATGATGCAAGCTGGCTCACTCCTTTTCGCTCAGGAGTTGGAGATACGCGGAAAGGTAAGAAGTGCTGAAGATGGTACTGTACTAATAGGCGCTAACATTTTAGAGAAAGGAACTACAAACGGTACTGCTACAGATATGGCGGGAGAATTTAGTTTAAAAGTAAAATCTGGAGCTGTGCTAGTCATATCTTATGTGGGTTTTTTAAAAGAAGAGGTAACAGTAACAGATCAAACTTATTTGAATATTGCATTAAGAATTGATGTTGCGCAATTTAAAGAAGTGGTAGTAGTAGGAATCGGATATGGAGAAGTTAAAAAAGCCGATGCTACTGGTTCTGTTACAGCTATTTCAGCAAAGGATTTCAGCAAGGGAACAATTACATCCCCGCAGGAATTGCTAATTGGAAAAGCTCCGGGCGTTGTTGTTAATTCGCTTGGCGGTGCTGCAGGTGCCGGAACCAAAATCCGTATTCGCGGCGGTTCCTCCATACAAGGCAATAACGATCCTTTAATAGTGATTGATAACATTCCTTTGGAGAGCTCGGGAATTTCGGGTATGGCTAATCCGCTTTCATCGATTAATCCAAATGATATCGAGTCATTTACAATTCTGAAAGATGCTTCGGCAACGGCTATCTATGGTTCAAGAGCTTCTAATGGTGTTATTATCATAAAAACTAAAAAGGGTTTATTAGCAGAAAAAATGACCCTAAACTATAACAGCAATATTTCTTTAGCAGCTCCTGTCGAATTATTATCTCTCTTTACGGGAGACGAATTTAGGGCATTAATTGCTGATAGGGTAGCCAACAATGGTTTGACTTCCGCAGCACTAAGCAGATTGGGAACGGCAAATACAGATTGGCAAAAAGAAATTTACCGAACTGCCCCCTCAACCGAGCACAATCTAAGTATCAGCCATTCTATTGCTTCAATTCCGTACCGAGTTTCATTGGATTATTTATACCAGGGCGGAATTCTAAAATATAATAATATAGATAGAAAAAATATTTCTCTTTCAATGACACCATCATTATTGGAAGGCGGTTTGAATATGGATTTAAATGCCTCGGTTTCATTGATAAATAATAATTTTTCAAATAATGATGCGATTGGTTCTGCTCTTGAATTTGACCCAACACAACCAATTAAAAATGGGAACACAAAATATGGTGGCTATACGGCATGGACTGAAATCAGCTCTGGCGATCCACTCAATGGCGCACCTAATAATATTGCTACTCATAATCCGGTAGCTCGTTTAGAATATCGCGATAATACCTCCGAGGCAAAGCGATATATTTTCGGTGGTAAATTTGACTATAAAATTCCTTATGTGCCTGATTTGAAAGCAACTTTAAATCTTGGTTATGACTACTATAAGACAACTGGAAAAGATATTACAAATACATTAGCATCATGGTCATACAGAGAGCCGGAAACTCAAATCAGAGAGTATACTCAAACAAAGAAAAATAGTTTGTTGGATTTTTACTTTAACTATAAAACAGAATTAGGTATTAACAAAATTGATCTTACTGGTGGGTATTCCTACCAGCATTTCTATAATGAGGGAGAAAATTCCAACAAAGCATGGAATCCATCAACCCCGGGTGCAAGAACAACCCCATATAAAAATGAGTATTTTCTGATTTCATTCTTTGGCAGATTGAACTATACATTATTGGACAAGTATCTTATGACAGTTACTTTAAGAGATGATGGTTCTTCAAGATTTGCCGAAAATAAACGTTGGGGTCTGTTTCCAGCAGTTGCATTGGCTTGGAAATTAACCGAAGAATCTTTTATCGGAAAATCGGAAATGGTTGATGAACTTAAACTTCGTCTTAGCTGGGGAAAAACCGGACAGCAAGATGTAGGTGGAAACTACTACCCATATATTCCAACTTACACAGCCAGCACATCCGGCGCTTATTATCAGTTTGGAGATAAATTCTATCCTACGCTTCGCCCGGATGCATATGATGCAAATTTGAAATGGGAAACCGTAACTTCCTTAAACGCCGGATTAGATTTTACATTAATAAATAAAAGGGTTTCTGGTTCTATTGAAGTGTACAAAAATACTTCTGATGATTTATTAAATAATGTGCCTATTCCAGTTGGCAGTAACTTTTCTAACTATTTGCTTACAAATGTAGGTTCGATGGTGAATAAAGGTGTAGAAGTTGGTTTGAACATTACCCCGATTTTAAAAAAGGATTTATCTTGGGAGCTTGGAGTAAATTGGACATATAATAAAAACGAGATAACCAAATTAACCTTAACTGATGATCCCGCATATACTGGAGTTAATACAGGCGGTATATCAGGCGGTGTTGGAAATACAGTTCAAAAATATATTGTTGGAATGCCTGCAAGAATATTCTTCTTATTTTCTCAAGTACTTGACGCAAACGGCAAACCTATTGAGGGTTTGTACGTTGATAAAAGCGGTCAAGGAGGTAACGTATCCGGCAATGAATTAAATAAATATTATTTTAAATCACCCAACCCCGATCATTTAATAGGTATATCTTCTAAAATAAACTATAAAAATTTTGATTTTAGCTTCTCTGGCAGATTGAGTATAGGCAATTATGTTTACAATAACAATGCATCTAACAGAGCCCTGTATCAACAAGTTTATAACCAAAGTGGATATTTGTCTAATATCTTAACTGATGTCAAAAAGACAAATTTTACTACAGCGCAGTATTGGTCTAGCGTTTATTTAGAAAACGGATCGTACTTCAAGATGGATTATATTAGCCTTGGTTATAATTTCACATCTTTATTCGGTAATAATCTTAGCGGACGCATCGGATTATCAGCACAAAATGTTTTCAAAATCACTAAGTATACCGGATTGGATCCCGAAGTTGATAATGGTATTGATAACAATATATATCCACGACCACGCACCTACATGTTATCAATTAGTCTTAATTACTAATATTTTAGAAGGAAAATGAAAATGAAAAAAATTACATTTTTAACTCCAGTAATATTAATTACTGCATTCTTATTTTCATCTTGTGTGAAAGATTTGAATGTAGAACCGATTGATCCAAATGTAAATACCTTAAACAATGTATTTAAGGATCAGGCGGCATATAAACAAGCGCTGGCAAAGTTATATGCTAGTTATGCTATTAGCGGGCAAACCGGTGGCGGTGGTGGGAACCCTGATCTTCCATCTATTTTTATTGATGAGGGCTTTGGCAATTACATCCGCCAATATTGGGGCTTACAGGAACTTTCTACTGATGAAGCAATTATTGCTTGGGATGATGCCACAATTAAAGACTTTCATTGGCAAACCTGGTCGCCAAATGATGTGTTTATCACGGCGATCTACTCAAGAATATTCTATACTGTTACAATCAGCAACGAACTCATTAGAAATGTGAATAGCAAGATTGGTTCGGCTTCTGGCACTTTTCTTAGTGATTTGAAGGCATTTAAAGCAGAAGCTCGTTTCTTACGCGCTCTTTCTTATTGGCACGCAATTGATATGTTTGGTAATGTTCCTTTTATTACCGAAGATGATTTACCGGGAGCATTTTTCCCCAAAAGAATTACTCGTGCCGATCTCTTTAATTATATTGAAAAAGAACTCAAAGAAATTGAGAACGATCTTGTTCCTGCAAAACAAAACGAATACGCAAGAGCAGATAGAGGTGCAGCGTGGTTTTTACTTGCAAAATTATATTTAAATGCAAAAGTATATACAGGAACAGAAAAAAATACTGACGCGCTCACTTATATTAACAAAGTAATTGCTGCTGGATATTCATTAGACAGCAATTATGAGAAATTATTTAGTGCTGACAATAACCAAAGCCCCGAAATTATTTTTCCAGTTGCTTTTGATGGACAAAACACTCAGCAGTACGGAGGAATGACTTTCATTCTTCATGCTTCAAATGGCGGAGGTATGCCGTTATCTGGAATAGACGGCGGCTGGGGCGGAATTAGAACCATTAAAGATTTTGTTTCCAAATTTAATATTAGCGAGAGTAATTTTGCTTCAACTACTCAATACCGGGGCAGCGACAAAAGAGGAATGTTCTTCTTTGATAAATCTAGCTGGCAATGGGAAATAACTAATGTCGGTACATTCACTCATGGAATTGGTGTAACCAAGTTTAAAAACGTTACTTCAACCGGAGGAACCGCACCAAATGCCCATGCTACTTTTGTAAGTACAGATTTCCCGATGTTCCGTTTGGCAGATGCCTATTTAATGTACGCCGAAGCAGTAGTTAGAGGCGGTTCAGGTGGTGATATGACAACTGCTCTTGGTTATGTCAATGCTTTAAGACAACGCGCTTACGGTAACAGCACAGGAAATATTAACACTTCGGGTTTAACTTTAAATTTCCTTTTGGATGAACGCGGTCGAGAGTTGTATTGGGAAGGTCACAGAAGAACAGATCTAGTTCGTTTTGGACAGTTTACAAACGGCTCTTATGTTTGGCAATGGAAAGGAAATGTTAAAAACGGAATTCAGACAAGTTCTCACAGGGATTTATATCCAATCCCGGTAAACGATCTGAACGCCAATCCGAATTTGAAACAAAATGCCGGCTATTAAAAATAAATAGTATTAAAGTTTAAGGAAAATAAAAATGAAAAAAATAACATTAACTTTATTTGTAGCAATGATTGGGCTTCTGTTATCCTCTTGCGAAAGAGATATAACCGAGCCAGTGATTAGCTCAAGTCCAAGTAAGTCAACACTTGCAGATTTATCCTTTACGGTGGCATTTACTGTAAATAATGCAGATAGTTTAATAAGGTTCTCCTGGTCTGCTGCAGATTTTGGCTTTGCTTCTTCAACCTCTTACTCTGTGCAATTGTCACCCAAAAGTGATTTTTCCAGCAATGTAGCTACTATTTTAACTACTCAGAAATTAAGTGGGACCTATAAAGTAGGTGAATTAAATACTTTATTATTGGCATGGAATTATGCCATAGGAACAGCAGTTACGGTTTATTACAGAATCGGCGCTTCAGTAAGTTCCAATGTAGCTACTGTTTATACTGACACTAAATCAAAGAGTTTTACTCCCTACGATGCAGTGATAAACTATCCAATGGTATATGTGCCTGGCGCATATCAGGGTTGGTCTCCAGGGGCTGAAAATGGAAGATTGTATTCATATGGTTTTAATTCTCAATACGCTGGTATTATACGTATTAAAGATGGTACTAATGCTGCAAGTGGATTCAAAATTACTGTTAATCCAAATTGGAATGGACCAAATTATGGCGGTACATTAACTAAAACGGGTAATAATTATTCCGGCACGCTTGACGCAAGTGGCAATGATTTCTCAGTTATCGCAGGTACTTATGCAGTTGCTGTTGATATAAATGCAAAAACAATAACACTAACCAAGACCGATGATTGGGGAGTTATTGGATCAGCAACCGCAGGCGGCTGGGGTGCAAGTACGCCTATGTTCTATAATGGTCAACGCAAGATGTGGGAAATTACAGCTAACTTTACCGCAGGAGAATTTAAGTTCAGAGCAAACGACGCTTGGGATCTTAATTATGGGGATGGGGGCAATGGTACTTTAAGCTCAAGTAATGCTCCTAATCTTAAATTAGATGCTGCCGGCAACTACACAATTCGGTTTGATCCGGTAAAACTGACATATACAGTTAAGAAAAACTAAATAATTCTTAATCAAGAAAGGCTGCCTCAAAAGGGCAGCTTTTTTGTTTTAATGTTTGTAAATGTTTGATTATTGCCATTCACATCTCCTATTTATGCTTCATTTCAAAAACTTGTTAGTAAAATATTTACAGCCCAAATAGAAATTATAATCTAGTCGTCGCTGAATAAATAATAAACGTCGATAAAGGAAGGCTGAAAATAAGAGAAGTAAGGATTAAATTTGCAAGAGAAATAAAAAACAACAAGGAAAGCTTGCAAAAAATGAAACCAAGAAACGAACGCAAGACGCTAG
>CAMTXU010000025.1:0-66156 GCA_947085815.1 uncultured Ignavibacteriota bacterium | reverse complement strand
GCTTCCTTGCTTGAAAATAATTTACCTATAATACCCAGTTTACCATTAGCGCTTGTTGTCGTACCACCGTCTTTGGATAATGATAAATTGCTAGAGTTTGAGGATGGTGAACTTGGCTGTTCTGAATTTTCAGAACATGAGACTGAAATTAGAAGAATAACAATAGTAACGGCGAGTAATGAAATTAATTTTTTCATAAGAACTCCTGGCTGAGTTTAATTAATTACTGATGTTACGCAAAGACATTATTATTTGCCATTCTGACGCCGATTTATCGGGGGAAGAATCTAAAAACTTTTTTTGCCCGATTCCGAAATTCTCCCCAAGGAATATCTTCGGCATTCACTCCGCTTCTCCGTAGGAGTTCTTCGGACGTTCCGTTCCAGAATGACACCTTGCGTAAGGTGACTTATTATCATAACTGGATAATTATAACCATTAGTAATATAGAAATTTACAATCATTATACAAATTAGTTTTATAAAAAAAATCCGGAAATATGAACACCACAAAAAGGACAATTTTTGCCAACCAGCCTATTGCTCAATACCGAATGCCAATTCCGGGTAATGAGAGTTCTGCTACATCCCGGGCAATATGTGTTTTGCCCAACAGAATCCTGAACATTTCCTACATAACAATATTTTATTCCGGATTGAAGTGCGATCTGACGTGCGTTTGTTAAAGTTAAACTTGGAGTAGGATTTTTATCAATCATCTTAAAATCCGGATGGAAAGCAGTAAAATGAATGGGAACTTCTTCCCCTAAATTATTAAGAATCCATTCGCACATCTGTTTTGTCTCTTCTACTGAATCATTTTCTCCGGGGATTAGTAAAGTAGTTATTTCAAACCATATATCAGTTTCGTTCTTTAGCCAGACAAGCGTATTCAAAACATCGGAGAGGTGTGAAGAGGTTAGTTTAGAATAGAAATTTTCGGTGAAGGCTTTAAGATCAACATTAGCGGCATCGATATATTTGAAAACATCTTTTCTTGCTTCTCTCTCTATATAACCGGCAGTTACCATTACGGATTTTATCCCCTCTTCGCGTGCCAGCTTGGAAATATCAATTACATACTCACCAAAGATTACGGGATCGTTATAAGTAAAAGCAATTGAGGGTGTGTGATTTTTCTTTGCGAGTTCAATAACATCTTCGGGCGAGGCATTGACAGAACGAACATTGTCAATCTTTGCTTTACTCGTTGACCAATTTTGACAAAATTTACAACCGAGATTACATCCTGCTGTACCGAAACTTAGAATCTGTGAACCTGGTAGAAAATGATTAAGCGGTTTTTTTTCGATTGGATCTATAGCAAATCCTGTTGGTCGTCCATATCCAACTGAATATAATTTTCCTCCCATATTTTGGCGGATATAACAAAATCCAGACTGTCCTTCGCCAATAGTGCAGTAACGCGGGCAAAGAGTGCAAAGCAACTTTCCGTTGTCTGCTTTTTTCCACCATTTTGCAAGATGATATTTCTCTGTTTGGATGCTCATAAAATTTCAGCGCAGAAAATTCTTCATTATGAAATTAATGAAAAAACCGGTTGTGTGAATTAAACCCAGACATTTATGTCGGGGGGGCTCATAACCACAACGAATTATGCTTTAGCCACAGTTATTCACTTTTGTTTTGGGACTAAAGTCCCTATGGTAAACTTCTTTCTATAACTCCAGCATAAATGCTGGAGTTATTTGTTCTTTTTTATAATCTAGTTCTATTTCACACAACTTGTTACTTCAACTATCTTCTATCACAATACTTCAAACCGTACCCAGTTTTCTCTTGTGTTCTTAATTTTCAAACCGCCTTCGGTAAAAATTATTAGATCACCCGGCTCAACAATTTTATTATCGAGAATTTGTTTACGGACAAATTCCGAAGCAATTTGTCTATCGCTGATATCTTTGCAATACAGAGAAAGTACACCCCATTTGAGTGAAAGTTTGTTCATAGTATCGAAGCTATCGGAAACAGCAATTATTACCGCTTGAGGTCTAAACTTTGAGAGACTATTTGGTGTATTACCCTTAGCGGTAAAAGCTACAATAGCCTTAGCATTTATCTGTTTGCCAATTGAGCAGATACCTTTGTTCATCGAATCGAATAAATTTTCTTCGATAAATTCCGGTTTGGCAAAATTAATTACTCTATCAAACTCGTATGCGCGTTCTGCATTAAGAATGATCTCTTGCATCAACTTAACAGCTTGTGCAGGAAATTTACCAACGGAAGTTTCAGCGCTTAACATTACAACATCGGTACCGTCCCAAACTGCGTTCGCCACATCGGAAGCTTCCGCGCGAGTGGGAACGGGATTGTTTACCATCGATTCCAGCATTTGCGTAGCAGTGATTACGAGTTTACCCAATTCATTGCATCTTTTAATAATTCTTTTTTGAATGATCGGCACATCGTAAGGTTTTAATTCAACTCCAAGATCACCGCGTGCAATCATTATTCCATCAGATGCGGTAAGAATACTTTCAAAATTCGACACAGCTTCCTGCTTTTCAATTTTTGCGATTATGGGTTTACTATAGCCTCTTTCTTTTAGCCAATTTCTCAGTTGAATAATATCACCTGCCTCCCGAACAAATGAGAGCGCAATAAAATCCACACGGTGCTTTAATGCAAATTCGAGATTTTTTAAATCTATTTCTGTTACCGAGGGCGTACTTAGTTTCATTCCGGGAAGATTCATTCCTTTCTTCGGTTTTAATATACCGCCGTTAACAACCTCGCAAATAACTGAGTTTTTACTCTTTGAGATAACTTTCAAATTGATCAAGCCGTCATCTATTAATATTCTATTTCCAATTTGTGCATCTTTGTGCAGAAGCGAATATGAGGTGGAAATTTTTTGCGCCGTACCAACGACTTTCTCAATTGTAATCTCAATTTGATTTCCATTAACTAATTCTATTTCCGGTTTCTCAAGTTCACCAATTCTGATTTTGGGTCCTTGCAGATCGATAAGAATTGGAATTGGGAGAGATTTAGAAATGCAAAGAGCATTGATGGAATGAAATACTTTTTCGAAGTAATCAAAATTACCGTGAGAAAAATTAAGTCTGAAAGCATTGCAGCCTGCATCAATTAACGTTTCTAATTTTTTTTCAGAATCTGTTGCGGGACCAATTGTGGCGAGTATTTTTGTTTTAGCAAATTGTGGCATTATCTCTTCCGTTTTGTTCTATCCGATTTACTTTTTTTAGCTGCTTTCTTTTTAATGTTGTTCTTTTTGGGTGTCGGTGGTTTCATGCGCTTTCTCATTGCGGTAAGTTCTTTTTCAACCTCACCAAACAAAGTATTTTGCTCAAACTTTCCATTCTTCAATTTTTTACCGGCGCGCACACCGGTAATTATCTCAACAGCTTCTTCAACCTTACTTACAGCATAAACGTGAAATTTATTTTTTTTCACAGCGTTTACAATTTCGTCTTTAAGCATTAAGTCTTTCACATTCTGCACCGGAATTATTACTCCTTGTGTACATGTCAATCCTCTTAGATTACAAGCATCAAAAAATCCTTCAATTTTTTCATTCACTCCGCCGATCGGTTGAATTTCACCTTTTTGATTTACAGATCCCGTAATTGCAAAAGATTGTTTGATGGGTATTCTCGAAAGAGCAGATAGTAGTGCACAAATTTCTGTAATTGATGCGCTGTCTCCGTCAATCATTCCATAGCCTTGCTCAAAAACTAAACTTGCCGTGAACGATAGTGGAATTCTTGAACCGAAAGTCTCTCTAAAGTAACCGGAAATAATAAGAACACCTTTGTTATGTGTGTTTCCACTTAAGCCGGATTCGCGCTCGACATTAATTATATTTCCGTTACCAAGAGCCACGGAAGCAGTTATCCGTGTAGGTTTACCGAAGGCATATTTACCGCTCTCGTAAACCGCCAGACCATTAATCGTTCCCACGCGCGAGCCATCGGTATCAATAAGAATTGTTCCGTTATTTATCATATCCGAAAGTTTAGATTCATAAAGCCCGTGCCGTTCTTTTGATGAATTGAAGGCTTCGTCAACATGATTACTCATCACCATTTTATGTTTATTACCTCGTGCCCAAAAACATGCTTCGCGGACAAGATCGGCTATATAAGCAAAACGTGTAGTGAGTTTGTCTTTTTCTCCGGCATGGCGGGCGCCGTATTCTAAAATTTTTGAGATGGCAGATTTATCAAATTCCAATAAGTCCTCTGTCTCAATCAATTTCTTTATCAGCTTTGCGTACTCTTTCATGGTTGAGTCGGTTCGTTTCATCTCATAATCAAAATCGGCTTTGACCTTAAAAATTTTATTAAAGTCGTCTTCATACGAAGAGAGCATCGAATAGATGTAGCTGTTACCAATCAGTATCACTTTAGTGTTAATGTCAATCGGTTCCGGCTTCAATATGCTCGGAGATAATTGATAAAGATTTGCCACATCTTGAATCTCTAATTGACCGTATAACAAAACACGTTTTAAGGTTTTCCAAACACCGGCTTCGCCAAAGGCATCCATCGCGTTGATGACTATATATCCTCCGTTGGCACGAAGTAGAGAACCTGCTTTTATCTTTGTGAAATCCGCATACCAGCCTCCTTTTCCGTCGCTGTATTTTTCAATTGTGCCAAAAAGATTATTGTATGTTGGAGATGTTTCAACTATTACCGGACATTTTTTTGTATCGGAATTATCGAGTATGATATTGAGTTCGTATTCTTTTAGATAATCTATAATTATTCCCCCTTCGGCTTCTTCACGCACGGGTCTCTGCCCTTTAAAAACTTCCAGATTCAGAAGAATGCTTTCATGCACGTGACTTAAATATTCTTTTACAGAATTGATTTTATATTTTTTCTTCAGCTCTTCAAGTGTGAGTGCAATAAATTCATTAACAAATTCCCCCTCAATCTTCATAACTTTTTCTTGATAGTCACGTGTTAGTTTTAGACTTTCTCTAAAAACTCTTTGGAGTTCATCCTGATAGGTTGAATATTTGGTTACGATTTCTTCTGCTTTTTTTTGAGTGATTTTATCTGTTTGAATTAGTTCATCAAGTTGATTAACAAATACAGGTTTGTCATCAATTACGGCAATAATTTCAGGACGAACAAGCTCGCCCACTTTAACCTGTCCCAGCGTAAAATTATCTTTTTTAAGTTTTTCTTCGAATGCGTTCATCATCTTCTGCTGAATTCTTCCGTACTCGGCAAAAACCCGTTTTTTTTGTTTAACAAACGGTTCAGCGGCAAGAATAAGAGGAATCTTTTCCTGTAAAAATTTAATTGCACGCGATAGATCCTTTTTAAATTTATTAGCCTGTCCGGCGGGAAATTGCAGCAGAATCGGTCTGTCTTCATCCTTAAAATTATTTACATATGCGTAATCGGAAAGATTTGAGCAATCTGGTGTGATTGATTCAAGCATCTGTTTAATGGCTGTAAATTTTCCGGTACCGGAGAGACCGGTAATAAAAATATTGTAACCGGGACTTTTCAATTCAACACCGAGACGTAATGCTTTCAGCGCGCGTTCTTGTCCAACAATTCCTTCAATCGGTCTAACATCCTTCGTGTTTTCAAAATCAAATACATCTGTACCGCAAGTCCATTTCAAATCAACTGGTTTTAATTCATTATGTCTGCGAGCTTTTAGAAGTGCCATAAATAATTTCCTAAGATTAGTTGATGGAAATCCGTTTCTAAAATAATATAAAAAGGAAACAGATGTTGCTAATTGAAAAACTTTGCGAAAGCTAATACCCAAGAATTTATGAAAATAGAATTAATGAAGCATGCAATTGTTATGCTAGGGACTATGAAACATACTTTGCTAAAGGAATTATCTCCGCATCTGATTGTTATGATAAAAGATATTAACTTTGTGCCGGAAAAATCCTCTCCGCTGCTGCGAAGAAGGGTGTTCTATATTTTAAAGAAAGAGAAGATGAAATCAACTGCTGATATTCTTATAGACTCGCTTCAGTCATTAACCGAATTAAAAGGAAAAATTAGAATCTCTTCAGATAGCGGAAAGATTTACACATCCTCCTTTCCCGGATCTTCAAAATCTCTTTTCATCAAATCAATTTCCGGAATAGAGAAACAGATTGTTCTTCTCTGTCCAACAGTTCAGTCGGTGAATGAAACAAAAGTTGAGCTGAGCATTCTGGGTATGGAAGAAAAGGTAATTGCCGCTGATGACCTCTCCGTAGAAACTTTGCAGGAAAGGCTAACAGATATAAATACCCGTGAGAGCTTCATTTTAATCTCAACATACGATCTGCTAAAATTAAAATTACCGGCAAAGAAGGCTATCGATAAAAACACAACCAGAATTGAAATCGGCGGCAACCTAACTTACAATGATCTGCTCGAATACTTCAACACAATTAATTATAACCGCGATAAATATGTTGATAGTCCCGGAGACTTCGCAGTGCGCGGCTCTATAATTGATTTCTGGTCTTACAGCGAAAAGCAACCATGCAGGCTGGAATATGACGGCGACTTTCTTGAATCAATCCGACATTTCGATCCCGAGACGCAACGGTCACTCGATAAACTTACATCCGTTACAGTTGCTGCGTCAATATTAACAGACGAAGAAAATGCTTCCGATATCTTTGATTATCTAAATAACCCGCTTGTAATTGCCGCCGACTATGAACTGCAAAATTTGTTCACAGAGAAAAATTCATCGCCGGAACTAATAGTTGAAGAAGAAATTGACAATGATCTGAAAGATGAACTTTATGACGGAGGATATGAACAAGGGCAAGAGTTTACCCGTCTTTCTTTTGGCGGGCAGGAGCAAGATCATGAAGGGAAAAAATCGTTAGAAATAATATTTGAGAAAAATACGCGGTGGTTGATTGAGGATGCGGTTGGTCATCATGACGATAGAGTCCAGTTACATTTAACAGAAGCCCCTGTTGTTAATTCCAATTTTGAATTGCTGTACAATTTTTTGAAAGATTACACGGCAAAAGATTTTCAAGTGATTATTGCAGTTGAGAATGAACTTCAAAAAAATCGTTTGTTTGAGTTACTCTCGGAATTCAAGCCGGCTAATCAGACCGGCGGAAAAGAATTGAGCGAGCTGTTTGATGCAGGCAAAATCAAAATAATTGTGCTCGCGGTTAAAAGCGGATTTATATCCAAGAATAGCCATCTAGTTTTATTAACCGATTACCAAATCTTCAATAAACCGTACAGAACAAAACTTTCTACCAAAGCTAAGTACAAAAAATCCCGCGTTAAGGATTTTGCCTCTATCAAGAAATACGATTATGTAGTTCATGTTAATTTTGGTATAGGACAATACGTTGGTCTTGAAACAATTAAGATAGGCGAAGTAGAGCAGGAATCGATCAAGATCTTATATGCTGAAGGAGGAACTGTATATGTTAATTTGAACTACCTCTCTTTAGTAAAAAAGTTTTCATCGCAAGATAATATCCCGCCCAAATTGACGGTTCTAGGCGGAGGCGAATGGAAATCAACAAAGAAAAAAGTTAAAGCAAAAATTAAAGAAACCGCTCGCGAGCTTATTACTCTATACGCTAAAAGAAAATCCGCACAAGGATTTTCATTCAGTACGGATTCAATCTGGCAGAAGGAACTTGAAGCCTCATTTTTTTATGAAGATACACCCGATCAAACAAAAGTCACGGAAGAAGTTAAAAGGGATATGGAAAGCGAAAACCCGATGGATCGATTGGTGTGCGGAGATGTCGGTTTCGGTAAGACAGAAATTGCCGTACGCGCATCGTTCAAGGCAATTAACGATGGAAAACAGGTGGCGCTTCTGGTTCCAACAACAATATTAGCCGAACAACATTACAACACATTCAAAGATAGACTTACTCAATTTCCGGTAAGAGTTGAAGCTCTATCACGTTTTCAGAGCAAAGCGGAACAAGTTGAGATAACAAAAAAACTTGAAAATGGGGAAGTTGATTTAGTAATAGGTACACATCGGTTACTCTCGAAAGACATTCTCTTTAAGGATCTGGGATTGCTTATAATAGATGAAGAACACCGCTTTGGAGTAATGGCTAAAGAAAAATTACGGTCGATCAAAGCTAACGTAGATACATTAACACTCACAGCAACGCCCATACCACGTACACTAAATTTATCTTTGCTTGGTGCGCGCGATCTTTCAATTATTGCTACACCACCTCCAAACCGGCAGTCCATCTATACTAAAGTAGATTTGTTCGATATTCATAAAGTGCGGGAATGGGTACTGAATGAGATTAAACGGAACGGACAGATTTATTTTGTTCATGACCGTGTTCAGTCGATAGAAAAAATTGCGGCGTATGTTCAGAAATATATACCTGAAATAAAAATCGGTATTGCTCACGGGCAGATGAAGCCCAGTGAATTGGAGAAAGTTATTCACAACTTTCTCTTAAAAAATTATCACATGCTTATCTCAACAAAAATTATTGAGTCCGGTCTCGATATACCAAATGTGAATACGATAATAGTTAACCGTGCCGACAGATTTGGATTGGCAGAGCTACATCAACTTCGTGGTAGAGTTGGGAGAAGCGACCGGCAGGCATACGCTTATTTACTTGTCCCTTCTTTGAACGCTATAACAAAAAAAGCTGTTAAGAGATTGCAGGCAATAGAAGAATATACGGATGTTGGCGAAGGATTTAATTTATCCATGCGCGATCTGGAAATTCGCGGAGCCGGTAATTTACTTGGCACGGAGCAGAGCGGTTTTATAGATGCTATCGGTTTTGATATGTATCTCAAACTTCTTGATGAAGCCGTCGAAGAATTGAAGCAAGACGAATTTAAAGAGATATTCAAAGAACTGCCCAGTCAACAAGAACGATCCGAGCCCACAATTGATACTTTCTTTGAAATTGGAATTCCGAAATTGTACATGCCTGATCAAGCGGACAGACTGAGTTTCTACACGGCTCTTTTTTCGATGATTAAAATTGATGAGCTTGATGAGATAAAAGATGAGATGGCAGACCGGTTCGGAAAGTTCACGCCAAATATAGAGCGGTTGATTCTTGCCGCGATATTAAGATTCTATTCGTCATTTGCGTTGTTCGAACGGATTATTATTCAATCTAACAGGGTAATTATTATTCTGCCGAAGGGAGAGAGAGAAAATTTCTATCAGAACAAATTTGTTCTCTTATTGTCCTACATCAACACTAATTACGCAAAAGAGATTAAGTTTGTACAAGTAAAGGATACACTTAAGCTGGAGATGAACAATAAATTCAATTCACCAGAAGCCGTAATGAATTTTTTAATAAAATTTTGTAAAGAGGTAATCGAAATTATCTCGTAAATATTTTTGTTAAATTTATATAGCATGCAAACAACATATATTGATATAAGGGAAAACAATGGGAAGATTTATATTCAGATTACTGATGGCTATAATGATAGCTGGGTTTATAGGAATACAGTATATCGAAGTGGAGCGCACTAATCCGCCTGTAAAAGACGATATAGAAGCACCGCTTCAGATAAAAAATATTTTAAAAAATGCTTGTTACGATTGCCATTCAAACGAAACAAAATGGCCCTGGTATAGTAAGGTAGCGCCGGTTTCATGGTTAATCATAGATGATGTAAACGAAGGGAGAAAACATTTAAATTTTTCCGAGTGGGAAAATCTATACAGCAGAAAAAAAGATGATCTTAAAAAGAGTATCTGGAAAGAATTAGCGGAGAATGAGATGCCTCCCGGTAAATATATTTATCTTCACCCCGGCGCTTCTTTAGAAATGACCCAGAAAAATGTATTAAAGAGATGGCTGCAGAGTTCAAACTAGTTCAAACGGGCTCTATTTTATGTGTTAGTGTGTAATGTGAAAGAAGGAGCTTCATTTTGGAAAATGAAAAGTCATCTAAAATGTGTGCAAAATTTGTAATATCTGAAAAGGGAAAATGTCTCAACTTAGAATAGGAACATGTAGTTGGAAATATGATTCCTGGCGTGGAATTGTTTATTCAAATGAATCAAAGATTAATTACCTAAAAGAATATTCAAAGCAGTTTAATACCGTTGAAATTGATCAATGGTTTTGGTCACTTCACGGAATAAATAAAGTAACCCTTCCCAAGCAAGATATAGTTGCTGCCTACAAAATTTTTGTGCCGAAAGAGTTCAAGTTTACAATTAAAATTCCCAACAGCATTTCGCTTACACATCTGTACAGCGCGGAAAAATCCGAGACGTTAATTCCGAATTCCCATTTTCTTTCGCACGATCTCCTTTCAGAGTTTCTAAATATTCTCAAGCTGATGAAAAACTGTTTAGGTCCATTGATGTTCCAATTTGAATACCTTAACAAAGAGAAAATGAAATCACAATATGAATTTCAGGGTTTGATGCGGGAGTTTGTAAAGCAGTTTCCATCTGAGCTCGATTTTTCATTCGAAATCAGAAATCCGAATTATTTGAACGAAGAATATTTTCAATTCATGCGCGAGCACAAGCTTGGTCATGTGTTTTTGCAAGGTTATTATATGCCCTCAATATTCGATGTATACAAAAAATTCAAAGACTATATAAAAGATTTCACAATAATTCGTTTACATGGACCGGATTGTCACGGAATAGAAAATCGTTCCGGAGGAGAATGGAATAAAATTTTAGATCCTAAAGATGACGAGCTGGAAAAATTAATTGAGATGATAACCGAATTGCTGAACAGGAATGTTGATATATATCTGAATGTTAACAATCACTACGAAGGCTCCGCACCCCTGACAATTCAAAAAATAAAAAAACTCTTGCCCCTATAATTGACTTTACGTTCAATGAGTAATATTTTTCAATCAGAATATTAGTTAAAAGAAAATGCAACCGGTAAAAAGAAAGATTAACGCTGAACATAAACTGCCACTATTAATTGAAATAGGTCAGGACGGTTGGTATGTAGTTGAGTGCCCGGTTTTTGAAGGGTGTTATACACAAGGCAAAACAATAGATGAAGCGGTTGAGAACATCAAAGAAGTTATAAAACTGATACTAAAAGAAAAAAATGCGAAAAGAATTTTATTAAGTTATAATCCGCAAGAGATTAGTCTCCGTACCATCACAATATAAATTTACGTCAGTCCTATTTTATCAGGGAAGGAAATTATCAAAGCGCTCGTGCAGATGGGTTATAAAGTTGTTCAACAGCGTGGAAGCCATATCCGTTTGTACTGTCCTGGAAAGAAACCCATCACCGAACCAAATTACAATGCAATAGATCGTTTGTTACTTCACAAAATTTTACGTTATGCACAGATCGACCATAAAGAGTTTTTAAGCAATTATAAATGAGGTTACGATGGATCACTCACTTATCACCACAACTTTCACACTTGATGGATACAAGGTTGTAAAGAACCTCGGTGTTGTTAAGGGAATTGTTGTACGTTCACGTTCAATCTTTGGATCAATTGGAGCGGGATTGCAAACTATTATAGGCGGGAACATCACACTCTTTACAGAACTTTGTGAAAAGACACGCTCTGACGCGTTCGAATTAATGGTTCAGCATGGACAATCTATTGGTGCAAATGCGTTACTTGGTGTTCGCTACGATGCAACAGAAGTAATGGGAGGTGTTACGGAGGTTTTGTGTTATGGGACAGCGGTTGTTGTCGAGAAAAATATTTGATGTTTATCACATAAAAAGAGTCAATTTTTTAGACCATAATTCGATAATCCTAAAAAGAGAAATAATTATGCGGCCGGTTGATAATTCAAAAATATTACAAGATTTGTTCAAAAGTGATCCCAGCAAAGTTAAATTGCTGGATAAAAATTTACCCGCAAAAGATTCAATCGAAATTTCAAATACGTCAAAAGTTTATGACCGGATTGATAAATTTTTAAATCTTGGTCGTCCGGACAGACTCGATATTTCTGATTTGAACAGTGCTGAACGAGATGAATTTTTGAAGATGCTGGCGGATCTTATAAGAAAGGGAATCGTCGGGTTTGAGGTGTTGGAAGTAAATGGTAAACCGGAAAAGCACTATATAGTTAATCAAATTGGTGATGAAAGATTGAAAGGAGCTAAACTTTATATAAAGAAGGGCTATTACAAAAATTAAATTACCATGTTTACCAGTGTTCCGGGTTCTTTAATAAATCCCAACTGATAAGTATTATTAATTCTTCCTCTCCAAATGTCCGAGGCTTTCTTAATTTTAAGCGCACTTACATTTGTTTTTGGTTCGTCAATCACTACATAGAATCCAATCTCACTGGGAGAAGGTTTACTGAATTCTTTTTCTGACAGTTCATTTATCGCTTCAAAATCAACATTGTCTTCGTCATAAGTAGAAACAATCTTTTTAGTCTCGTTGAATGACTTTAATATTTTAAGAAGTTTTACGGCAGGCGTGTTTTGTTGAAGCGTTATATTATAGTCTTGAATGGTTTTCTGTTTCTCCGGGTTGTCAGAAACTTTAACGCTCCTCTGACTTTGAGTAGAATATTTCAGATACGATTTTTCTTCGTTCTGGGATTTTGATTCTGCCGTCTTTCGGATTCCTGTAACATCGGAGAAAGAATTTACGAATTCGATGTAATATGCATTAGTATTTGAAGAAGGTATCTTCATATTAACTTATTTTCGCTAATCAACTATATAAGTTTCATCATTCGAAGTCAATTCTTTTTTTTAATAAATAAGCCGATCTTAAGGATCTTTCAATTACCCCGAATATTCTTAATTTTCAGATATTATTTCCAAGTGGTTGGAGAATTGTGAAAAATCCCGCCGTTGAGGCATCATCGGAAAAAAAATCTATCGCTCTTACATCGGTTCTTGCCGCGATATTTTTAACTTCGTTCAAATTTGTGGTAGGTATTATCACTGGAAGTTTGGGAATTCTTTCTGAAGCGCTTCATTCTGCGCTTGACTTAGTTGCCGCAGTAATTACTTTTTTTGCAGTGAAATTTTCGGACACTCCTGCAGACGCAGAACATAACTTTGGTCACGGCAAGATTGAAAACTATTCAGCTCTTATTGAAACTCTTTTACTTGTACTCACATGCGTATGGATAATCTATGAGGCTATTAGAAGACTGATTACACTTGAGGTGCATTTTGAAGTTACCGTATTGAGTTTTATTGTAATAGTTACTTCAATAATAATTGATTATTCCCGTTCACGTGCGCTCTACAGAGTTGCAAAGAAGCATGATAGTCAGGCGCTCGAAGCGGACGCTCTCCATTTTTCTACTGATATCTGGAGTTCTTCCGTTGTATTAATCGGTTTGATAGGCGCGGCTTTTAATTTCCATTATGCGGATCCCATCGCGGCTTTAATTGTTGCGATGATTGTATTAAGTGTTAGTTACCGTTTAGGTAAAAGATCCTTCGATGCTCTCGTTGATAGAGCTCCGCAGGGACTGCATGAAAGAGTTGAGGGGATTGTTAGAGGAATCCCGGATGTAAAACAAGTACATGATATAAAAATACGTGTGTCAGGACCAATTAAATTTGTAGAGTTAAATATTCACGTTGACAAAAACATGACAATTGAACAAGCTCACGAAATATCTCACATGGTTGAACAAGCCATAAGCAGCAGAATCAAAAATGTAAAAGTTATGGTTCACGCCGAACCGGAGAGCCATTAAATTTTTTTAATTGTTGAACTTCCTGTATATAGACCTCGTTATCTATCTTATAACATGCGACAGCTGGGGAGGATAGAATCCGACTATTAGAATACTTAAATTATACAGTAGTTTGAAATTGTGGTAGATTAACCAATCATCAAAAAGTTAAGAATAGAATCAAAGGAATAAAGATGAACGAAAAGAATAATAACGGTTATGCTGAACTTGACGAGGTTGAAGTTAGAGAATGGCTGGAATCGTTAGAATATGTTTTACAAACCGGCGGACCTGAAAAAGTAAGGACACTTTTACATGATCTCGATACATACGCTCATCAAGCCGGTGTTGACCTTCCATTCACTGCCAACACTCCTTATATCAACACAATACCAAAAGAAAAGCAGCCGCCGTTTCCGGGCGGAAGAGAAATTGAACGCCGAATAAAAAGTTTAATACGCTGGAATGCTATGGCAATGGTAGTACGCGCAAATAAAGAAGAACCCGGAATTGGCGGGCATATTTCAACTTATGCCTCCGCGGCGACTCTTTACGAAATTGGATTTAATCATTTCTTCCGCGGTAAAGACGGCAACGGCGAAGGTGATATAATTTATTTTCAAGGACATGCCGCACCGGGAATTTACGCGCGCGCTTATCTCGAAGGAAGAATAACAAAAGAGCAATTAGAAAATTTTAGACGCGAATTAGAACCCGGAGGCGGACTTTCATCTTATCCACATCCATGGCTGATGCCTGAATTCTGGGAATTCCCAACAGTGTCGATGGGACTCGGACCAATTCAAGCAATTTACCAGGCACGATTCAACCGCTATCTTGAAGACCGTGGTTTGAAAAAGGATAGTGATCGGAAAGTTTGGGCGTTTCTTGGAGACGGCGAAACAGATGAACCCGAAGCACTCGGCGCGATATCGCTCGCATCAAGAGAAAAACTTGACAACTTAATTTTTGTAATCAACTGTAATTTGCAAAGGCTTGACGGACCCGTCCGCGGTAATGGAAATATTGTTCAAGAACTTGAAGCAAATTTTAGAGGTGCGGGCTGGAATGTAGTGAAAGTAATTTGGGGAAGCGATTGGGATCCATTATTTGATGAAGATAAAACCGGATTGCTTATTAAACGAATGCAGGAAACACTCGATGGTGAATCTCAGAACCACGTTGTACGAGGCGGAAAATATATTCGAGAACAATTTTTTGGGAAGTACCCCGAACTATTGAAGCTTGTAGAGAAATATTCTGATGAACAACTTGAAAAGATGAAACGAGGCGGGCACGATCCAGAAAAAGTTTATGCCGCTTTTAAGGAGGCAGTAGAGCACAAAGGCGCACCCACTGTAATTCTTGCAAAGACGGTTAAAGGTTACGGACTTGGAGAAGCCGGTGAAGGGAAAAACATAACCCACTCTCAGAAAAAATTAAACGAAGATGAGCTAAAAGAATTTAGATCCCGTTTTTCTATACCAATTAGTGATGATGAAATTGCCAGTGCGCCGTTCTTTAAGCCTTCGGAAGATTCTCCTGAGATCAGATACCTTAAAGAGAGACGAAAAGTCCTTGGCGGGTATGTTCCTAAACGTGTTGTAAAATCTTCACCCCTCAAAACTCCATCGGAAGAATTATTTGAGGAATTTTATAAAGGAACAGATGAGCGTGAAGTATCTACAACAATGGTGTTCGTCCGCATGCTTGCTAAACTTTTACGAGATAAAGAAATTGGGCATTTAATTGTTCCTATCGTTCCCGACGAGGCTCGTACTTTTGGAATGGAATCATTGTTTAGACAAGTTGGAATTTACGCTCACGAAGGACAACTCTACGCACCGGTGGATAGAGATAGTCTTCTTTATTATAAAGAAGCAAAGGACGGTCAAATTCTTGAAGAGGGAATTACAGAAGCTGGTTCTATGTCATCTTTCATAGCTGCGGGAACTTCCTATGCAACGCATGGAATTAATGCCATTCCGTTCTTCATTTTTTATTCTATGTTCGGGATGCAGCGAGTGGGTGATTTTGTTTGGGCAGCCGCAGATATGAGATGTAAAGGATTTCTATTCGGAGCGACTGCCGGTAGAACAACTCTTGCCGGAGAAGGTCTGCAGCATCAAGATGGAAACTCTCATCTGCTTGCTTATCCGGTTCCTAATCTGGTTACTTACGATCCCGCATTCGCTTATGAACTAGCGGTTATAATTCGCGACGGAATTTACCGTATGTATGAGAAACAGGAAAACATTTTTTATTACATAACCATCATGAATGAAAATTATTCTCAGCCGAATATGCCGGAAGGTATTAAGGAGGGAATTCTAAAAGGAATGTATAGGTTTAGGGCGAGTGAGAAGACTGATAAGAAAGTTAAAGCACACTTACTCGGAAGTGGAACAATTCTTAACGAAGTAATTAAGGCATCGGAAATTCTTGAAAAGAATTATAGAGTCTCTACGGATATCTGGAGCGTAACAAGTTATAAGAATCTTCATCTCGATGCTCAAGAGGCTGAGAGATGGAACATGCTTAATCCGGAAAAAGAACAAAAACTTCCATACATCTCACAAATTACGAAAGGTGAAGAGGGAGTTTTTGTTGCCGCTTCGGATTATGTTCAGCTTATGAAAGACGCTATGGCAAAATGGCTGCCCGGACCGCTTCATTCACTCGGAACGTTTGGTTTTGGTAGAAGCGAAGGACGTCAATCACTCCGTGATTTTTTTGAAGTGGATGCCAAGCATATTGTCTATGCAACTCTTTATTCGTTGATGAAAGAAGGAAAGTTAAAACCGGAAGTAGTTAAGAAAGCTCAGAAGGAATTAAATATTAATCCGGATAAAAAAAATCCGGCTAAATCATAAACTAGATTCTAGATTATTGTCATTCTGAATCCCGATTTATCGGGGTGAAGAATCTCAAATCAATTAATGAAATTATTTATCGTTTTACACAGAATGGCCAGGTAGAGGGAAAAAATGATAGTAGATTTTAGATTACCACATCTAGGTGATGGTATTGAAGCGGCTGATGTTATTAAGATCCCTTTGAAAGAGGGTGAAAAGATTGAAGTTGACCAGGTAGTGGTTGAAATTGAAACTGATAAAGCCACGGTTGAAGTCCCTTCCGATATTGCCGGAATTGTAAAAAAAATATATCTAAAAGAGGGGGCGAAAGCCAAAGTTGGAGAAGCAATTATTGCGATTGAAGTTGACGATCAGCAGTCAGCAGTCAGTGGAGAAAAGTCGGAAGTGAAAAGTGAGAGGACTTCTATTAATCAAAAATTTGAAATTCCAAAAGCGGTAGTTGAACCACCAATCACTAAAAACCAATCACCAACAACCATCAATTATGAGTTTAAGATTCCGATACTCGGTGAAAATATTTCATCGGCACAGATTACAAAAGTGCTGGTGAATGTGGGAGACCAAATTAAAGCCGATCAAATTGTTCTTGAAATTGAAACCGACAAAGCAACGGTTGAAGTACCAACGGAAATTAGCGGAATTGTAAAAGAAGTTCGGGTTAAAGATGGTGATAAAGTTGCAGTTGAATCAGTTGCATTTGTAATTGAAATGAGTGAATTGCGAATTGCGAATGGAGAATTGAAAATTTCAGAAGAAAATAAGTCGCCAATCACTAATCACCAATCGCCAGCAACAAGCATCAAACCACAATTTCAAAAAGTTGAACATACACACGCACCAACAGTTGTAACATTACCGCGGGATATAGTTCAGGCTGTCGTACCGGCGGCGCCGTCGGTTAGAAGATTCGCGAGAGAGATCGGTGTAGATATTCATCAGGTCCGCGGAAGCGGAGCCGGCGGAAGAATTTCTATTGAAGATTTGAAAACATTTGCAAAAGCCATGAACGAACAAATTAGAGCAGGAATTTTGAGTACGGGAAGCATAGGTAATGCGAGAGAAACATTACCTGATTTTTCAAAGTGGGGCGAAATTGAACGCCAACTAATGAGTAACATCCGGCGTAAAACAGCCGAGCATTTATCTTACGCCTGGGCAACAATACCGCATGTCACTCAATTTGATAAAGCTGATATAACGGATCTCGAAAAATTAAGAAAGCAATTTGGAAAGAAGGTTGAAGAAGCCGGAGGTAAATTAACAGTGACCGCCGTACTTCTAAAAGTTCTTGCATCGGCATTAAAGGTTTTTCCACAGTTCAACAGCAGCATTGATATGGAAAAAAATGAGATTGTTTTGAAAAAGTTTGTGAATATAGGAATTGCCGTTGATACAGACCGCGGATTGCTTGTTCCTGTAATTCGTGATGTTGATAAGAAAAATATTATTCAGCTCAGCATCGAGCTTGCTGAGGTTTCGAAAAAAGCCCGTGATAAAAAACTTTCACTCGAAGATATGCATGGAGGATGTTTTACAATTTCGAATCTTGGCGGTATTGGTGGAACCTATTTTACACCAATCATTAATTCACCGGAAGTAGCAATCGTGGGCATTTCAAAATCATCCTACGAGCCGGTTTATATTGATGGGAAGTTTGAACCAAGATTAATTATGCCTCTTTCACTTTCTTATGATCATAGAATTATTGACGGCGCTGACGGAATTAGGTTTTTAAGATGGGTTGTTAACGCGCTGGAAAATCCGTTTTTACTTTCTTTAGAAGGTTGATTTTTATGTAGAGACGGGGAATGCCCCGTCTCTACGATGATAATTTTTTTATATCGTTACATTTCAAAATCTTTTTATAGTTTCCTCCTTATTATAAAGCATCCTCTAAAATTTTGCGGCTAATTTCTAAAGTTAGATCCCGACTCTCGGATAACTTAGTCATTCCTTTGGTTTCCAATCCTTCTATAACCTTATCAAGATCTGAAGAGTTAATATTATAATCTGTTAATCGCGTTTTAATTCCCAAACTTTCGAAGAACTCGCGAGTTTTTGAAATTGCCAATTCAATTTTTTTATCTTCATTCTTCTCTTCAATTTTCCAAACACGCTCCGCGTACTGCAACAGCTTGCCGCGTTTTTTCTCCTTTCTAACATTGAGAAGAGATGGAAGCACAACAGCAAGTGATTTTGCATGATCGATTCCGAATAGCGCAGTTAACTCATGACCTATCATGTGCGTAGACCAATCCTGAGGAACTCCGGAGCCGATCAATCCATTGAGCGCCATAGTTGCATTCCAAACTAGATTGGCTCTTGCATCATAATCTGTCGGTTCGTCAATAGTTTTTCTTCCTACTTCAATTAACGATAGCAAAATTCCCTCTGCCGTTCTGTCCTGAAATCTGGCATCAACAGGAATTGTTAAGTACTGCTCAGTCACATGTACAAACGCATCGACAATTCCATTTGCTATCTGAGTCTCAGGTAAAGAAAATGTAAGAGTAGGATCTAAGATTGAGAATTTAGGATATGTGAATGGACTAAATACAACGTATTTGCTATAACCATAACTTATAACCGCACCGGAGTTCATCTCAGAACCGGTAGCAGGTAGAGTTAAAATTGTTCCAAAGGGGATAGCGGCAGAGACCAGATTTGAATTACGACCTTGAAAAAGCAATTCTTCGGGTTTACTACCATTGTATTTTGCTGCAAGAGCAATAAACTTTGTTCCATCCATCACTGATCCGCCCCCAACAGCAAGTAAAAAACCGATATTTTTTTTCTTAACAATCTCAACAGCTTTCATTAAAGTTTCAAAACGTGGATTCGGTTCAATCCCGCCGAATTCAAAAATTTTATGATCGCTTAAAACATTTTTGACTTTTACCAATGTTCCGTATTTCTTTACGCTTCCTCCGCCATATAATACAAGCACATTTGTATCTTTAGGAACCAATGCGGCAAGTTCGCTAAGACGATCTTTTCCAAATACAATGTGTGTTGGATTATAAAAATCAAAATTGTACATAGTGAATTCCTTCGCTTAATATTTACTATAAGTTAAATTTTATTCCAGTTAGTTTCTCAGAGATATCCCATAATTTGGCGGCAATACTTTTGTCGTGCGATAATTTATTCGACTCAACTTTAACCGGATAACCACGCCATTCCTGCCATCCGTCGGGACCAAAATAATCTCCGCTTTGTGCATTCTTATCTAAAGCTGCTCTCAAAGTTGGTAAAGCTCCCTGCCATGTTTTCATTGCAAAAAATCCGTTTAAGAATTCAAATAAACTACTGTGGCGTTGAAGTTCTGTTGCAGTCCAGCCGGGATGAGCCGCCGTTACTTTTAAATTCACATTTGCTTCATCTAATTTTCGTTGAAGTTCATATGTAAAATAAAGATTTGAAATTTTACTGTCACCATATGCACGCCATGATTTATATTTTCTTTTTTCCCAATTCAAATCATCAAAGTTCAGATTGCCGTATTTATGCGCTGCGCTCGCAACATTTACAATTCGCGAATCCTTAGTGTTTTGTAGAAGATCGATTAGCAATCCCGTTAGTGCAAAGTGTCCAAGATGATTCGTACCAAATTGTAATTCAAATCCATTTTCTGTCTTTGAATATGGAGGAATCATAACGCCGGCATTGTTTATTAACAAATCCAGATTCTTGAATTTTTCTTTGAATATTGTTGTGAATGATCGAACAGATTCGAGACTGGCTAGATCAAGTTCCATAACATACACATCGGCATTTTTATGTTGTTTCCGTATTTTGTTTGCGGCACTATTTCCTTTTTCCATATTTCTGACCGCAATTATTACAGTCGCATTTTTACTTGCCAGTACTCTCGCAGCTTCGAATCCAATTCCACTGCTTGAACCTGTTACAATTACTACTTTTCCCTTTTGATCAGGGACAATGTTTGCATCCCATATTTGTTGTGTCATTATTTTTCCTTTTTTTTAGTAAAGTAATCCTTTAGTAAAATTATAAATGAATGTTCATTTAGTTATTAGGCAAAAAATTTTTATAATTTAATTGCGTCCCAGGCTAATATGAAAGCTTGATCGGCATTATCGTTTGATAATTCAAGAGTCTTACAAAGTTTCGGATTCGATAAGATCATCATCGGATAAAATATAAAAGCCGCGAGCATTTCATGCGGTACATTTTTAATCACTTTTTGATCGATTCCTTTTTGCAGTACTTTTAACATTGGTTCAAAATGTTTTTCCACTGTTACATGATCCACAAGTTCGGAGTAGGGGGAATTGGAAAATTGTTCAGTATATTTATAATATTCGCGGTTTTTTGAAACATATTCAAAGCCATTTAGCCAGAATCTCTTAAAAATATCTCTGAAAGGCTTGGTTTCATCGAAATTTTTGAGGAGCGCCACACTTAATTTCTGTTTGATTTCCACATAAGTGGAGACGAGTAGATCTTCTTTATTCTTATAGTAGATATAAAGCGTTGCTGGAGAAACATTGGCTTCTTGTGCAATCTTGGCGACAGAACTGGACACAAATCCAATCTCATTCACAAGTTTGACCGTCGCCTGTATTATAGCGTCCTGCTTGTATTCATCTTTAATTCTCATGGCGTTAAAATAAATGATCATTCATTTATTGTCAAGAGCTTTTTAGAGTTCCTCTAATTTCTTTTTAGCGAACTCAGCATTTTTCCCTTCTTTTACAAGATTTAAGTAGCGGGAGTACATCCCCTTAGCCTCTTTTTTCATTGCCTTTGCTTCGTATGCTTTAGCAAGCTTAAAAATGGAGGACGCATAATTAGGATCAAACGTAAGAGCTTTTTGGTACGATTTAATCGCCTCATCGTTCATCTCTTTGCCTGCGTATCCATCCCCAAGTGCATCATAAGCACGAGGTTCTTTTGGCTCTAGTTCAGAATATTTTTTAAAATATTTGAGAGCGTCATCGAATCTTTTCTGTTTTGTACAAAAATTTCCATAAGCAATGTAGGCACCCGGGCTGTCGGGCTTCTCTGTAATTGCTTTTTTATAATAATTTTCTTCTTCAATAAGTTTTTGTTCACTGCCAACAATTATTGCGTAACTTAACCAACCTCTATATTGATTTAACATGCTGATCTCTTGTGCTTCAGCTTTGGCTTTATCAATGCTGCCTCCCATAATTCCGGGTGCGCGCAAATAGTATTGAAGCAACGCCGTCCTTGCCTCAATATGTTTCGGATTTAGTTCAATTGCCTTTTCGAATTCTTCTTTAGTTTTATTTGCCAGGGAAACCTGCTTAAAGATATTTGCTGTGGCAGCTAATCTTCCGGAAACTACCCCAAGCATATAATGGTAATCTGCATTATTTTTTTCCAATTCAATTGCCTCTTCAAATAAATCACTGGCTTTGTCCATCTCACGGTCATATACCATAGATATCATTCCTAAGTAATACTTCGCCTTCCCATTTTTGGGTTCTCTCTTCGAAATGTTTTCGAATATGGATTTCGCCTCTTTGAATTTTTTGTCTTTGTAAAAATTAATTCCTTGATAGAGGTTACTTTGTGCAAAACAATTAAATAAAGCAGTAAATAAAAAGAAAATTATAAAAGCTTTTAATATCCTCAACAAACTATCTCCCGACTTTATTCTTCTTCAATAAAATTTAATAGTTGTCGCATCAAAATTCAGTACGACTAAATATAAGAATAGAATGAATCCAATATCATAAAGATTTGCTGCTCTTTCTTCTTCAGAAATCACTTGTCTTTTTAGTATCTTTAAAATGAAAAAGTTCCTAACAAAATTATTGGTAATTCTAATGATAGTAAAAACACAACTGGCAGTTATTGGCGGCGGACCTGGCGGATACGCCGCTGCATTCCTTGCGGCAGATCTTGGTATGCAAGTTACATTGATCGATTTAGAAAAAAATCCCGGCGGTGTTTGTTTATACAGGGGATGTATTCCTTCGAAAGCACTTCTGCATATTGCTAAACTTATTAAGGAAGCTGAAGAAGCTAAAAAATGGGGCGTTGAATTCGGCCAGCCTAAAATTGATATTAATAAACTACGCGATTTTAAAAATGGTGTTGTTAATAAACTTACAGGCGGACTAGGACAATTAGCAAAACAGCGCAAAGTAAATTACATAAATGGTAAAGCTACATTTACAAATTCGAATACACTCTCTGTTGCCAAAGTTGATGGAACAACCGAAGAAGTAGTTTTCGAAAAAGCAATACTTGCTACGGGATCGGTTCCGGCAAAAGTGCCGGGGCTATCAATAGATTCGGCGCGCGTAATGGATTCTACATCTGCTCTTGAGTTGAATGATATTCCTAAAAGATTACTCGTCATTGGCGGTGGATACATTGGCTTAGAGCTTAGTACAGTTTATGCCGCACTCGGCAGTAAAGTTACAGTAGTTGAAATGTTACCCGGATTATTACCGGGGGCAGATCGAGATTTAGTTGCTGTGCTTGATAAACGCATCAAATCGATGATGGAAAGTGTTTTTACCGAAACAAAAGTTGTTGAATTAAAAGAAACCGCAGACGGAATTGAAGTGCGTCTAGAAGGAAATAAAATTACTCAACCGGTTCAAATTTTCGATAAGGTTTTGATATCTGTTGGGCGCAAACCCGTTACAACAGGTTTTGGTTTAGAAAACACAAAAGTAAAAGTTAACGAAAGCGGATTTGTAGTTGTTGATAAAACATTGAAAAGTGATGATCCAAACATCTATGCTATCGGTGATATTGTTGGAAATCCTATGTTAGCACACAAGGCTGCGGCTGAGGGCAAAGTTGCTGTAGAGGCGATACTCGGTCATAAAGTTGCTTTCGAACCGAATGCTATTCCGGCAGTCGTATTCACAGACCCTGAATTAGCATGGGCTGGTATTACTGAAATAGAGGCGCGCGAAAAAGGAATTAAAGTTGAAGTCGCAAAGTTTCCGTGGGGTGCAAGTGGACGTGCAACTACATTGGATAGAAATGATGGAATGACTAAATTAATTATTGAGCCCGGCACTGAAAGAATTCTTGGCGTTGGAATGGTTGGTGTCGGTGCCGGTGATATGATCGCAGAAGGAACACTCGCCATTGAAATGGGCGCTGTTGTAAAAGATTTGGAATTGACAATTCATCCGCATCCGACTTTATCGGAAACGATGATGGCGGCAGCGGAAGTGTTTTACGGACGTGCAACGGATATGTACCGACCGAAAAGAAAATGATTTTTCCATTTGTCATTCTGATCCCGAATTGTTGGGAAAAGAATCTCCTACTAATTTGAGTTTGAGATCCTTCGTTCCGAAAAGATGGAACTCAGGATGACACTTAAACGAGTGTTGCTTGAATACAAAAATTATCTTCTCGATTATATTTTTACTCTCCCTTCGTGTTTCAGCACAAAACTATGATTGGGTCCGGCACGACTCGCTAGTAAAAGCTGGGATCAACCAAATTTATGGTATCGA
Source organism: uncultured Ignavibacteriota bacterium (assembly GCA_947085815.1). Classification (GTDB taxonomy): domain Bacteria; phylum Bacteroidota; class Ignavibacteria; order Ignavibacteriales; family Melioribacteraceae; genus Fen-1258. The sequence continues at coordinate 42,162 of CAMTXU010000025.1, read as the reverse complement.
GTTCGACAAAGCCGAAAAAACTTTTGACTTAGTTTCAAAAGAATACACAACTCATCCTTCCGGAAAGTTTTTCAAGGCTATGACTACCTGGTGGAGAATTCTTCTTGAAATAGATAACGAAAGTTTAGACGACAAATTTTTTAATCAACTGGAAGAAGTAATTGATCTTTGTAACGAAATTTTAGATAAGAATGAAAAAAGTGTAGATGCAATGTTTTTCAAAGGAGGCGCTCTCGGCTTTCGAGGTCAACTACGCGCAATCCGCGAAAGTTGGTTCAAAGCCGCTCTCGATGGAAAAGAGGGTTTAGATTTAGTATTCAAATCCTACGAGCTGAATCCTAAGAATGTGGATGTTCAACTTGGTTTTGGCATATACCATTATTATGCCGATGTAATACCTGCTCGATATCCGGCTGTAAAACCATTTATGATTCTCTTTCCAAAAGGGGATAAAGCAAAAGGTATTAAAGAGCTTGAAAATGTTGCTTGGAATGGCAGGTACACAAGAATAGAATCTCGTAATTTTTTACTTAAATTAAATTTCCAGTTTGAAGAGAGAATGGATGAAGCCAGAAAATGGGGCAAAATTTTATTGAATGATTTTCCCGATAATCCTTTCTTTCAAAAATATTATGGTCTCACTTACATAAAGGATAATAATTATCCTGAGGCTGTTAAAACTTTCCGCGATATTTACAATAAGTCTAAGAAAGGAATGCCGGGTTACAATAAACGGTTTGAACGTGAGGCTACTTACTATATCGGAATGGATTATAAAATAAGAGAAAAAGTTGATTCGTCAGCAATGTATTTTGAAAGATCGGAAAAACTTTCGCGTGAACTGGATAAAGAAAAAGAATCCGGCTTTCTAATCAACTCCGTCTTCTATCTCGGAATGCTATATGATCAGATGGGAAAACGCGACAAAGCAATTTCATATTATAAAGAAACACTTCAACTAAAAGACCGGAACGATTCTCACAAATACGCGGAGCAATATCTTAAAACACCGTATAAAAAATAATTGAGAATTGAGAATTGCGAATTGCGAGTTGAGAATTATCTGGTTATAGGAATTCTCAACAGGTTTGCTGGTAAAGTCCTCTCTATAACCAACTTATTGTCATTACCACCAACGATATGTAAACCTCGAACGTTGTGTTTTACATACAGATCCGGTTCTTACGAGTCTCAATTCTCCATCTGCAATTGTTTTTACAAGCTTGTTGAAATTCCAAATCTATGCAGCGCGCCAATTGAACCGAGAGATGAAAAAGAATAATCAACATTATATTTGTTCACAATAAATCCAAGACCAACGCTAAATCCGGCTAAACCAGAAGTTGTTGTGCCAAGTTTCATCTCTTTTCTTTTTTCATTATCAAAACCAAAACGTAATCTTAGACTTTGCCCAAAACGGAATTCACCGCCCAAAGTAATCTGCTTAAAACGATCCCAAAAATTCTCGTATCTATCGCCAAGTTTATTGAATGACCAGAATAATCTAAATGGAAGCTTTTCCAACTCCTTTGAGAAGCCCAGCCTAATATCGAGAGGCAATTCTTCTTTTGTATCGAAGTAACTCTTGAGTTGTGTTCCAAGATTCAGAACCGAAAATCCAAAATTCCATCTCGATTCCGGTATAGCATAATGAAGACCAAAATCCAGCGCTACTCCGGCTGATGAATAACTTTCGATTGAGGAGTAAATAAATTTAATATTAGCGCCGTAATAAAAATTATTATCAAGCTGGTTGCCATAACCGAGAAGTAATGCAAAATCGCCCGCGCCAAAATTTCCAAGTTTAACACCGTCTTTATCTGCTCGGGTGAAAGTACCATAGTTGATATATTGAACTCCGGCGGCAAATCTACCGAGCCCCTCAAATTCTTTTGAGAACGAAACGCTCGCAGAATTGATGTCCATTAAATGTTTTAAGAATGAAAATGAAACCGGAATCCCGTTAAGCAAATTTATTCCGGCGGGATTATAAAACATCACGTTTGGATCATCTCCGTTGGAAACAAAACTGCCGGCAAGAGCCGCAGCGCGAGGACTTGTATCCAGTCTTAGAAACTCAAATGAAGATTGTGCTGATACTGCTGAAGTCAGCATCACAAAAAAAATTATTAGGGAAAAAAAGATTATTCGCATAATTCTCTCAAATTGACGAGCGATTTTAAAGATTATTGACTATAAAGGCAAGGCAATTAGTTGCAGGCTCTTTTCTCTGAAACTTTGTGGAACACTAACGGTCTTAATATTGTTAGAATTGCTGAACAATCCACTCTTGATGGAAGATTATTTTCATTATAAATTTAGTTTAGAAAAAAAGGAGTTTTACATGAACGGTTTCAAGACTGTTATTTTGATGACTGTAATGATGGTTTTATTTATTCTTGTTGGAAGTCTCATCGGCGGAAAATCAGGAATGATGGTAGCTTTTATAATTTCGTTAGCCATGAATTTCGGGTCATACTGGTTCTCCGATAAGATTGTTCTAAAAATGTACCGGGCGCAGGAAGTAACAGAAGAACAATTCCCACAATTATTTAATTCAGTTGAAAATTTAGCAATGGCAGCAAATTTACCAATGCCTAAAATTTATATTATGGAAAATCCTACTCCGAATGCTTTTGCTACGGGAAGAGACCCAAACCACAGCGCTGTAGCGGTTACAACAGGTATTATGAATCTTCTTAACAAAGAAGAACTTGAAGGTGTGCTCGCCCATGAACTCACTCATGTAAAGAATAGAGATATTTTAGTCGGGACAATTGCAGCTACATTAGTTGGAACTATTACATTCATCGCACGTATGGCAGGGTGGGCTGCAATGTTCAGCGGAGGAAGAGATGAACGCGATAGAGGAAGTGTTGTTGGCGATTTAGCCTTAATGATAATTGCGCCTATTGCGGCTATGCTTATACAGATGGCAATTTCCAGATCGCGCGAGTATATGGCCGACGAAGGTGGTGCGCAAATTTCCGGAAAACCGCTTGCGCTTGCATCTGCACTTAATAAATTGCAGCGCGGAAATCAACTTGTACCAATGGCAAATGCCGGAACTTCCTCCGCGCATATGTTTATTGTAAATCCTCTTAGCGGAAAATCATTAATGAAGCTCTTCTCAACCCATCCGCCAATTGAGGAGAGAGTTGGAAGACTTCAGGAAATAGCTGCTGGAAGAAGATAATAATTATATAATCTAATCGATTCAAATTTAAGACTGATAGAAGCAATCTCATCACCGGAGATCGCTTCTTTCTTTTTTACGATTACATTTTTATCCGTCCCAATTAAATTATCGTTTGAAATTACCCCGGCTTATCTCTAATTTGCTATCAACACTCAACAAAATTTTTGTGATTAATTGAATTCAAAACCGTTTATTACTGCATTCGTATTTTTCATTCTGAATTTTCAACTGAATGCCCAAACACAGAATAATCTTGATCTGATCAATGTGTTAATTGGCAAATCAATTGCAAGGGCTGATTCACTACTTGGCGGTAAAAAGACAATTAATTTATCCGTTACAACCGCACAAGCTTTAGATATTCTTAAGCCAAGTGTCTTGCAAGCATTTAATAAAGGTGAATTTCTATTAAAGACCTCAGATTCAGAATCCGGAATCTCGGTTAATTACAACCTCATTTCTGTAAATGTACAGTATAAGAATTCATATTCTGAAGGTTTCTTTGGTGATATCGCTTTTGAAAGAGAAGTTTCGGTCAATGGCTCTTTCACAATAATAAAAGGAAATAATGTTTTTTCACCGGTCGAATTTACAGAAACAAAGTTGGACACCATCAAACTTGATGAAATTGCAATTGTGGAAAATAAATCTATTCTATTTACACAGGGGCAAATTCCTTCTCAACCGCTTCTATCAACTTTTTGGGAACCGATTCTTGTTGTTGGAACTCTAATCGTTACAGTTATTTTGCTTTTTACAGTCCGAAGCAAATAACAGTAATTAGCTATTTTACAGCTTGTCTATTTTGTTTATTTTTGCACAGTCCTTAAAAGTGAGGTAATTGTTTTGCGCTATCGAAAATTAATTTTATCTGCACTGGTCGGTTTATTATTCATTTATGGATGTTCAGGATCAGTCGATACAAGCAAGTTAAATACTGAGGAATATTATAATTATATACTCAAACTCTATAATGAAGAAGATTATGAAATGGCAATTGCCGATTTCCAAAATTTTCTTCTTCAATATTCCGGCAGCGCGTTTAATGACGATGCTCAATTTTATTTGGCAATGACTTATTATAAGCGGAATCAATATCTTCTTGCGGCATACGAGTTCAGCAAGTTAATTCGAAACATTCCCGCAAGCCCATTTGTACCTGAATCACAATTCATGCTGGCGGATTCCTACTTTCAGCTTTCACCGCCTTATCAGCTGGATCAGGCTTACACTAAAAAAGCAATTGAAGAATTTCAGGCTTTCATAGATTTCTTCCCGGCAAATGCCAAAGTTGAAGATGCTGAGAAAAAAATAAAGTTTCTTACTGAGAAACTCGCTGAAAAAGAATACATGGGTGCTGTTATTTATGAAAAAATGGAATATGAACGCGCCGCAATTAAATATTATGCCGCAGTTGCCGATACTTACCACGACACCAAATTTGCGCCTATATCGCTTTACAAAAAAATAATGATCGAAATCAATAAGGGGATGAACAGCGAAGCTCTTGCGGATGTTTATTTATTCTTGAACCGGTATCCGGATGATGCCAACGCAAAAGAATTGAAAGAGGTTGAAGCTAAACTCTCGGCAAACAAATGAGTGAAGCAAGGAAAAAAAAGAAAGTCGGCGATTCATCCGTCATAATGACAGAGCTTGTACTTCCGCACTATACGAATCAACTAGGAAATTTATTGGGCGGACAGCTTATGCATTGGATTGACATATGTGCGGCTCTTTCCTCAGCGAAACATTCACAACGTGTTTGTGTTACAGCCTCGGTGGATAGAATTGATTTCCATCATCCTATTAAACTTGGCAATGTTGTAACTTTGATTGCATCGGTAAACCGTGCATTTAAGACTTCCATGGAAGTCGGGGTCAAAGTATTCTCGGAATCACATATTGAGGGTACCCGTGTTCACAGTAATACTGCGTATTTAACTTTTGTAAGTGTGGATGAGAAGGGAAGGCCTGTTGAGACATTTGAAATTGTTCCTGAAACTGATGATGAGAAAAGAAGATTTGAAGAAGCACTACAGAGAAGAAAAAATCGCCTCGGCAGCTGAACGTATTTTTTTAAGATCCGTTCTAATTTCATTCCTCTATATTTCCAATTCGCTTGCGCAGATTCCAATTAATGGATTTTGCGGCTATAAAGAATTCTCTACCAAATCTAACAATACAAATATTATCTCAGTCGATTACAACTCCGATGGTTATAGAGATTTACTTATTTACAATTTTGCGCTAAATAAATATTCCACACTCACCTCAGATCAAAAATCAAATTTTAACAGCAGTTCAGAAAAGTATTTTTCCGTCCCTTTAACTGATATTCACCCTTTCGGCAGTGAGCAATCCGGTAAGAGATTCTTAATAGCATCGCGCAAAACAAGGCAGGTTCTTCTTGCCTCTTTTTCGAGAAACGGTTCACTGTCTGTTAACGGAAAGATTTTATTTAACGGATATCCGGCAAATGTTGATGTAAAAGATATTGATGGAGATGGGAAGCCCGAGGGACTTGTAAGCGGAAATGCATTGGATGGATTATATATCTTAAAAGAAAAAAAAAGATCCTTTGAAAAGATAAAAATTGAAGCGGGCAAAAATTTTTACTGGTCGAGTTTTATTGATTTAGACTATGATTCATTTCCCGATATCGCGGCTATAGATCAAATCTCTAACTCGATAATTTTTTACAACAATGATCATTCAGGCGGATTCACCGAATCCCGTTCGATCGCTCTAAATGGAGAACCGAGCGCATTCAAAACAGCCGATTTTAATTCCGATGGCTTTACAGATATAGTCATCGTTAAAAACAACGGCTTCGAAGTTCTTCTTGGTGATTCTGTTTCATCCTTTCATAAAAAAATGATACTGGATACACCTGTAGCTCCCGATCTGTTTGCAATCTTAGATTTTAACGGAGACGGTTATAACGATCTTGCCTACGTAAACATTAAAACGGGCGAATTATATGTAACGTTTTCGAACAGCGGAGATAAATATTACGCGCCAATTCTATTCATGAAAAAAAATAATTTAGTAAGTATTACCGCATATATAGATAGAACAGGTAAAAAAATTGCGGCACTTAGTTCAGATGGAAAAGTCTATTTGATCAACACTATTGGAATTAAGGACGCAGCATTCTCAATCGTCGGAGGCACTGAACCTGCGGCGATCAATTATTTCGACTATATGAACGATAAGTTTAAGGACGTTTGCTACATCGATAAGGGGGAACAATCTCTAAATTTATTGTTGAGTGAGAGGAGTAATCTATTCCGGACATATTATTCCATCCCGCTATTGAATTCATCGTCAAAAATTCTTGTGGATGATATCGACCCCCGGACGAAGACTTTTTACCTTTACTCATGCGGTGAGCAGATAATTGAAATGGTGAGAATGAATCTTGAGACAAACCGTTATGAAAAACTTGTATTGTATGCCGATAAACCGATTGAAGATTTGAAAATAAGCAGCGATCGCTTACAAGATTGGCAGACTCTTTCTATTCTTGGGAAAAAAGAGGGAAATTTATTTATACAAGTTTGTGAACTAAAAAATTTCCGGAAAGTGTCTTCAGTAATAAACCCGGTTGCTTTCGGAGTGGAAAGGGCATGGCTCGCGTTTAATATTTATAAGGAGATATACACATTCTCGCGAGTTGGAGTTAAAATAGAATTGGCGAAATATGTGTTCGATAAAAAGGTAATTGAAAGAAAGTCCTTATTAAATTTTGAAATAGATCCGAAAGCGAAATTCAGCTACGATTTAGTTTTTGTTAATGAAATGGTGCGTCGTAATAAACCGGTTTTAGTAATGATTACTGGCAATAATATCTCCGCTCTTTATTATTTTTCCAGCAAAGATTTTAAAAAATATATTCTTGATTATTCTGCATCTTCAAACCTATCACTTGGATATTCAATTGATGCAGGCAACGAAGAATTTACTATTTATTATAATAGTCATGCAGGAAACAAATTACGAAGTCTAACATTTAGAGACGCAAACAATAAATTGGATAAGGGGGAATTGATTGAATCAAAGAATATCAGTAATTATCTTGTAACCGAATTAAATAGAGGAAAAACATTTTTGATCTATTCTAACAGTTTGCAAAAAACATTATCCTTCGAAAAAGTCAAATGAAAAAACTTTCACTCCTTCTCTCTCTCATTCCGATAGTATTCACATACGCCCAGAATTTGGATTCGTTGTATAATGCATTTTTGTGTGTAAAAGGATTGCCTCAAACAAATGATCAGCAAATTATATCGGACGAAAGCGAAGTAATAAAATGCGGCTTTGGGGTTATTAATCAAGTCAAGCAGAATTATGATAATTTTTCTCTTCAGCAGAAAAAAACTATCAGCTCAATGCTTCAGAGACCGGCAGCAGATACAAGTTTTGTTACTCCGAAAGGAAGGTTTAGAATTCATTATCGCAAGAACGGAAATGATGCACCTCTCTATGATTTGAAAGATCTGGCAATAGCGGCAGATTCCACTTATAACTATGAGATAAATATTCTTGGCTATCCTGTACCCCCTAATGATGACGGAGCCGGGGGTGATAATCTCTACGATATATATATTCAAAATCTTCCTACCGGGCAATATGGATTTACCGAGTTTGAAAAATCAATTACCGAATTTACTTATACAAGTTTTATGGTGATAGATAATGATTTTGGAAATGGGTACTACACACACGGTATTGATGGGGCAAGAGTAACACTAGCCCATGAATTTCATCACGCGATTCAGATCGGAAACTATATTTACCGTTCGAGCGATAATTACTTTTACGAACTTACCTCTTCTTCCATGGAAGAGATTGTATTTAATGATATAAACGATTACTATTATTTTATGGATTCCTATTTCCGTAACCCGCAACGCGCATTTGCCTCGTTCGACGGATACGGTCTTGCTATCTGGAATTTGTTTTTACGCGACAGATTTGGCGTAAACATAATCAAAAAAATTTGGGAATTGATGCCTAATAAAAGAGCGCTTCTGGCATTCGGTGATGCAATTCAGCAAATGGGTTCTGATTTCAAAGTAGAATTCAACAAATTCGGGCAATGGACATATTTTACAAACAAAAGAACACAGCCAAGTAAGTATTTTAAAGAAGCATCTTCGTACCCACTAGTTAATCCTATGGTTATCACCGGTACAATTACAGTTCACTCCGAAGCCGTCTCAAATAATTTTTTCCAGATGAATAATACAGTTAGCGGTGTGCGGGATTCTTTGGTAATGCTGGTTAGTAACTGTGATGTTGAAGGAGGAATTTCTTCGCCAAGCCCCACTTTGGCTTTTACATATTCCCTCTCTACACAGCCTATTTCGGAAGGCAAGCAGGTTTCAAGCAACTACTATTCAAAACTGTTGCCCGTAAATACCATGCTTGTTGAATTAAACATACTTACGGGTTTATTTTCTTTCGCCGAAATTGATTATGCTTATCCCCAGCCTTTCAGTTATTCCAAGAATTCGCAATTAGTTATTCCGGTTTTTCCAAGTCCGGACGGAACAGCAACATTAAATATTTATTCGGTTGATATGAGTTTGATCTATTCACGTCAAATGAGTATAGATGTTTCCGGAAAAATTTTATGGAATGGTTTAGATCAAAACAATAAAAAGTTGGGGACAAGTGTCTATATTTATGTTACAGAATCGGGTGGTCAAATCAAAAAAGGGAAAATTATAATTTATAATGACTGATTATACTGTTGAACTAAAGAACCTTATAAAATATTTCGGAAGACGTTTGATCTTTGACGGAATCAATTTCGCCCTCACATCAAGGAATATATATGGAGTCTCAGGCCCTAACGGTTCCGGTAAGTCGACACTCGTAAAAATAATAGCAGATTTGATCTCTCCCACGAGAGGAAAAGTAAATCATAAATTTGGCGATAAAATAATTGAGCCAGAAGAACTCCATAATTATTTAGGTTTTGTCTCTCCGTATCTGTTTCTTTATGATGAATTTACCGCGGAAGAAAATTTAATTTACTCATGTAATATTCGTGGAGTAAAATATGATAAAGAGCGAGCGGACCATCTTTTGAGCCAGCTGAATATTTATGACAGGAAAAAAGATTTAGTTCGAGGATATTCATCAGGGATGAAACAAAGATTGAAATTTATTTTTGCACTTTTACATGAACCCCAGCTAATAATTTTAGATGAACCCACTTCAAATTTGGATAATCCCGGAAAAGAGATTGTCTACCAAATCATCGCGGAGGAATCGAGAAGGAGTCTGATAGTGATTGCATCAAACGAAGACTCGGATCTCGGCCTGTGCACTGAAGTTATTGAACTGGAAAAATTTAAGAAGCAAACAAACGCATGAAATCATTTTCGCTTTTCAAAAAAGATTGGCAATCGGAATTGCGTACGCGCTACGCAATTAATGCACTTGCGATGTTTATTTTGGTTACCATTAGTGTTATCATGTTCTCTATTGGTAATGAAAAAATATCGGAATATTTAACGGGCGGTTTATTGTGGGTAGTCATTTTCTTTTCGGCTATGTCCGGACTTTCCAGAGCTTTTGTCTCAGAAGAGGAGCGGGGAACAACTCTTACACTTCATTTAATGGCTTCTCCCGCTACAATTTTTTCCGGAAAATTGATTTTTAATGTGTTGCTGGTTTTTTTAATGAATCTTGTAATAACGTTCCTATTCTCTCTTCTCTTTTCTTCTTTTATAATTAAAAATATTTTGCTCTTTGCTATCGCATTTCTATTAGGAAATATTGGTATTGCCATCTCCTCAACCATAATTGCCGCTATAATTTCTAAGGCTTCATCAAAAGGAACGCTTTACCCGGTTCTTTCTTTCCCTATTCTTTTGCCGCTAATTTTAACTCTTCTGGAACTTACAAAGTTTGCGATGGACGGAAATTCTATTGCGGGATCATCCGTAGAAATTTTTGTTCTCATCTGTTACGATGTAATCATGGGAACAGCCTCTTTCTTACTCTTTGATTTCATCTGGAAAGAATAAACACGATTATATGTTTCTCAGATCAACAATTAACTTATTATCATCTTCTCTAAATATTGTGAAGAAAATTGCAATCAATATCTGGAAAAAACTTGTAACATAAAAAAAGGCTAAACCGGTGTTTGCATCCGTAATTAAGGTTAGTACTTTTAAAATTAATGAAGATTCATATAATAATATAATAATATGAAATAGATTCACTTTCCCGTTCTCAGCTATGAAATATATTGATCGTGATACGAAGAGAAGAAAAATCATTATATGAATTAGAATATTAACAATATAGCTGAATTTAGAGGCAACTAAAAATGATACAATAAGAAGTATAAAGACGGTTACAAGTATAACTTTTCCTATTCGTTTATTGCGACTAAGCCGAGATAAGGCGACCAAAGTCAAAAAAGAGAAAAAGAGATAACAATTATAAGTTCTCAAGATCATTAGGTATTGGAAGAGTACGGTTATCGGATCTGTGATTGCAAGAATTAAAAAATACCAGAACAATTCGGTTTTATAATGTCTAAATGGGGGCAGTAGCCAAAATAAAATTGATAAGGTAATAATTACGTATAAAACAGTCATAGGCTAAGCTTATTCTTCAAAAAGTTTGTTGATCATTGAATAACGAACCGCATAGGAAATTAATTCTGGAAGCGACTTAATCTGCAGACGATGCATTATTCGTGCACGATAATAATCAATACTCTTTTTACTAACTTTGAAATGATCGGCAATCTCTTGACTTGTCATTCCCTTGCTGATTAATTCCAGTATATCTCGATCTTTCATGTTTAGCTTATTGAGACTTTCCAGGTCAGTTGAAATTAACTGTTTATATTTATTTTCCAGTTCGGACATCCGCTCCTCCGTAAGGTTGATGCCGAAGTAACGCCTTCCTTCGTGAACTGTTTTAATAGCATGGACTAATTCACCTTTCATGGTATTCTTGCTGACAAGCCCTTTGGCGCCACTTTTCATTGCATAATAGACATACTCATCACTATCATACATAGAAAGCATCAACGCTCTCACTTCTTTGTATTTTTTTTTGAGCATTTTAACTGCTTCAATTCCATTTATGCCTGGCATCGAAATATCCACTAGAATTACATCAGGAATCAGATCGGAATATTTTTCAATTAGATTGTGCCCGTCTTCTACCTCTCCAACAATTAGAATATCTTCAACATCTTGAAGAAGAGAAATTATGCCGCTGCGGAATAGTTTATGGTCATCTGCGATTAATACACGCATTGGTTTCGATTCTGCCATATTAGTCCTTTCCCCAAGGGAATTCTTATTACAATCATTGTTCCGTTACCGTCAGAGGAATCAATTTTTAGTTGACCTTGATATGATTCAACACGCTTTCGCATATTTGTCAAACCCATCCCATCCAAGGGATTGTTTCTAGAACTGATTTCTTCCAGATTAAATCCCTTTCCGTTATCGGAAATAATCATTCTCATGTAATTATCCATTATAACTAATTGAATACTAAAACGAGTCGCATTTGAGTGTTTCATAATATTTGCTACGGCTTCCTGAACTATTCTGTAGAGACAGATTTCTAATCTATTCTCCAATCGAATTTCTTCACCAATTGAATTAATTTCACCGTTTAACCCCGATTCACCTGCTATTTTATCGACAAGATATTTTAATGCAAAGCCAAGTCCCATCTCTTCCAGCATTCTTGGCTTCAAATTATAAGAAATATTTTTAAGTTCATTTATAGACTCTTCCAAAGTTTCTACAATACTTCTGTAGTTTTCTCTCTTCGTGTAATCTGTTTCACTATCAGCTATCTTTAATATTTTAATTCTTAGCATAGAAAGACTCTGCCCAATACCGTCATGCAATCCTCTAGCGATATTCTGTCTCTCTTTTTCTATCAAATCTTGAAGATGGTCCGACAACTCGCGTAATTTATTTTGAGATTCAATCAGCTTTTTTTCGAAGGATTTGAGCTCAGTTATATCGCGGAAATAGATGTGTGCTATTTCTAAACTTGGCTCACTCCTAAAGAGAACAGAATAAAATCTATGGTTAACTTTATATGTAAAGACTTTTGCTTGAATTTCTTTTAAGGAAAGATTGGGTATAAAATGTATAAAGGGGAGGATCTCATTTATCTGTTTACCTCTCAGATCATGATGCTCAGATACTAATTTAGCAGCATTGTTCGTCTCAATTATTTTTCCGCTTGAATCGATTCTAATAAGTGGGTCCGGATCTAAATGGGCAAACAAAGCCATTAATTTTGCAGATTTCAGCTCAATATTTTCTTTTTCCCTCTGAAATTTGGAGAGGGAGGGATTTATTAAATACTTCTGAAGCATATAAATCATGCCCAGCAGAGCGGTAATAATGAACAAGGAAGCATAAATTGGATTTGAAAGGTTCGACAAAGATGTGATTAGTTCATCCAAACTCATCGGATAATTCTCCGGGAACTAAAGCAATGGCTGAATTCTAGAGGGGCACTTACTAAGCAGTAACAATAAATATTTTGTTTCGTTGGAATCAAATTTGCGTACCGACTTAAATTCTAAGCAAATATAAATCATTTTTTGTAAAGTGGACTGCAATAATTAGCGTAAAACGGGAATAATATCAGAATTGTGCGGATCACTAGTTTAGTTGGTTTATTTGAATCTGATTATGTAAATTTGTTCTTGAGAGATGGTTTTAATAAAAGTCGTATTTAATTATTGCTTAAGGAAGGTTCTAAAAATTATCGAATGGAAATATTTAATCCCGCCAAAGGCGGGACAGAGAAAACGCAAAGTCCGCAGAGAATATAGATATTTTTAGAACCGCTCTTAAATTAACGCATTTCAAATTGATTCTTAATTTTGTAAGAAATTGTAAGGCTGTAAGTGATATACTGGAATGTTAGCCCCGACATTTTTTCTATTGGACCGGTTACTATAAGATGGTACGGTTTATTCTTCGCCTTGTCGTTCTTAGTCGGCTATCAAATTATGCTTGTGATTTTTAATAAGGAAAAGAAAAGCGAGCAAGACCTTAATGATTTAGTCTGGGTAATGATTCTTGGAACGGTTTTAGGCGCCCGTCTCGGTCATTGTTTTTTTTACAATCCATCCTATTATCTAAGTCATCCGGTAGAAATTCTACAAATTTGGAAAGGTGGGCTATCTAGTCATGGTGCAGCAGTCGGAATTTTGATAGCTCTCTATTACTATGTTCGGAACAGAAAAGATATGACTTATCTTTGGATTTTTGATCGAGTTATAATTACAGTTGCACTTGCCGGATTCTTCATTAGGATGGGAAATCTTTTCAACTCCGAAATTATTGGAATACCTACCAACTCATCGTGGGGATTTATTTTTTCGTCCGTAGACCTAAGACCACGTCATCCAGCGCAGCTTTACGAATCTATTGCGAATCTACTCGTATTTTTCTTTTTATTCTCTTTCTACTTCAGAAAAGAGGGAAAATTTAAGCAAGGATTAATATTCGGAATTTTTCTTGTGTCAGTTTTCTCCTTTAGATTCTTTGTGGAATTTTTTAAGGAAGATCAATCTGCTTTTGAATCCGGAATGATTTTAAATATGGGCCAAATTTTAAGTGTTCCCTTAATTCTACTAGGAATGTATCTTCTTTTCCGCAAAGACAAGAAAGTATTAAAAATTTAACAACCTATTGAAAGACCTGTATGAATAAAAAATTCTCCTTATCAAGGAACTCACTCTTAACTATACTCCTTTTTGCTCTTCCTATAATATTGATTTTCACAGCATCCACTAAGAAACAGGTATATGAATCATCAAAAGATACACTCCGTTTTGCCGGTGAAAGTCATCTCCGGAATATTCGCCAATTAACATTTGGCGGAAATAACGCAGAAGCATATTGGAGTTTTAATAACAACCAGTTGATATTTCAAAGCGATTGGAATAAAATAAATAGACAGCCATGCGATCAAATATTTAAAATGAATGTGGACGGCTCTCCGCAAGAAAACGGAAAACAATACTCGCTTATTTCAACCGGGAAAGGCAGAACCACATGCAGCTATTTTTTAAATAATGGAAAAGTTGTTTACGCATCAACTCATGAGTCCGGAGATAAATGCCCCGAATCAGAAATGTTTGCTGCGGGAAGGTATGTTTGGCCTCTTCACAAAAGCTATGAGATCTACATTGCAAATAATGACGGCACCGACCCGAAAATCTTGATTGGCGGCGAAGGATATGATGCCGAAGCTACTGTTTCTCCTGACGGGAAATATGTCATTTTTACGTCCACACGTTCGGGCGATCTTGAACTGTGGCGTTATGAAATAAAAACAAAAAAATATTTGCAGCTTACAAATATTCTCGGATATGATGGCGGCGCGTTTTTCTCTCGCGATTCCAAACATATTGTTTGGCGCGCGAGCAGACCACAGGGTTTGGAAGCCGAATCTTATAAAAAACTACTTGCCGATGGGTATGTGGAACCGAAAGAGTTGAATATTTTTATGGCGGATATTGACGGGAAAAATGCCAAGCAAGTAACAAAACTTCCCGGCGCAAATTGGGCGCCATTTTTCCATCCCGACGGAAAAAAATCCTGTTCTGTTCAAATCATCACTCATTGGACAAAGGGGGAAGAATTTTTAATATTTTTATGATTAATACCGACGGAACCGGATTGGAGAAAATAACAAATTCAGAAATTTTTGATGCGTTTCCTATGTTCTCTTTTGATGGAAAAAAAATTGCATTTTGCTCCAACAGACAGTCCGATAGAAAGCCATCACGCGACACTAACGTGTTTGTTGCAGATTGGATTGAAAAACCGGAAAAAGTTGATCTGAATTTTAAATCACCAAAATAACATTGTCATTCTGAATCCGACATTTGTCGGACGAAGAATCTCCAAACTTTTTGTTGTGAGATTCTTCGCCGTTCAGTTGGACTGAACTCCTCAGGATGACCGGAAAACGGTCATGACAGAAAAAGAATTTGCGCAAAATTGGATCGATAAAATCAAAGGAGAGCTAAAATCTTTTCCAGATGATTTTATTAGTCCCGTTGACTTCGAGATAATATCCTTGCCTGAGAAGCTTTTATTCCTTCCCCCTCCTTTTTTTAATACTTATCAGATTACAAATGACGCCGGAGAGACATATATTTCTACCGATGATCATTTCAAAGCGAAGTATATAATTTACGGCAACAGAACCCGACCGGCTCAATTAAAAATTCCCATAAGAGATTTGCACATTTACGAAACCGTGCGCGATTATGAAAAACATCTTGATTCATTTCTAAAAGAGATGGAAAAAGATTTCAAGCAGACTTTTCCTAACTCTAAGGGATTTAAGCGTACCTCTATTCAAGTATTCAATTCATTAAATCTAACACGTCAATAATTTGATAGAACTCAGCAGCAACATCAGTAATTATATCCTCGCCAACTTTGGCGAAAGCTATCTTAGTAATTATATAAATTACTTTGAGAGCGAATACGATCCTTATCTTAGAATTTCCCCCTTTGCAGAGAAAGAAAAATTGATCGAAGGACTATTAAGATATGGAATTACACTTGAGCCGGTTCTGAAATTGCCCAACGCTTATCGAATTAAATCTGGAAGCAATGTTGTTGGAAAAACGCTCGAGTTTATTCTCGGTAAATATTACATACAAAGTTTGTCTTCGATGATTCCGCCATTGGTCTTGAATCCGCAAGAAGACGAAACCGTTTTAGATTTATGTGCGGCTCCGGGATCAAAAACAACCCAACTGGCGGAATTGATGAATAACCGGGGGACACTTATAGCAAACGAAATTTCAACAGAGCGGTTAAAGAGCCTGGTGTTTAATGTTGATAAGATGAGCCTGATCAATGTTGGCATACTTCACGGGAAAGGAGAATTACTTAGCCGTCAATTTGAAAATCATTTCGATAAAATTTTAGTTGATGCACCATGCAGCGCCCTCGGAATTACTCAAAAGAAAGGTGAAGTGAGCAATTGGTGGGATGTGCGCAAAGCAGAAGCAATGTCAGATCAACAATTTCGTCTGCTAATCTCCGCAATAAAAATGTGCAAAGTTGGAGGCGAAATTGTCTACTCAACTTGCACTCTTACTCTTGAAGAGAATGAATTTGTTATCAGTAAAATATTGAAAAAATATCCGGTTGAGTTGGCAGAGATTGAATTGCCTGTGAAAAGTACACCGGGCTTTTCTAAATACGGCAACGAGAACTTGGGTGATGATCTGAAAAAATGCCGCCGTATTCTTCCCTGGGAAATAAACAGCGAGGGATTCTTTGTTGCAAAATTTATTAAGACCGGCGATACCGAACCGGCAGAGAGATTCTTAAGACCGGGGAAAAAATATGAATTGATAAAATCATCCAGCGGTAAAATAAAAAATTATTTGGAAGGGTTATCAAACTATTATGGAATCCGAAAAGGTGTTTTCGACTCTTACAAATTCTTGATGAAGAACAATGATATTCATTTTGTTAACCTGGATTGGAACAGCGAATATCTTGAGTTATTCAATAGAATTGGAACGCGACTCGGTACAATTGATAAACGCGGAATACTGCAGCTTAATTCGCTTGCGGCGCAAGTCGTTTCGAAAGAGATAACGCAAAACATAGTTCAGATAGATAATCTTACCGATCTTGATATCTATTTCAGCGGCGGAATTATCAGAAGAGTATTCACGATTGGCGGACAAAGGGTGGTGAAGTATGAGGATTATACACTTGGCACTGCCGTAGCCTCTAAAGAAGGATTGAAGAGTCAATTCCCACGAGCATTTAGAACACAAGAAATTATTTTACCGCAATAAAACCGAACAACTCTTATTAACAAACGTTATTCATATTCAATATACTGCCGCTTATTTAATCTCTCCGGGTTGAATTCCCCGCCGCCCCGCCTGCCAAAGCAATGCGGTGGGCAGGCATGCTTTTAGCCTCCCTGTCAAGTCTGTTGCAGAACCCTATTGGTGTCACCTCGAACGAAGTGAGAGGTCTTAATTTACCTAAAAAGAGAGATTTCTCACCCGATAAACCTCTCTGCCGACAGGCAAGATCGGGTTCGAAATGACAATGTTTTGGTTGTGCAACACGCTCGGCAGACAGGCGGGAATCTATAAGAAGTGGATGCCCGATAAAAACATTCGGGCATGACAAGATACTTCGCTCCGCCTTCGGGCGGATTGCGGCGGCGAGGTTCATCTGTGTGCCATTTATAATTTTTTAGAAGTTTCTAATCGTTAAGCAGAGTTTTACACCGCCTTGATTATACAAGTCGGCTTTTTCCTAAAGTCTATTCTGAATAACACTATTCTTCGGGAAACTCTAATTGTTTTTAATATCCGTTAAATTGTCTATTATCATTCTTCCTTCTTCATCCCCTAGTTTTGCATTTTTGCTCATGTCTTCAACTTCGCCTCGCTCCACCGAAATGATTAATTGATGTTTTTAGGGTGAATCAAATTATTTTTTTGTGAGAGATTTAGAATTTGAAATCAATCCCCGCGGTGATTATGCGTTGCACCCCAGCCCGGATACCGGAGGGTCGGCGTGTTACAATGTAACGCTCGTCCAACAAATTCTTTACAGATAGAGAAATTGATGTGTTGAGCGACGAAATAAAATAACTTGTCGAAAGATCGAGAACAAGATAAGCCGGTATCACGCCCGTCAACCCATCGGCTGAAGGCGTTGCCGTGTTGAACTCATCGGTAAATTGTTTATCAACATACAATGCCGATAGTTGTGCGCTCAAACCGAACGGCGTTACTACGCTTAAGGTGTTGGAAAGTGTAAACTTTGGTGCGTAAGGAAGTGAATTGCCGCTAATATTAATCTTGGTATTCCCTTCAGTGATAAACCGATCTGCGTTATACGTTGCCTTGACGTAGGTAGCGTTTGTGGTAAGACTAAAAGAACACAGCGATTCAAACAGTCTGCCTGCGTCAATAGTAACACCCGCCTCGATGCCAATATGCTTGCTGCGTCCCCCGTTGATAAGACCTGTTCCTGCACTGCCCGAAGATTGAGAAACAGGAATAATTTGATTAGAGAAATCGAGCAAGAACCCGGTTACTTCAAACGAAAATCCGTTGATTGCGGTGTAGCGCGCGCCGACTTCGTAATTCCAACTCAACTCGGCATCGAGTTGAAGCGCTGTGCCGTCGCTTGTAATAGCATCCTTAACGCGCGGCGGTGCAAACCCGCGATGAACTCCGGCAAAGACCGAACTCTCTTCGGCAAGCTGATAATTTATACCTAAACCAGGAATTAATTCTGTGATTGTGTTTGCTGCAATTATGCTTGTGTCGCGCACCGCTGCCGCATTGTTTATTTTAAACTGCCCTCTCATAATATTTCGCTCGTAGGAAAACGATTCAAAGCGTACGCCCGGGCTGATAATTAGTTTATCTTTTACGAAAAACCGATTTTGAACAAAGGCGCTTCTTGCGTATCCAGTTCTGATCTCATCGTCACGAAGATTGCCGGAACTTGAGTTAAACTTTGTACCGATGACGTATTGTTCGAACGCTCGCTCATAGAGAAAGCGAACTCCCAAATCAAGTTCATTCTTATATTCTCCAAGCTTGTATGTGGTTGTCAATCGAGGCTCGATGCCTGCAACTTCAAACTGACGATTTCGATTACCGGTGCTGTTTCTCATATAGATCGCTCCGCCAGGAACATCAGGGTCTCCGAATACTACTCCTGTTTTGTTGGAAACGCTGCTTGTACGTCCAAAATCCTGACGGCGCCAATTGCGCGAAGTGGTGTAACCAAATACTGTTGTTCGGAGAAAGGTAGTAGGTGTGATGAAAAGATCGTGCGTTGCGCTGGCTGAGAACCGGCGCACGATGAGTTGATCATTAGGAGCGATGCGCGTGAAATATTCGCCCTGCTCGTACATTGTCTGTGTAAGTCCAACGTATGTAGAGTTCGAGATTTCGTCATACGCTCCAACCTTAAACCCTATAATGGATTTTAAGCCGAGCGCCAGTTTGAATTTTGCGGAAAGATCGTTGATGCGATATGTTGCCGTTCCAATATTATCTGCCTGCCGCCGCAGATAATTAAACTGCGCGCCAACATTGCCGAATGTTGCTCCGTATTTTGCAAGAGTAGTGAAGAATCCGTTATAACCACCGCGCAGCTTTATGCTGCCTGTCGGAACTGAAGGCGGATCGGCAGTAATGAAGTTAATGACGCCGCCAATGGTCTGAGGACCGAACAAAATTGAACCGCTCCCTTTGAGCACTTCCAGACCAGCCATCCGATCAATAGGTGGAGTGTAATACATTTCCGGCTCGCCGTACGGAGCTAAAGAAACTGGAACGCCATCTTCAAGCATTAAAACTGTTCGGCTTCGATCCGGCTCCAAGCCGCGTACACCAAGATTGAGTCGAAGACCGGCTCCCTCTTCGTCAACAGGATAGAGACCAGTGATTTGGCGGAAAACTTCGTTACCGCTCAAAGCATCAATTTTTGCCAGCTCTTGCCTGCTTATAATTTTTGCGGAACCCGGAACCCTGTTCAATAATCCCGGTTTTCGACCGATGACTTCTATCTGAGGCATTTCATAAGTAGATATCAGCGTGTCTTGTCGGCTCAATTTATCTGCAGCAGTAACTAATGTGTTCGCTTGTTGAGCCGTTACAAGAGAAAGTCCTGCTAATATTAGAAAGAATATTGCTCTTAGTGTTTGTAGTATGTATTCCATTTGATACTCCAGAATTTATAATAATTGATGCTGTAATTATTAAATCAGTGTCAAAAAAAATTGAGTAATCACCGCATCTAAATCACTGGAATAAAACTATGTCGGTGGCGAGAAGTTATCAATCGCCAAAACAAGTGATTTGTAAAAGCATTATCCCTTTAAATGAGTATTCTAAATAAAGGAGTTATCAGATGATAAAAATATTATCATAATAGAAATTATATTGAAGAAGGAAGGAATCGTCAGTAAGAATAAAATGAAAAACGGCATAGAGCCGTTTTTCATTAATAATTGGGAAAGGGAAGTGAAAATTATACATCAAAATATTGCTCAAACTCGAATGCTGTGGGGCGCAAAGCTGCCGGTTTGATTTCTTTATCAGTTTTGTACAGAATCCATGTATTGATTACATCTTCAGTAAACACATTGCCCTTCAATAAAAATTCATGATCCGCGGCTAATGCTTTTAACGCATGCCCAAGTGATTCTGGAGTTGACGGCACATCCTTCAATTCTTCCGGAGAGAGATCATAAATGTCTTTATCTAACGGTTCACCCGGGTCAATTCTATTTTGAATTCCATCAATGCCAGCCATCATTATTGCAGAGAATGCTAAATAAGGATTAGCCGCAGGGTCGGGGCAACGGAACTCAACACGTTTGGCTTTTGGTGAATTCGCAAAAGGAATACGAATTGATGCACTTCTGTTATTAGATGAATATGCAAGATTAACCGGCGCTTCATATCCTGGCACTAAACGTTTGTAGGAATTAGTAGTTGGGTTTGTTATTGCCAAAAGAGCGGGAGCGTGTTTCAAAAGACCGCCGATAAAATACAAAGCCATTTCACTCAATCCCGCATAGCCTCCGCCGGCAAAAAGCGGTTTACCTTTTAACCAAAAACTAGTGTGGACGTGCATTCCGCTTCCGTTATCTCCATAAATTGGTTTTGGCATATATGTTACAGTTTTACCGTTTTGTTTCGCGGTATTCTTGACAACATATTTAAACATTAGTAACTGATCGGCGGCTCTTAAAAGAGGCTTAAATTTCATATCTATTTCACATTGACCGCCGCTCGCAACTTCATGATGTTGTGCCTCAACTTCAATACCGAGATTTTCCAGATTCAAAACCATTTCATTACGAAGATCCATTAACTGATCAGTTGGAGGAACAGGGAAGTATCCTTCTTTGAATCGTGGTTTGTATCCAAGATTTGGATTTTCTTCACGACCGCTATTCCACTTTCCTTCAACTGAATCAACAGAATAGAAAGAGAAATTAGGACCTGAATCGAAACGAACATCATCAAATACAAAAAATTCTGCTTCAGGACCGAAATAAGCGGTATCTGCAATTCCGGTTGATTTTAAATATGCCTCTGCTTTTTGAGCAATATTTCTTGGGCATCGAGAATATTTTTCTCTCGTCGCCGGTTCAAATACGTCACATATGAGCGAGATAGTTGGTGCTTTTACGAACGGATCCAAGAACATTGTATTTGGGTCAGGAATAATTAGCATATCACTTTCGTTGATAGCTTTCCATCCCCGGATAGATGACCCATCAAATCCATATCCATCTTCAAATGAACCTTCGTTAAACTGGCTTACGGGTACTGTAAAATGCTGCCACTGCCCGGGAAAATCCATGAATTTAAAATCGATGAATTGAATTTTATTTGCCTTTATGAAGGCAAGAACATTTTGTATAGGTGAAGATGCTTTCGCCATTATTTTTCCTTTCTTGATTGTAAATTTAAACTTGTGGTCTCTTTAATAGATGATAAGACAAAACTTGTAATTGTTCTTGTAACTCCCGACCAAGATTGAATTTTACTAAGCAGAGTTTCCAGTTCTTTGGTTTCCCTCACAACAACTTTAAGTATGTGAGACCCTTCTCCAAGAATTGAGTGGCACTCTAAAATTTCCGGTGTTTTTTTTACGTATTCGGTAAATTTTTCATAATTTTTTGAGGAGTCCATTATTACAGAAACAAAAGCCATCATATCGTAACCGAATGAATGCCGGTTAACTTTTGCAAAGTAGCCTTCAATTACGCCATGTTCTTCGAGTTTTTTTAATCGCTCACTCAAGGAGGGTGTTGATAACCCAATTGCCTCTGCAAGCTCGTTTCGTTTGGTTCTTCCGTTCTCTTGAAGTTTTTTGAGAATTGTAATATCTAAGTCGTCAACCATAAATTAACTAATTAATTAAGGAATATTTTAATTATTGGCTGAAAATATAAGGTTGTCGAATCTAAAACGCAATTATAATCTTGAGCCCTATAATTACCTTGTGTTGATCTATATCTTTTCTAAATTTGCAATGGACAATAGAGGAAAGTATTAATGAGGAAATATCTCTATATTTTATTTGCAGCCCTCTTCATACAGGACCAATTTAATTTTGCACAGACCGATTCTAAAATAAATGCGGTCATTAATAAGGTCAGTATAGATTCACTTTACGAAAATTTAAGCTATCTAACCGGTGAGAAAGCGGTGATAGTCTCAAGTGGCTCACAATTTATTACTTCCCGTCATTCAACTAATTATGGAAATATAATTGCGGAAGAATATTTATTAAATCGATTAAGGAAGTATGTGCCAACAGCTTCTATGCAATATTTTGATGGCGGCGGCGGAAATGTTATAGCGATTCAGAGAGGTAACAGATTTCCTAATAAGCAAATAATAATCTGCGCCCATTTTGACGATATGCCTTCACAGGGTCCTGCACCGGGGGCTGATGATAACGGCAGCGGAACCTCGGCTGTTTTAGAAGCCGCTAGAATTCTTTCTCAGTACAACACAGATTATACAATTATCTATGCCTTGTGGGATAACGAAGAAATAGGTTTAAAAGGAAGTGCACATTATGCCCAACAAGCAAGTTCAAAGAAAGATAGTATAATTGCAGTCATTAATATGGACATGATTGGATGGGACAGCAACTACGATTATTTAGCTGAGATTCATTGGAGAAATATCAACAATTCAAATCAAATTGTGAATAATATAATCAAGATTAATTCGGATTATGGAATTGGACTTCAACTTGTTACAATCAACCCCGGTACTACAGCGAGTGATCACTCCTCGTTCTGGAATTTTAATTATTCAGCTATCTTGCTAATTGAAAACTATACTATAGTGAACGGAATAAGAGATTTTAACTCTTTCTACCATCAACTTTCGGATAATATTTCTCTCATTAATAAAATGTTTTATGAAAAATGCGTAAAAGTTTCTATCGGAACGCTGGCATATTATGCCGGTATTCAAACGCTACAATCCGATCAACTAACGTTGCCGACTAGTTATAACTTATCTCAAAATTATCCAAATCCATTCAACCCCTCCACAAAAATAAAATACAGCATCAAACAAGAATCTTACGTGAGACTTATTGTTTATGATGCACTTGGAAGAGAGACTGCTACAATTGTAAATGAACGCCAATCACCAAACATATACGAAGTAAAATTTGAGGCTAAAAATACTCTCTCAAGCGGAATTTATTTTTATCTTCTTTATGCGGGAGATTATGTTAGTGTTAGGAAGATGGTATTGACCAAATGAATATTAAAGGGCATCTCTAATAACTTCAATAATAATCTGTGAGTCAACTCTAAAAAGTCTAAATAATGTTAGGTGTCATTCTGAGCCCCGATTTATCGGGGGAAGAATCTCAATTTTT
Source organism: uncultured Ignavibacteriota bacterium (assembly GCA_947085815.1). GTDB lineage: Bacteria > Bacteroidota > Ignavibacteria > Ignavibacteriales > Melioribacteraceae > Fen-1258. The sequence continues at coordinate 18,486 of CAMTXU010000025.1, read as the reverse complement.
ATTATGAAATCAATAGATTCTTCAGTTGCTTCGCTTCATCAGAATGACAAATTGACCTTATTAGAGTGAACTCATCTGTGAAAATCAGTTTTATCCTCGATTTTTAAAAAATAGTTTTTAGAGATACCCTTAACTTCTATTAGCTTAATTTGAATAGCCCCTCTTAAATGTTTATCTTTGCGCCTAATTTAAGTGTGGAGCGAAAATCGGTTTATGAAGTTTAATAAAAGAACTCATACTTGCGGAGAATTAAGAGAGATTCACATTGGTCAGAATGTAATTTTGAACGGCTGGGTAGCAATACGCAGGGATCTTGGCGGTGTAATTTTTATAGAGCTGCGGGATCGTCATGGTATTACTCAAATTGTTTTTGAACCTCATTATAATTCAGAATCGCATGAACAAGGGAAAAAATTAAGAAGCGAGTATGTGATTTCAATAGAGGGAAAAGTTAGAAAACGTCCTGAAGGCACCGAAAATTCAGAACTATCAACCGGTCAAATAGATGTGATGGCGGATCGATTAATAATTCTGAATCAGGCAGAAACTCCCCCTTTCCCAATCGAAGACGGTATAGATGCGCACGAAGATTTACGTCTGAAATACCGTTACCTTGATTTGCGTAGAAATGAGATGCAAAAAAATCTTTTGCTGCGTCATAAGATGTATCAAATCACCAGAAAATATTTTGACGCGAATAATTTTGTTGAAGTTGAAACTCCCATCTTAATGAAAAGCACCCCTGAAGGGGCACGTGATTTTTTAGTGCCAAGTCGTATGCACAAAGGAAAATTTTATGCACTGCCCCAATCACCTCAGACCTACAAACAGTTATTAATGGTGGCGGGACTCGACCGTTATTTTCAGATTGTGAAATGTTTTAGAGATGAGGACTTGCGCTCGGACAGGCAATATGAATTTACACAGATTGATGTTGAGATGTCGTTTGTTGATGTTGAAGATATTTTTGAAATTGTCGAAGGTCTGATGAAAGAATTTTTCAAAAATATTCTTAATTATGAAATCACTACTCCTCTGCTCAGATTAAGTTTTGATAAGGCAATGGAAAAATACGGCAGTGATAAGCCTGATCTAAGGTTTGCACTAGAAATGGTAACACTGAATGACGTCTTCTCAAAATCTGAGTTTCGCGTTTTCAAAGATTCAATAGCAACTAATGGAATAGTTACCGGGTTACTCGCAAAAGGGTGCGGTGATTATACAAGAAACCAGCTTGACGTTCTAACAGACTTTGTGAAAAAACTTGGTGCCGGCGGATTAATTTGGATGCGCGTAAAAGAAAATGAACTTGAAGCACCAATTGCAAAATTTTTATCTGATGAAGAAAAACAAAATTTAATTAATAAAATGAACGCTGAAGAAGGAGATTTGCTGTTTATCCTTACAGGTCCGAAAATAAAAACACTTTTGTTAATGGGTTCACTGCGTTTAGAGATGGCAAAGAGAATGAATCTTATTTTGCCCGAGGCTAAACCATCTCTTTTGTGGGTTACCGATTTTCCGCTGTTCGAGTGGGATGATGAGACTAAACGTTTATACGCGATGCACCATCCTTTCACATCACCGCGCATAGAGGATATCTCTTTAATGGATACAGACCCTACAAAAGTTAAAGCACGCGCTTATGATTTAGTGCTGAATGGGAATGAGATTGCTGGGGGCAGTATTCGTATTCATGACTCGGCTTTACAATCGAAGATGTTTAAGGCACTTGGTATTAGTGATGAAGAAGCGGAGGAAAAATTTGGATTTCTGATGGGAGCCTTCAAATATGGCGCACCGCCTCATGGTGGAATTGCCTTTGGTTTTGATCGATTAGCAATGTTGTTCGCAGGAAAATCATCTATTAGAGATGTCATTGCTTTTCCGAAGACGTCAAGCGGTCTTTCTTTGATGGATGAGGCTCCATCACGCGTGGATGATGCACAGCTTACCGAACTTCATTTAAGAGTAAAATAGAAAATGGGTGAATTAGATTTCACCCATTCTTACATGTAGATTTTACCGATCAAATAAATCTAGAATTACTATTGTAGATTTTCCTTTCTATTAATCATTCCATTTTCTATATTTTTTCCAGATAAAAAGCAATTTTTGCATAATCAAAAGTTGGTTTAATAATTGATATATTAAAATTTACATTAATAGAATAGAGTGTAAGTTGAACGGAAATAATTACCGATTGCAAAATCCCATGGAGATCTAAGTGGGCCAGCAGCAATTACTTTTAATTCTATTGGGTATTGTGATTGTAGGAATTGCAATTTTTGTCGGCATCGGTCTTTTTAGAGCTAACGCCATTGAAACAAAGCGCAATAATGTTACGAACGAATTAATGAATCTTGCATCTCTTGCCCAGCAATATTATATGAGACCAAGTTCTATGGGCGGCGGCTCAAGAACATTTTCTGGTTGGGCTATACCCAGTGAATTATCTACTACTGCCAATGGTCATTTTACGGCTCTCGTTGCCTCTGATAATGTAGTCATTACAGGAGTTGGCAATGAGGTTGTTACTAATAACGATTCTGTTACAGTGCAGATAAATGTAACCGCAACTTCATTCACAACAACTATAATTAGGTAACATTGTCTATAGAGTATAACGCCAATAATTATTTGAGAAGTAATACATTCGGCATTAAAATTGAAAGAAATAGTTGAGGAAAACGTTACCGGCGGAGATTAAAGTAAATTGAAGGAGTTAATTTGTTTCGGAAACAACCAGTTTTTTTTCGGAGATATATTCTAACATCTAATTAACATTTATAAACAAACTAGAAGGAGTTACAAAAATGGGTCAACAACAATTATTACTTATCGTTCTTGGCGTTATCATTGTCGGTATCGCTGTTGTAGTAGGTATCAATGTATTCACAGCTAGTGCATCGCAATCAAATCGTGATGCAGTTATTGCTGATTTAACAAACATTGCTGCTATGGCGCAACAATACTATAGAAAACCAACAGCTCTTGGCGGCGGCGGTAATACATTTACCGGATGGACGGTTCCGGCAAGTTTATCACCAACGGCAAATATGAGCGCTGCAGTAACACCTACAATAGCTGCACAAACAGTAACTCTTGTCGGTGTTGGTACAGAAAATGGTAATGACGGTGCTACAGTTGTAAAAGTAACAATGGTAGTCGGACCAAATTCAATTACCTCAACGACCATTAATAATTAATTTTTGATGGAATTTTTCTTAAATTGAAAGCCGAAGGAACGCTGTTCTTTCGGCTTTTTGTTTAACTAAGAGACATTCTATATGATTGAAGTCAGATTTATCGCGCAAAAATCAAATGGTCAATTAATAAACGGGACCCTCAGCGAGCCGACCTTTGGAGAAGCTAAGAAAAAAATTTATAAGTTGGCAGAAAAGAATCAGCTCAAAATTCAAAAAATTGAAAAAAAAGTTGCTTATCTATATAAAATAAAACGCGGCAGAGAAAAACCAATTCATGGAGAGCAAAGAGCTTATACAAAGGATGAAGTTGTAAACGCTCTTCGAAAACTTGGATATGAAGTTATATCTGTCAATAGAAAACTTATTGAATTTAGCTTTAATCCTCCTACACAAGATATTGTCTCATTTGTAAAAATCAGTGCTGAGTTGCTTGAGCAGAAACTTCCTTATAGCGAAATTTTAACATTGTTGATTAACGACATTCAGAATAAAACTCTTAAAGAAACTTTAAAGCAGATTAATAATGAGCTAAAAAAAGGGGCTGATAGCGAAATCACTTTTTTACGATACCAATCTGTCTTTGGAAAATTTACCGCTTATATGTTAGGATTAGCATCGAAGAGCGGTAATATGGCAGAAATTTATAAAGCTACAGCAAAGTTTTTAGAAAGACAGCAGGAGTTCAAGAAAAATTTACGAAGTGCTCTTATTACTCCGATGGTAACTTTATTTGTACTTTTCTTAGCAGTACTTTTTTATGTAGGGTACATTTTTCCTGAAACGGCAAAACTTTTTGTAAAATTTAATATTCCTCTTCCGCCATTAACCGCCGGAACCTTAGGTATAAGTAATTTTTTGATGAATAATAGTTTTCTCGTCGCGCTTGTGTGTATCGCTCCGCCAATTGCCCTTTGGAGATTTGGCAAAACTAAAGCAGGCAGATTGATGATTGATAGGTACATGCTAAAGATGCCTATAATGGGTTCTCTGATTCATAAGACATTAATAGAAGTTTTTTGCCGTGTGTTTTATACTTTATACAGCGGTTCAGCCGAAAGCATTGAACCAATCCGCATTGCCGCTGAGGCTACGGGAAATGTTTATTTTGAACAGCAAATAAAAAATATTGCAATCCCTCTCATGATTAAAAAAGGTGTCGGAATAACAGAATCTTTCGAAGCGTCCGGCATTTTTACGGAAACTGCGTTATCAAGATTTCACTCCGGCGAAGAAACGGGAACAATCAAGAACACCGCTTTTCAGCTTGCAAATTATTATGAAAGCGAAACAGTGTTCAGACTAAAAAATGTAATTGAAATGATACAAGTAGGAATTGCTATGGTTATTATGGTAGTAATGATTGGATTAACTTTAGTATCTGCCGAGACGGCTACAATTAGTCCAAAATCACCAACAATGAAATAGAAAAGTCTGAAGGAAAATTATAAATGATTGAAACCCAGCTCGAAATGACCGATAAGATAGGTTACTTACTCCTCAAAAAGGGTATTATTGATCACAAGATTTTAGAACAATCGCTTAAAATTAAAGAAGCAGATCAAACAAAACTGAAGAGAAATCTTGCTCAGATTTTAGTTGATGAGTTTAAATTCGATCACGACATTATTTTTAGAGAAGTTGCCCTCCTTTACGCATTTAAGGAATTGAATGTCCACCCGGAAGAATTATCCGATGAGCGTATTTCAGAGATTAAAAATTTAATGACTCGTCAAGGTGATGATGTCAAACAAATGATGATCACCCACCGTGTAATTCCTTTTAAGTTTGATGAGAGGATAAAAGACAAATTAGTTCTTGCTGCAGTTGACCCTACTGATAGGAATCTTGCAAAAGTTGCATACACACTCAACGTAAAGAAATACGAAATAAACTATCTCCGGAAAAAAGATTACGATAAACTTGTTGCGCTCCTTGCGCCTACAGAAAACGAATATTTGAAAATGATTCAAGAGGCGGGAGAAGAGATACAAGTTGCGCAAGATGAAGCCACTGTGGACGAGGAGGAACTTGATGCGGAAATCAATAAAAGTGCTCTTATTAATCTGATAGAAGCAGCGCTTGTTGAGGGAACCCGGAAAGGCGTTAGCGATATTCACTTAATACCAAAATCCGGTAATAAAACTGAAATTCATTTTCGACTTGATGGTAAACTAATGCTGTGGCATACTCAAGAAGGAACTTTGCCGGAAGCAGTAATGGCAGTTGTAAAGGATAGGTCTAAAGGTCTCGATCGTTTTGAACGTGAACGGGCTCAAGATGGATTTATTCAGCGAGAGATAGACGGACACATAATTCGTTACAGAGTTTCGGTTTTACCAACTGTTGGAACAGAATTAAAAAATAAATTTGAAAGTATTGTAATAAGAATTCTTGATGATAGAAAAGTAATTCGTGATCTAGGTAAACTTGGTCTCACCGGTTATGCAAACACCGCATTTGTAAAAGCTATCAGCCAGCCACAAGGAATGATAATATTAACAGGTCCTACAGGTAGCGGTAAATCTACAACTCTTATTGCGGCATTGTACCAGGTAATCAATCCCTCAAAAAATGTCCTCACTGTGGAAGATCCCGTTGAATATGTAATTGAGGGCGCTCGCCAATTGAAGATTGGACATAAAATGAATTTTGAGCAGGCTATAAGAGCAATATTGCGTCACGACCCGGATATTGTTCTTGTTGGTGAGATGCGCGATAAAGAAACAGCCGAGACTGCAATCAAGCTTGCCAATACAGGGCACTTAACATTTTCTACACTTCACACAAACGACGCACCCAGCGCTGTAGCGCGTTTATTTAAAATGGGTGTTGAACCTTTTTTAATTGCGTACGCCATTAATATTATAGTTGCTCAGCGCCTCATCAGAAAACTTTGCGAGAACTGTAAAAGGAAAATTCTAAATATTGAAGAGCACATTTTACCATCTGGGCTGGATATTAAGGATTGGGTTGGTCATGAAATTTTTGAAGCAGTCGGTTGTGAAAAATGTAATCATTCTGGCTATAAAGGAAGAATGGCGATACATGAAGCTCTTTATTTCACAAAAGAAATTAGAAGGACAATTGTTAAGTCGGGAGAAGAAGTTGACGAAGAGGCAATTCGAGTGCAAGCAAGAAAAGATGGAACTAACAGTCTGCGCGATTCCGGTTTTGAGAAAGTTAAATTAGGGTTAACTTCTATTCAAGAAGTAATTGGCGCAACAATGGAAGACTAATTGGATATTCTTTATTATATTTATACGAGGTAATTTATACCTTGCTAATCATTCAATAAAGCGGTTATTCCTGATGGTAGCTGAAGCAAAACAAGTCCTTTCAAATTTCGTTTCCAAAATACCATCCACTGTTTTAGGTACAGAACGAGTTAACTATATCATCGAGCATTTCAATCAGATTAATGTTGAAGAGAAATTACTCCTCATTCAATTGATAAATCAGATTCTCGGAATTATGATTGAGCGTCAAGCTTCCGATGTTGAGATTGGAGGATTTGGAGCACAGTCATATATATGGATGAGAATTTTTGGAAAGAAAGAACGTGTTAATGATTTGCCTCGGTTTACCGAAGATGAATCAACGACACTAATCGTTTCCTTATTAAGCAAGACACAAACGGAGATGTTGTTATTAGACCGGAATCTGGATTTCAGCTATTCATTTCATTACGATAAGGTTCAGGCAATAGTTCGTTTTCGTGCGGACGCATATTTTGATCTTGATAGTGTCGCATTGAATATGCGTGCAATTCAGGCAAGAATCCGCCCAATCGAATCGCTAGAGTTTCATCCCTTCGCCGTAAAGATGATGAGTCATAATTATATCAAGTTTGGTTTATCATTAATAACGGGAATTACAGGATCCGGAAAATCAGCCACACTCGATGCAATCATCGATTATCATAATGATTCGGATCCGTGTCATATAGTTATTATCGCCTCTCCGGTTGAGTACGTTCATAAATCTCGAGCATCAATTATCAAACACCGAGAGGTGGGACGAGATGTAACTTCATTTAAAGACGGAGTAACCCAAGCGCTGCGTCAAGATCCAGATATAATTGTAATTGGAGAGATGCGGGATCCGGATACAATCTTATCCGCTCTTGAAGTTACAGATACCGGGCACAAAGTATTTTCAACTCTCCATACTTCTTCTGCAACAGAATCAATTGATAGAATAGTTGCCGAAATTCACCCAACCGAGCAGGAAAGAGTGAGGAATAGGTTAGCAGATGTACTAATTTCGGTCGTATCTCAGAAATTGGTGCCAAGTTTGGATGGCAAGAGAGTCCTGGCAAAAGAAGTTTTAATTGTAACCCCCTCTGTAAAAGCGGCAATAAAGAACGATAATACAAGTGAGATTTACATGATGATTAACCAGGGGGCTCATCAGGGCATGATTACGATGGAACAAGATTTGCTCAGATTATTTTCTGAGAGGAAAATATCGAAAGAAAATGCTGTTGCTTATGCAAATAATAAAACAAGAATTTTGCAATTGATAAAAGGATAAGTTGAAACAAGTTGCCTGTATATACTGTGAGGGAACTGATGCCAAGCTTGCTGTCCTATCCAAAGATAGAAACGGGGTAAAGGTTCATCGTGTTTCATCTTTAACCGTTTCCCGCTCACTTCAATCTTCTTCCAAGCAAGGAGTTATGGTCGAATTGGAAGCGAAGGAAATGGATGAGAGCCTTTCTTTCGATAATCTTGATTCTGTAAGTACTGTTGATTCAATACAAGAGGACAGGTCAGATGTTGCAGTACTTAATTCGACTCTCGATGGTTTTAAACTTCGAAATATGCACTTCATTCCGATCGTTACCGAACCGATAGTAAATTATCATTCATATGATGGATCCAAGGACTTACCCAAGAAGAAATTAATTCAGGCGATCATTAAAGATCTTCAAACAACAAAAGGAATTTTTGTTACGGAAGATATGATTGATGTGACTGATTCAAATGAAAAATCAACGATGGGAGTGTTTATAGAGGGAGATATTCCATGTGTTCATTTAATAAATCAACTGGCAAATTATAATAAACGCCGTTACTTAAAAATTCCTACAATTAAAACGGCGGAACTTTCTCTCGCTTACTTTATTTCAAGATCCACAAAGTTTTTTCCGGAAGATAATTCACTTATCGTTTATATAGGTAAGGAGTATAGCAAGCTCATTTTTCTTGAAGGACAAAAACTCAAACATATAGGTTCTCCTCTGGACATAGGCACAAAGAATCTTCACACTTACGATGTCTATTTCTCCAAGATCCTTCTCGAAATGGAAAACGGCGGCATTCCTAAACTTGATAACATTATTTTATGCGGAGAAGATAGATCGGAAAATTTGATCCTCTCTTTTTACGGAACATTCCCTGAAGCGAATGTATCGGAATTAAAATTCGAAAATTTTGACATAAGCGAGCTTGCAGAAGAAGATCAAAAAAATCTTGCTCTGTACGCCATTCCAATTTCTACCGGAATTGATTATTTCGATGAATTAGAGAAAGTTCATATAGGAGTAAATTTTTTACCGAAGTATATTCAAGAAAATCAAAAATTTTTCCAATTCGGATGGCATAGCTATGCGCTTATGCCGTTTTTATTCGGTGCTGCCTTTTTCTTAACCTTTAAGACTCTTTCTAATTTGCGAGAGATTAAAGAGCTGGATTTTGAAATCGACCGTCTTAACCAGCGGCAGATCCAAAACCAAGCGTTAGTTGATGAGATAACACCCCTTGATACACGTATAAACAGTTTTGACGCTACACAAAAAATTATTGATGACGCGAGCTTTGGATCCGGTTTATGGAATAAATCGCTTGGCAGAATTTCAGATTTTGCAGAAACAAGAAGAAACTTCTGGGTGAGCAAGTTAGAGCCTATAAGCAAAGATGAAATAAAACTCAGCGGATTTTCTCTTTCACGAAGCGTACTAACCGAATTTGCCGAAATGAACAAGGCTTCGCTTCTGAAAAATATTAACTATGAACCGTTAAGAGAAAAGAGTGCTTTCTCTTATACGTTAAATCTTAGATTGCAAAACGATACGCTGAAGACTAAATGAGCAGTAAAGTAAAAAATACAATCATCATCTTAATTATTTTTATTGCCATTGTGCTCGGAAGTGCCTTCTATAATTTTGTTTATCAAAAGGCGAAAATTAGCGATAGACAAAAAAAAATAAAGGATCTTAAACTTTATCAGCTTGATACCGAATCTCTGAATCAACAATTAGCTTTGCTTAAGAAACGCGTTACCGAACTCGATTCAATTTTAGCAAATAGAAAATACAACATTCCTTTCGATCTGTCCCAAGCATCGTTTTTTAATTTTGTTAATCAGGTCAGCTATGGTTTCTCTTCTCATTCTTATGTTAATATTGAATATGCAGAAGTAGAATCCGGAACTAATTTTAATATTTTTCACTACACGTTAGACGGCATTGCGGAGTTCAACGATCTGATAAAATTAATTTATGCTATAGAAGAAAGTAAACAGCTCAAAAAAATTGAGGAAGTAGAATTGACCAATAATATTAAAGTGGATGCCGATGGAACTCCCCACTATTTGGTTAGTTTTAGATTCAAAGCCTCAGTCTATTATTCCTCCGACAACAGATTTTATGTTAGTAGCTTAAAAGAAAATGCAATTATTCCAAACCCGGCGTATGATTTCTTCTATCCGCTGATACGCAACGAGATTCCGCCGAATAACGATAAACTTTTGGATGTTCAATCTGCTCAATTGTTAGCTTTGATTCCCGACGGAGCTTTCTTAGTTGATACAAGCGGAAACACTTATTTGTTGTGGGAAGGAGATAAAGTTTATTTAGGATATCTAACAAACATTAATTATCAGAACAACGAAGTGAATTTTGTGCTTAACAAGGGCGGCATTATAGAGAATATCACTTTGAAACTCGAAAAAGAAAAAAAACCGAGTAAGTAAAATGAAAAAACTAATTACAATTTTGATTCTATTCGGGTTAACATTAATTGTTAACGCGCAAATTGATATTAAAAATAAATTAAAGGGCGCGGTAAACCCCGAAGAACTGGTTTCGTTATCGGAGACCATTACCTTCGATCAGGCAATTCAAGTGCTTAGCAAGGTTAGCGAAAGTGTTTCCGGCAAAAAAATAGTTTCTACTGTAAGTCTGTCTTCTCCAATAGGAGTAGAGATAGTTAAATGGCCCTATAAAAAAGCTCTCTTCATAATTGCGCAATACAATAATCTGATTGTTGAGGAAACTGAATCGACAGTCATTGTAAAGAAAAAGGAAGAAGCTCTTGGAAAAGCGGACGACAGTTTTGTTTCGATAGATGAAAGAGAAGTTAGAATTTCTGCCGTTATGTTTGAGGCAAATATTGCCGAGATGAGGGAGAAGGGAGTTAATTGGGAATTCCTCTTAAAACAGAAAGGAATAAGTATTGGCGGAAGTTTAGTATCGAGTCAAGATCAATCTTCCAGCACAACCACCGGTACAACTCAAACACCGCCTAGCTTTAATCTAAATAGCAAAACCACTTTTAACTTAGGTCCTTGGGATGGATCTGCTTCTGCTTTGTTTAAGTTTTTTGAAGATGAAAATCTTGGTAAAATAATTTCCCGCCCGATTATTAGCACAGTCAATGGTAAGCAGGGTAAGACTCAGGTTGGGTCTGATTTTTCAATCAAGGAGAGAGATTTTGCAGGAAACTTGATTGACAAGTTTTATCAAAGCGGAACAATAATAGAAGTAACTCCTAATGTTTATACAGGAGACGGTATAGACTACATGGTTTTGAAAGTAAGAATGGAAAGAAGCTCTGTTGTTATAGGGTCTATTTCAACGGAGAAACCCAAAACAGAAGTTATTACGAATGTTCTACTTCTTGACGGCGAAGAGACCGCGATTGGCGGATTGATTGTGAATCAAGAGGCAATAGTTCGTAAAGGAATTCCGTTCTTAAAGGATTTGCCCTGGTGGTTTTTTGGACTGAGATATATTTTCGGGTATGATCAGGAGACACTTTCTCAAAAAGAAATAATTTTACTTATCAAAGCAGATATCCTTCCTTCATTAAAAGAAAGAATGGCTAAGCCAAAAGAGCAAATTCTATTGAAGAAAGCAATCGATAACCAGCAAAATGAGATGCAAAAATTACGAGAGCAAGCAAAGAAAAATAAGGAAGAGCAGAAATAATTTAAGGGAGAGTGGATAAAAAAACAATAAACTAATTTTGATTTTTTAAAAATGCTTTTTCGACTTCATTCGATGTTGAAATTACTGCGCTTCTTTTATAATACTTTTCTTTCCTTTTTTTCATTCTGGAGATCCTACTTGATATGAAACTTAAATACCGTCTGATTATTATAACTTTACTGATCGTTATTTTTATTTCGGTTACATCGAGTTTTATTTTTTATTCTTTGGTCGGTCGTTTATTAGAAAGACAGCAGTCAAAAAGTATTCTCAATTCCGTGAACGATTTTGCATTTGTACTTCAAAGCGAGTTAAATAAAACCGATGAAGATTTTAAGGTTATTGCCCCCCACATTGATAGATTCAACCAGATTAACCTAGATTCGACAGCGCTCGATTTTTGTTTTACGCTTGTGAATGATTCTCTTATTAACGGAAAAGAGCTGAAGCTCAAAACCAAATCCTACATTAATATAGGATCATCCTCATTCAGTCAGTTCTTTACAGATAATCCTAATGTTGTTCTTCGATACATGCAATTTCCAGACGGCAAAACGATTTATTACGGAAATCAGATTTCAACTACATTTCTTGACCGGATTTCCCAAAAAATAAAAGCCGAAGTAGCACTTGTAATCAATGATTCTCAAGTGGAAATTTCCAACTCCGACAAAAATCAAGTTAATCTTTTGAAGGTTATGAATGCTGCTAGAGAATTAAAATTCAAAAATAATTTTGATATTTATTCTAATGAATATGAGAATGAAGATTTTTCCGCTGCTCTCTTTATACCAAGGCTGATTCTAACACCCGGCGGTAAGATAAATTTTATTGTTTTCAATATTTTCAAAGAAGGAGTTGAATTCCGCAGCACTTTACGTGATGTTATGTTTCTAATAATATTGGCGGGAAGCGCAATAACTTTTTTAATTGTAATTGGGTTTACAATAAAACTGAGAAAGCAGATTTTCCTACTCACCGAAGCGGCGGAGATAACCGGGAAAGGAAATCTCGATCATAGAGTTGAAATAATTACAAATGATGAAATTGGAATGCTGGGCGGTACATTTAACAAGATGCTTGATGAACTAGTTAGAAATAAGAAAGCGGAAAAAGAATATTCGGAATTTATTACACTGATCAATCAGAACCCGACAATGAAGGAAATTTCCGATGCTGCGCTTTCTAAAATTATTAAATCCACCGGCTTAACTTTTGGAGTGCTTTATTTTGTTGAGCAAAAATCATTGCGGCTGATCTCTTCATTTGGCGTTAGTAAAAAATTTATTGAGCTAACTCAGAATTCCGATTTATACAGCAACGCCATCGAAAAGAAAGAAAAAGTTGAATTTCATTTCCAAGATAATTACCCGGAGATTAAAACGGGAATAGCTTCCATTAAAATAAAATATATGACCATCTATCCCATCATTTACAATAAAGAAACTATTGCGGTCTTGGAACTTGCTTCGGAGTCCGCACCCAACGGGAATGTGTTGACATATATAAATAATATTCATGAGCAGCTTGCCGTAGGATTAATTAATGCCAACTCGTTTGAACAACTTGAAAATTTTGTTAACGAATTAAAAAAATTGAATGAGGAGTATCAGAGGCAAAACCGACAAATTGTGACGCAGAATGAACAGCTTAAAGAATTGCATACTCAATTAAAAGAGAAAGCTCACGAACTTGAAAAACAGAGAATAAAAGCCGTTGAGCTGACTAAAGTTAAATCAGATTTTCTTGCAAGCATGTCTCATGAATTACGGACGCCGCTCATTTCAATTCTAGGTCTAACCGAATTATTAATGAAGGATTCTATTGTAGCCTTAAAAACAAAAGATCGTTTAAGAATCGTCCACCGCAATGGAAAGAAACTTCTCAGTCTGATTAATAATATTCTCGAATTCTCGAAATTTGAGTCCGGTAAAATTGAAATCAAGAAAGAGAGTTTCCTGCTCAGCGATCTACTTGATGAACTTTATCCAACGATTGAGCAACTGACGTCAGAAAAAAATCTCAAGTTTGCCGTTAACGTTCAAAACGATAAAAATATTCTGATTAATACAGATAAACGAAAGCTCGAACAAATTCTTATGAACTTACTAATTAACGCGGTGAAATTTACGGAATATGGTTCGATCCAACTTGATGTAAAAATTTATGATGCAAGAGAAATTGAATTTTCTGTTTTTGATACCGGAATTGGAGTTTCTGAAGAGAATAAACGAAATATTTTTAAGGAGTTTCAGCAGGTAGACGGAAGTACTTCCAGAAAATACGGCGGCGCGGGATTAGGTCTGGCAATCTGTAAAAAATATATTGAACTGTTAGGCGGTGTCTTGATGCTGCAAAGTGAATTGGGCAAGGGCTCAAGATTCTCATTCTCATTACCCGATTCCGTTTTGGATATATTTGATTTTCCGGTGCATCAATTCTTAACTCTGAACGATGAAGTTACAGCCGATCAAGAAGTAAAAAAAATCTTAATAATCAGCGCTAGCCCGGATTCTATGAAACTTATAGGCGATTATCTTGCTTCTTATAATTATAGAATTCTATCCACATCAAAAAGTTCTGATGGAGTTCATTTAGCAGAAAATGAAAAACCGGATGCGGTTATTCTGGATCCGTTTATTATCGATCAAAATGTTTGGTCGGTAATATTAGAGTTGCGGAAGAACGAACTTACATGCGATATTCCGATAATCCTGACAATGATAATCGAAGAAAATAAAGTCGGCTGGGAGCCTCATCTGTTTGATTTTATCACTTTCGAAAATCCAAATGTCGCATCCGAAGAGATCATCAAAAAAGTTGAGAGATACTATGAAACGGAAGTTCAAAAAATTGCGCTTGTAGATAAAAACGATTCTATTTATCAAAATATGAAAAATAGTTTTGCCGCCAATTATGAATTGACCTTATATAAATCAATTGAGGAAGCGGTTAGAAAAATTCAGGAAGATAAACCTCAGTTAATCTTTACCGATATTAATTCATTTCACACAGAGATATTTCAATTCAGTATGGAGCTTTCTCAGAACAGATTTACAAAAAATATTCCGCATGTATTAATTCTTCCTAAGGAATTTACAAATGAACAGATCAATTCGCTTAATTCCGAGATGAAGAAGATCACACTCAAAATCAACGCCCATCCTCTCGATGTATTAAAAGTATTGCGCGACCGATTGAAAATAGACAACTATATTACGAATAAGAAAATTAATCTAATTCAAGAACCGATCGAATCGGAATTAGTTAAATATTCCGGTACGGATCTGCAAAAAGCGGGCAATGCTAAGCCTACAGTTCTAATAGTAGATGACGACAACGATGCGTTATTCACAATTGGTGAATTTGTAAAGGGGATGGGTTGTGATACCATTTTTGCTCATAATGGCATGGAGTGTTTACTGATGCTGAATCATGTAGAGCCGGAAATAATATTTTTAGATATTATGATGCCCCAAATGGATGGTTTCGAAACTATCAAACGAATCCGTGCGGAAAAACGATTTGCAAAGATTCCTGTAATAGCTTTAACCGCCTACGCAATGCTCGACAACAAAAATATTATTGAGAATAATGGCTTTGATGATCTTGTTACAAAGCCGATCAATTCGCAATTTCTTGCTGCGAAGATGAATAAGTTTTTGAAAAAAGAACTCGGCAAATAGAGATGAAAAAGATATTAATTATAGATGACTATCCCGATAATGTTTTCCTGTTGCAAGATAGACTTGAGCGCGAAGGGTTTGAAGTTATTAAGGCATATCAAGGTGAAACAGGAATTCAAAAAGCAGTTGAGGAGAAGCCGGATCTGATTCTGCTTGATATCATGATGCCCGACATGTCCGGGTTTGATGTCTGTAAAACATTGACTGCCCACCAAGCCACAAAGCTAATTCCGATAATTCTTCTGACGGCTTTGACCGAGGCTGACAATATTAAAGAAGGATTATTCGCGGGCGCGTTCGATTATATTAAGAAACCCTTTAACAGAATAGAACTTATAGCCCGCATCAATTCCGCGCTCCGGTTTAGCGATTCTAATAAGCTTCTTCTGGAGATAGAAAAAATTAGAACATACGCCGCAACAGTTGTAACTGCCAATCACGAAATCAAACAACCTCTTACTTTAATTAATCTTTCTACGGCGGCAATTAGACGTGAACTTTCAAAAACGGAGTTCTCTCAGGAAGTTATATTGAAAAGAATTGAATTCATCGAAAACGCTGCTAAGGATATTATCAACGTACTCGATAAACTTGGCTCTATAAAAAAACCTGTAATTACTCCGTACGTTAACGATCTTAATATAATTGATCTGAAATCCGGCGGTGAAAATAAGTTACCCAATTAATTCGTGAACCAGCGAGAGCAATTCTTCAAAATTGTAAGGCTTATTAATTACTCTGTCGATTTTTATTGAATTGATCATCCCCTCTTCCGTTTGAGAGCCGGTTGCGAGAATAACCGGAATATTGTAACTACGAACCGAAATTTCCTTTAAACACTCAATTCCATCCATCTCCGGCATATTCCGGTCGATGATTAATAGATCGGGCATTCTAATTTTTAATAGATCCAAAACTTCAATACCCGATGATGATGTCAATACATTATAATTATAGGATTGCAGAAGATCTGAAAGAAGTTCTCTTAAAATTTCTTCATCTTCTGCAACTAAGATTGTCTTTCCGTTTCCGGCTGAATGCAAGTCCAATAGCGGTGCGGCATTCAAAATAATTTTGAATTCAGTCCCTTTGCCCGCTTCACTGGAAACGGAAATTAATCCCGATTTTTCTTCGACAATTTGTTTTACAATCGATAACCCGATTCCGGAAACATTTTTTTTATTCTTTGTGGAGAAGTTCTCATTAAAAATAAGTGGAATAGTTTCTGCATCAATGCCTGATCCGTTGTCGGAAATTATAAATTCGATATTAGTCTTGTTTTCAACATTGACGGTAGAGAGAGAAACAGTACCCGACTTTTCAATCGACTCAACCGCATTAGTTATTAAATTCACTACTATCCTATAGTAATCCGAATAACTACCGGAGACCAATTTCAAATTAGGATCGAGAGAGAGTTTAAATTCAATTCTCCCTTTTTGCTGGAAAGAGAATGAACGAACAACATCAGAAATTATTGAGTTGAGGTTAATTCTCCTCTGGCTTTTGGTTATAGATTTATCTCCGAAGTTATCCCCGATTATCTCGGATGCAAGATAAGTTCCGGCTTCAATATTATTTAGAATTGGAAAAAGTTCTGAAGAGCCGCCAACTTTTCTTTTTAGGAGATCAATACCGTTAAGTATGCGGGTAAAAATATTATTCAAATCGTGCGCAAGATGTTTTGTGGAAGAATCGATGCTCATTCTATTTCAAATTATACTTAAGAATTTTCGAATAAAGAGTTTTTTGGCTGATATCGAGAGCTCTTGCAGAGTTTTCGCGGTTCCAATTATTCTGGTCGAGCGCCTTTTTAATATGGATGCGTTCAACTTCTTCCATAGTCATTATTGTGCCGTCATCCCGTACAAAGTTAGTAAAGTCAAAGTCGGCGGTAGGCACATTTAGATCTTTCAAATGAATTGTTTCGTTTTCAGAAAAGATAATTGCTCTTTCGATCATGTGTTCGAGTTCTCTAACATTACCGGGAAAATTGTAATTCTGCAATTCATTCTTAGCTTCCGGCGAAAGTTTTTTTACCGAACGCACGGGAGACTTTTTCTGTAAAAAATATTCGGAGAGAAGTAGAACATCGCCGTTACGTTCGCGGAGTGGCGGAATTGTTAAAGTAATTACATTTAGCCGGAATAATAGATCGCGTCTAAAATTTTTCTTCTCCGCTTCTTCCATCAAGTTTTTATTTGTGGCGCCGATTACTCTAACAGATGAAGTGAGATTAGTTATTCCGCCAACCCTCCTAAACTCTCCATTTTCGAGAAACCGCAAAAGTTTTGGTTGAAGCGCTAAACTAAGTTCACCGATCTCATCAAGAAATAATGAGCCGCCGTTTGCAATTTCAACAAGTCCCTGTTTGGAAGACTTTGCGTCTGTGAAAGCACCTTTTTCATATCCAAAGAGTTCACTCTCAATAAGTTGATCCGGAAGTGAGGCGCAATTTATCGCAACAAACGGTTTATCTGCGCGGTTGGAATTCTTATGAATAAATTCAGCAAAAAGTTCTTTGCCTGTGCCGGTTTCGCCCTCAAGTAAAATATTGGATTCCGATTTCGCGGCACGTTCGGCAAGTTTAAGAACATTTTTTACTTTGTCGCTTTCTCCAATAATCGAGTTCGGCAGTGTTTGACTAATTTTTGATGAAAGAATTTTATTTTTTATGAGCAGGTCTTTGTGTTCTAACGCGCGGTCGATTGTTACACAAAGCTGACCGAACTCATATGGCTTTGTAATAAAGTCATATGCTCCCTGTTTAAGGCAGTCAATTGCTGTGCGAATATCGGATTTGGCAGTTAATACAATTACCTGCAGTGCCGGATGATTATCTCGGACATAAGCTAAAACTTTTTCTCCATGGATCTCCCTCATTTCGAGATCCAGAAGGAGAACGTCGTAATACCTTTTTTTCAAATTTTCGATGGCATCTTTGCCGTCATAAACAACATCGACAGAATAGCCTTCGTTAACTAACTCCTCTTTTAGGAGGTAGCAGAGAGTTTCGTCGTCATCCGCAATAAGTATTCTTGAATCTTTCATATATGGTAAAAATTACTTGTGGGTAAATATATATAAAATAGACGAGAAAAATAATTATTGAAATCACATACCACATGCTTTGGAAATTAGGGATTAGAGAATTATATTTACGCCTCAAATTTTGATGGTAGGGGCGCGTAGCTCAGTGGTAGAGCAACACCCTTTTAAGGTGAAGGTCGGTGGTTCGAGCCCACCCGTGCTCACAAAAACCCGGTTAGTCAATTAATCGGGTTTTTTCATTTTAATACGATTGAAAATATGGAAATCTTGTGGGCGAGAAGTTTATCCCGCCAAAGGCGGGAAGCCCACCCGTGCTCACAAAAACCCG
>CAMTXU010000024.1:0-71026 GCA_947085815.1 uncultured Ignavibacteriota bacterium | reverse complement strand
TCCTCTCCTCCTTCCAGCATTCTAGCCATCCAGTATAATGCCGCGTCCGGGTCTGATCCGCGAAGACTTTTTATAAATGCGGAGATAATATTATAATGCTCTTCACCCGCTTTATCATATAATATATTTTTCCGCTGAATTACATTTTCAATCACCTCTTTGGTGATAGCAATTTCATCTTTTTCAATTTCCTGTATGACACAGGCTTCCAGGATATTTAGAAGAATTCTTGCGTCTCCCCCGGAGACAAAAAGAAGAAACTCTGTCTCAATGTAATTTATCTTTTGAGACTTCAGAAACTCATCCTTCTCTAAGACATAATTCAGAATATTTTGAAGATCATTTTTTGATAATTCTTCCAGAACGAAAACACGCACGCGAGATCGCAAAGCAGGTATAACTTCGAAAGAGGGATTTTCTGTTGTAGCCCCAATCAATATAATTTCGCCGCTCTCGACTGATGACAAGAGTGCATCCTGCTGTGCTTTGTTAAAGCGGTGGATCTCATCAATAAAAAGAATTGTACGTTTGAAATGCACAAGATTTTGTTTTGCAAGCTCAATTATTTGCCTTATGTCTTTGACTCCTGAGGAGACCGCATTGATCTGATAGAAATCTGAATCTGTAGTCTCTGAAATAATTTTTGCTAAAGTTGTTTTTCCAGTTCCGGGTGGTCCCCATAAAATAATTGAGCTGAGCGAGTCGGAATCAATCATTGTACGGAGAGGTTTTCCTGTTCCTACTAACTTTTCCTGCCCTTGAAATTCATCAAGTGTTTTTGGTCTGCTTCTTTCTGCAAGCGGAATGGCGGGAGATTTAATTTTTTCTTTCACCAGTTACCTTATTTCTCTTCAATCTTGAAAACTTTTTCATTCTTCTTCATCATGTCGAACTTTTCGCGGGCAACTTTTTCAATTTTTGCCCTGCTTGTTTTCAACGAATCAATTTCAGCCGTAAGCAATCTTAGACGATCCTCAGCTTTTAATATTTGATCATTCAGCTGGTTCAATTCATTTTTCATTTTCAAATATTTCAATAAACCATTTTCATTAAAAACCAAGAATGAAATGGCGACTAAGAATACCACAATGATAAAAATTCGTACTAACAGCTTATTGCTAATCGCTTTCATAAAAGAGCGTGTTTAATTATTCGATCAATGAGCGACTCAAAACTGATACCCGCAGCTTTTGCCATCTTCGGAACCAATGAAGTGCTTGTCATACCCGGAAGAGTGTTCACTTCCAGGCAATATGATTTAAATTCTTCGGTAACTCTGAAATCGATTCGTGCGTAACTTTCGCAACCCACCGAGTTAAACGCCAACAACGCTTGATGTTTCAGATGCTCTGCAATTTTTTCAGGAATTTCGGCAGGCACAATATAATCTGTTCTACCGGAAGTGTATTTGTTATCGTAATCGTAAAAACCAGTTTTGGGTTTTATCTCGAGAACAGGAAGCGCTTGTTGATCAATAACAGCAACTGTTAATTCGTGCCCGGGTATATATTCTTCAACTAACACTTTTTTTGAAAACTCTTTTGCTTTTTGAATTGCCTCTACTACTTCAATATCCCCGCGGCAGATGGTCAAACCGATTGTAGAACCCTCATCATTCGGTTTGATGACGCATGGATATCCGAAAAAATTTTTAATCTTCATTTTGACCAGTTCATAATCATTTTCTTTTTTTTCAACCACAAACCAACGAGGTGTAGATACATCGAAATGTTGGAACATTATCTTTGTCATAGACTTATCCATGGCAAGAGAACTGGCAAGAACTTTTGATCCTGTATATTTTATTCCGCGTAGTTCAAGAAGAGATTGTATTACACCATCCTCTCCCCATTTTCCGTGTAGCGCAATAAATGCCAGATCCACGTCGTCAAACATTGTAGAGTTAATCGCTTCGACAAAATTTCTATTTGATCTTTCAGTATAATCTTTCTCTTCAAAAAAAATTTCTATCTCTTTGGGTTGATTCAAACCAAAAGCAGGATCAATCACTTTGACATTATATCCAAGCTCCTGCAATGCGTTGAGTATCGACTTTCCGGTATTTTTAGAAACTTCTCTTTCAGGAGAAGTACCACCCACTAATAGGGCGACAGTAATATCTTTATTGGACATAATTTCTCAGCTAAATTTTGAATTAACAATTCACTAAATCAATAATCGAAACGATTTCTTTTATCAATTTTGATTCCGTAAACTTCTTCCGATATGGAATAAAGCTCTTTTAATTTTTGGAGCGGAATGGATTTTTCTCTACCTATTGTTCTTGCAACCGAAATTGTATGAGCTGCCCATTCAAGTTTTTCCATTCTGAAGTAAGCGCCCTTAATACATTTTCCAAAAGTTACTGCACCGTGATTTTCAAGCAGCAATGCCCATGCGTAATCAATATAGGACAACATTGAATTTGGAAGTTCGTCGGTTGATGGAGTACCATACTTGCAAAGAGGCACTTTACCTAAGGATAATACTACCTCCGGGAAAACCGGTCTCATCAATCCTTCACCAATAGCTGCAAAAGCTGTTGCATAAACAGGATGGCAGTGAATCACTGCTCTAATGTCGTTTCGTTTTTGATAAGCTATCAGGTGAATTTTTGCTTCAGTAGTAATTTTTCCGGGACCACTTAAAAGATTACCGGCGTTATCAATTTCCAGTAAATCCTCATCGGTAATTTCTCCTTTGCATTTGCCTGAAGGTGTAATCAAAATTTTTTGGTCATCAATTCGCACAGAAAGATTTCCATCATACGCAGAGACAAAACCTTTGGCGTAAACTTTATGGCATATTTCTACTAACTCTTCCCGTACTGACATTGTCTCTCAATTTCTTCTATTGTTCGCATATTTATTAAAGCATTTTCACCGGTAGCAAGCGGAGGCTCATGTTTAAGAAATGCTCTCTGAGCGGAACGAATCAAGAATAACAATTTATTAGTTCGTTTACGAAAAACTTTTCTTGCCTCTCCCTGAAGATCAATTATGAGCTTAGTTGCAAGATTTCTTTTTCCGAAAAAATTCTCAATAGATATCGACCCGTTATAGCCCAGAATTTCAATTCTGTTATAAGTTTTTTTTGTATTGTAAGAGATATTGAAATATCCGTATCCGCTATTTTTAAATTTTACGATTGCAGAAGCAAAATCTTCTACATCACTTTTATAAACAACATTATCCATGAAAGCTTTTACTTCAACAATTTCTCCGCCAAAATAGTGAAGCATATCAATCATTTGAGAACCGAGATCCCTTAAAACACCGCCGCCGCTTAATTCCCGTTTGAACCTGAAATTATGATCGGGTGCATAATCGATATTATACGAAGCTGAAATCGAGACAATCTTTCCAAGCATCTGTTTTTCTATCAATTCTTTTGCTTTTTGTACCAAAGGATGAAAACGGTGCAAATGGTTAATTATTAGTATTACGTTACTTTCCTTGCACACTTTCACAACTTCTTCGGCTTGTGCAGAATCGATTGTCATAGGACGTTCGCACAGAATATTTTTCCCCGCTTTAGCGGCTTCAATAACCTGCCGGTAATGATCCGAGTTTACACTTGAGATATAGACCGCTTCGATATTGCTTTTCAAGAATGCGTCATAATCATCAAAAGCATTTGGAGCGCCAAACTTGTTTGCAATATTTTTTGCGCGTGTAAGATCATGACTATACGCCGAGACTAATTTGCTGCGTTGGGCTAATTGAAGTGCGGGTAGAAATGAACTTTCCGCAAAATTGCCGCAGCCTGCTACTCCCCATTTTAATTTGCGCGGAATCGCGTTTGAAAATTTCAATCTTGTTGATGAATTCATCTTTCTCCGTTGCTCATATATTAAGTTTATTCATTAGCATTTTTATAGGCGTTGATGTCTGCATTATGTAAAAATGAATTGCCGGAACATTTTTATTTAATAATTCTTCCACCTGTTTCGCTGTCCAATTAACACCAATCTCAAGAACATGTTCCGGTTTTGCTGTTTCAATTTCGGCGGCAAGCTCTTGAGGAATATCTATATAAAAATTCTTTGGTAATGTTTTAACATGCGCTTTAGATGTAATGATTTTCAATCCGGGGATGATCGGGACATTTATTCCCTCTTTGCGGCACAGATCTACATATTCGAAATACGATTTGTTGTTGTAAAACATTTGAGTTACTAAGTATGAGGCACCCGCCTCAATTTTAGTTTTGGTATGTCTGATATCAGTGATCAAGTTGGGAGCTTCAAAATGCTTTTCAGGATAACCGCTGGTACCTACGCAAAAATCCATCGGCTGGGCATCCAATAATCCTTCCTCAAGATATTTACCTTTGTTGATCGAGTTCAATTGTGATATTAAATCAACCGCGTACTCATTTATACTGCGCCCAAATTTGAGAGGCTTTTTATATTCGCTGTCATCACCGCGTATCGCCAGAACGTTATCAATTCCCAAGTAATGAAGTTCAATAAGAAAATCCTCAGTCTCCTCCCGTGTAAAGCCGGTACATAAAACGTGAGGCACCGCATCAATGTTGTACTTGTTTTGAATTAGAGCACAGATACCAAGAGTACCGGGGCGTTTGCGTTTTATTTTCATCTGCATTCCGCCGCTGGTGGTTTCTTCAAAAATTACTTCCGCTGCATGACTTGTAATATCAATAAACGGAGGATTGTATTTAACGATATCCTCAAGTACTTCTAAAAGTTGTTTTATATTTCCGCCCCGTTTGGGAGGGATGATTTCAAAACTAATTAGTGTGTTCTTCGCTTTTTCGAGATGCTCAATTACTTTCATTGCCGTCCATATTGTTCGAGACGAATTTAATATTTTTTCAGATAACTTCTTGGATCATTAATGATTTTATTCAGGATTCAGTCTCAAAACTTTTTTTGATGATTTAATGAACTCATCTTCTAATAAAGAGAGTTTGATGTATTTTCCTTTCAGCCACATACCGCTCATATCTTTGTAATGACTGCTCATAAAATGCCCGGACTGACCTGTAGGAAGGATAAACTCAAGATGATCGGGATCCGCGAAATCAAAAATGTAACGCATCGAAGGACCGAGAATATTTGAATAAGGTTCCGAGCGATACTGTTTAGTCAAATCGGTAGTCTGTTCAAATAGTTCTGGAAATGAATACTCTGTGTTAAAGATAGTCGTTCCATCACCACCTATACTAAATGGACCGATATTAATGAGTTTATCAATCAATGGAGAAACATCATGAAACATATGCTTGAAAGTTACTTTATGAATTTGACCCCATTGCCAATTTGCAATTTCCATTCCATAATTTTTTTCAAGTTGGGAAAGAGCATCAACCAAACTTTTTCTTATGATAACGTCACGTGTTTCGATTTGAAGAGTAAGTACGTCATCAAAAAAAGAAGAATTATTCTCATCCAGCATTTTGGGTATTATCCGGTAAGGCACGTTTGCAATAAATACATACTCTTTCAGCAGATCATCGTCCATCTCATCATTAAAAATATTTTTAATCAGGTTGTGCAAGAAGCGGGTATAAATAGTTGGAACTTGACTTCTCGCGCTCATCTCGTAATCCCAATTTCTAAAAAGTTCGAGAGCAATTTTAAGATTTTTATCCGTAATCTTTACGTTATCAAACGCGGAAGTAATATAACGTGTAATTATTCTGGCATAGGGTGATACAAAATCATTCTGATATTTTTTAAAATCTTCTTTGGATTGAATCGGTTTTGAGTTAAGTAATTCTGTTATTCTTTCGATGCGTGATGATGGTTCCCAAATATTCGAAATGTGATACTTGAAATTCATTATCGTTTTGTTGTTGGCAGAAGCTATATAGTTTTGGGGTGGATTGAATAATTTTGGCATCTCCTCATACGGTACAAATCCTTTCCAATCATTCGCATCTGTTGTTCCGTCATAGATTAGAGTTGGACTGTTGAATGAACGGATTGGAAGTTTTGCCGCGCAGATGTAACCAATATTTCCGTTCTTATCACCGTAAACAAAGTTTTGCCCGGGTAAGGTAAAGTACTGAACAGCTTTCCCAAACTCATTCCAGTTTTTAGATTTATTGATAGATATTGCCGCAAACATTTCATCACTAAATTCTTGTCCGGTCCAACGCATACTCATCTGCGCTGTTTTAATTCCTATGTTGGGATAGAGAGTTTTATAAGTATGAATATCAGTTATGATTGGTCCCCTATGTGAATGCCTTATCTCAAAAATAACATTAGAAGAATCTTTAACCTGAATTGTATCTTTCTCAATATTCAATTGCCGCCAGGCTCCGTTGAGAAAATAATTTTTACCGGCTGAATCAATTTTCTCAATGTAAAAATCGGCATCGTCTGCCATTACATTCGTCATTGCCCATGCTATGTTCTGATTTTTCCCAATTACAATTGCAGGTAACCCGGGAATTGTAAATCCCTCTGCGTTCCAATCCCCGCTGCGTATCATCACAAAGAACCATCTGCCCGGCGCAGTGAATGCTAAATGCGGATCATTTGCAATTATCGGTTTTCCGGAGGCGGACATTTTTCCATTGATGACCCAATTGTTAGATCCTATATGAGTGCCTACAAATCCGGTCAACTCTCTGAACTGCTGATCAATTTTTATCAGGTCGTTTTTAATTGCCGCAAACCCTTTGATGCTTGATGGAATAATTGTCGGTGAATTTTCGGGAAAATTTGGCAAAAGCTCTTTAGCTCTCTCAGCGCCAAATTTTTGAACGAGTTGTGAGAATGTTATATCCGTCCACCAGCTTATATTTAGTTCCCACCCCATCAATTTCGCAATTATCAAACTATGCTCTGGCTTCCATGGATAAGGATCGTAACCGAGAACATCAAATTCAACCGGATATTTCCCCTTTGCTTCTTTAATAAAAGCATTTACACCTTTTGAATACGCCTCCAATATTTTTTTTGAAAGAGGATTGAGCTTATCATAATTCGACTTCACATTTTTGTAGATGCCAACTGTACGAAACATTTGATCGACAGGGATTGTCTTTATACCGAGCACTTCACTTAACCTTCCCTCACCTGCTCTCCGGGCAATATCCATCTGAAACAACCGTTCCTGAGCATGAACATATCCGAGCGCAAATGCGGCGTCTTCATCGTCTCTTGCTTTAATTAATGGTATTGCGAAGGCATCTCGATAAATATCAACGATGCTGTGCAGTCCCTTAACATTTTTTTCACCATTATATTGGGGTAAAGATTTTTTCAGCATGAAAAAGGAGAGTGAAAAAATGACCAGTACAATTACTATCAACGATACAGAAATACTAATTACATTTTTTTTCCAAGTGCTCATTTATGCTTTCCAAGAATTACTTTCTAAATTTATGAAATAAATGATTTGCTGAATAACAAAATATTTAATAAATAAGCCCATGCAATTCTGCCCAACTCCTAAATCATTGGTGAAATTATGAATGAAATCTTGCTGGCACTCTCAATCCTAATTCTATTATCCGTTATCATTTTCTTTTTTATGATGAATAAAAAACTTTCAACCGGGAATGATACTGTTTTGAAAAGTGAATTTGAAAAGTTGGACAGATCGTTCCGAGATGAAATTGCTCGTAATAGAGAGGAAACTTCAAATAACAATAAAGCACAGCGTGTAGAAGTTAACGAGTCGATTCTAAAACTTGGCGAACAGATATCAAATACCATAGGAGAAATTTCGAAGGGACAAAAAAACCAGCTTGATCTCTTTGCAAAGCAGATGAACACTCTCACTCAAGTGAACGAGCAGAAATTTGATAAACTTCAAGAAAAAGTTGAATCTCAATTGAAAGAAATACAGGATAAGAATGAGAAGAAATTGGAAGAGATGAGATTGACAGTCGACGAAAAATTACATGAGACGCTGGAGAAGCGTCTCGGCGAATCATTTAAGCTTGTTAGTGATCGGCTTGAACAAGTCTACAAAGGTTTAGGCGACATGCAGGAACTGGCGCGCGGAGTTGGCGATCTCAAAAATGTTTTGACTAATGTAAAAACTCGCGGTGGTTGGGGTGAAATACAATTAGAGAACTTGATAGATCAAATTCTAACACCAGAGCAATACGAGAAAAATGTTATCACTAAAAAAGGAAGCAGCGATCGTGTTGAGATAGGAATTAAACTTCCGGGCCGGGATTTAGTAAAAAGTGAAATTGTATGGTTACCTATAGATGCAAAGTTTCCGGTGGAAGATTATCAGAGATTACTTGATGCTCAAGATCTGGCAAATATTGTTGCCATCAATGAAGCGAATAAGGCAATTGAAACACGCATCAAAGGTGAGGCAAAGAAGATAGCTGAAAAATATCTGGATCCGCCTCACACTACAGATTTTGCGATAATGTTCTTACCGATCGAAGGATTATATGCCGAGGTATTGCGCCGTCCCGGATTAGCGGAATTTTTACAACGTGAGTTCCGTGTTGTAGTCTCCGGACCGACAACTTTAGCCGCATTGCTCAATAGTTTGCAGATGGGATTTAGGACTTTAGCGATTGAAAAAAGATCGAGCGAAGTTTGGAAAATTCTTGGCGGTGTAAAATCCGAGTTTGGAAAGTTCGGTGATATTCTCGAAAAGACACAGAAGAAACTGCAAGAAGCAAGTAACACTATTGATGACGCGGCAAAATCTTCTCGAAAGATTGAGAGACAACTTAAAGATGTTCAAGAACTACCTTCATCAAAGCAATCAGGTTTGCTTGAATAAAAAAGAATCTGTCTCAAAAGTAATTATTCAAATAAATAATCTGCGAAAATCTGCTTTATCTGCGTCATCCGTGGGCTATTCTATTATAAAACATTACATTTGAGACAACCTCTAATAATTATCTTGGTCGAAAAGAATGCCATTAGCGGTATGCCTGTAAACCCGTAATCTCATGACCGGTAATGAGAAGATGAATATCATGTGTTCCTTCGTAGGTAATTACAGATTCGAGATTCATCATGTGGCGCATCATCGGGTAGTCATTAGTAATGCCCATCGCTCCTAAAATTTGGCGTGTCTCTCTTGCAATATTAAGAGCCATTGCAACATTATCTCTTTTAGCCATAGAAATTTGCGCCGCAGTAGCTTTACCTTCATTTTTTAGAACACCCAAACGCCAGGCAAGAAGTTGAGCTTTTGTAATTTCTGTTACAGCTTCGGCTAATTTTTTCTGCTGCAACTGAAACGAACCTATCGGTTTTCCAAATTGTTTTCTTTCTAATGAATATCTTAATGCGGCATCGTAACAATCCATTGCAGCACCAAGAGCGCCCCAGGCAATTCCATATCTTGCCGAGCTTAAACACTTCAAAGGTCCTTTCAATCCTTCAATGTTTGGAAGAACATTTTCCTTAGGAACTTTTACATTATCAAAAACAAGTTCACCGGTAACACTTGCTCTTAAAGACCATTTTCCATGTGTTTCGGGAGCCGAATATCCGGTCCAATCTTTTTCGACTATCATTCCCCGTACGATGCCATTTTCATCTTTAGCCCAGACAACAGCAATATCAGCTATTGAAGAATTAGTGATCCACATTTTAGCGCCGTTTAATAAATAATGATCTCCCATATCTTTCACTTTTGTTGCCATTCCGCCCGGATCGGATCCGAAATCAGGCTCTGTCAAACCGAAGCAGCCGATAATTTCTCCTGTTGCAAGACGAGGTAAATATTTTTTTCTCTGCTCTTCACTTCCAAAAGTGTAAATTGGATACATCACAAGTGAAGTCTGCACTGAAGCCATAGAGCGAATTCCGGAATCGCCCCGTTCAAGTTCCTGCATAATTAAACCATATGATACGTGGTCCAAATCCGAGCCACCGTATTCGGAGGGAATGAATGGACCAAACGCGCCGATCTCTCCCATCTCTTTTACAAGGTGCATCGGAAATTTTGCTTTGTTACAATAATCTTCAATAATCGGTTTTACAGAATCATTAACCCATTCACGTATCGTGCTTCTAACCATTTTTTGTTCCACCGTAAAAAGTTCGTCTACTAAATAATGATCCGGTGGATTGTACTGAATTGTGCTTGCCATAACTGTTCCGAAGTTTGTTTTTGATATTGCTTTTTTTTATGAGAATAATAATCTGATTATGAAATCAAAAAAGTTCATAAATCAGAAAAATTTTCTTCCCAAAGATATGAAAATATTTAGTTCACTTTTTTATACTTTTACGGAGGAATATTTATTTTTTTCCTTTTTTTGATTAAGAGTGACTTTACTAACCAATAATATTTAATGAATAATCGTTAATCATATGGGTAAAAATAAGAGTATAATATTCACGGACAATTCAAAAATTGCAATTGAGGCTCTGGCAAAAGCCGGTGCTGATGTATTTATTGGTTATCCTATAACGCCGGCAAATTTACTTTACCAATACGCTTCTGCACGCTTCCCGATTTTTATGGCGGCTCCGGATGAAATAACCACTCTTCAGTGGATGAGCGGTTTTTCCGCCATTGGTAAAATTCCTGTTACTGCAACATCCTTTCCCGGTTTTGCCTTGATGATAGAAAGTATCAATATGGCTTACATGATGGAACTGCCGATGATAATAATTCTTGTTCAGCGGTTAGGTCCTGCAACAGGTACGGCAACAACCGGCGCGCAAGGAGATCTTGCTTTGTTGAACGGAATGATTTCTGGCGGAATGTCTTTACCTGTATTTAATTTTTATAATTCATTTGATTGTTGGAATCTTTCCGCTAAGACAGTTGAATTTTCGGTGAAGCATAGAACACCGGTTGTAATTCTCACTTCAAAAGAAGAAATGATGACTAAAGTAAGTCTTGATGTTGAGCAATTAAGCAGCATCTCTAAAATTGAAAGAACGTATTATGAAAATGATGAGCCATACATACCTTATAAAGCGGAAAAGGATCTTGTTCCGGCATTTCTTCCGTTGGCAAGCGAAAATTACCAGGTACGAATAACTTCTTCAACTCATAACCAAAGAGGAATAATCCAGAACAGCACGGTGGAAGCATTAAATAATTCCAAGCGGTTACATTTTAAGAATATCAGAAACATGGCTGATTATAGTTTTTACGAATTGGATGAAGAGCCCGGTGCAAAGGTTCTTTTAATTTCATATGGCATCACCGCCCTGGCTGCGAAAGAAGCCGTATTTAATCTGCGGGCAGAAGGTAAAAATGTTTCTTTATTAATTGCCCAAACTATTCTACCTATTCCGCAAATTTACTTTGATGTTTGCGCAAAATATGAACATATAATTGTTGCCGAAGAAAATTTAACGGGTCAGTATAGACAAATACTTTTCGGCCACGGCTCCGGAGCCAATGTTTCCGGCGTTAATGATTTCGGTGCAATGATCAATCCTAATTCTATCATTAAAGAAGTTATGAAATATGTTTAAAAAATTTTTAGAGGAAGGGGAACTTCCGTTTTGTAAAGGTTGCGGTCATTCTTTAATCGCGAATAACATTGACATGGCTTTGCAAAAAAATAATTATTCTCTTCATGATGTCGTCATAGTTACAGATATAGGTTGTCATGGAATAATTGATAAGTGTTTTAAAACCCACACTATTCATGGATTACACGGACGATCCGTCTCGCTGGCTTCGGGCATATCTGCCGGATTAAATAATCCCGATAAAAAAATTATTGTTCTCATTGGAGACGGCGGCGCTACGATTGGTATGCAGCATATTATAGACGCGGCTCATCATAATTTTGATATGACTGTTATTATCCATAATAACATGTTATACGGAATGACCGGCGGACAGCCGAGTGAATTTACTCCATCCGGTTTTAATACTACAATTGCTCATAATGGAACAAAACGAAAAGCCTATGATATATGCCAAATAGCCGCATTAGCTGGTGCCGCTTTTGTAAGCAGGGTTATTGCAACTACTGATTTTTCCGCTATGCTTTCATCGGCATTTTCAAAAAAAGGATTCTCACTTGTTGAAGTCATGGAAATCTGCCCGAGCTACGGTGTAAAATCTAATCCCGGAATGAAATTAAAAAATGTTGTGGAGGATGCCGGTCTGGAAGTAAAAATATTAGTCGATCAAAATGTTGAAACCTTCAAGACAGAATATAGAAGTGATACACCTTCTTTGATTGACAGCAAAAACTCTATCCCCACCAATTATTGTTCGAGTCTTACCAAACCGGTCAAAATAGTTATTAGTGGTTCTGCGGGTGAAGGAGTTCAGACCGCCGCAGAATTATTTGCTAAAGCCGCAATAGCTTCCGGATTGAATGTAACAAAAAAAGGAAGTTACCCGGTTACTGTTGGAGTTGGCTTCTCCTCTTCCGATATAATAATTTCTCCTACCGAGATTTTTTATACCGGAACTGCTGAGATGGATGCAATAATTGTAACATCGGAAGAAGGGCTCGATTATTCATATTCTACTATTAAAAATTCCAAAGAGGGAATTATATTCAGCGATATCAGTTTAACCCTGCCGGAAACCGAAGCAAAAATTATTAATCACGATTTCAGAAGTAAAACTTCGAGTAAAAACGTTTCGTTGTACGCTCTATTGTATTACTTAAATTACAGTAAAGTTTTTCCTATGGAAGCTATGATTGAGACTTTCAAGAGTGAAAAATACTCTAGCAAAATAGATTTAGCGCAGCTTCTTGAGTTCTAATTTAATTTTTCTAGTTAATCCGATTTCTCAGCGAAGCCGTAAATATATTTTTCACCTACAATAATCTATTCACCGATATTATTCGGCAACTTACCGATTTCTAATCCTCTAATCCGAAACAATCCGTTAGATTTACCGTCAAAAGTTATGAAGATGAAAAAAAGGAGAAGATAAAATGGAAACACCCAAACTCCATGGAAGAGTGATAATAGGAATATTACTCATGCTGCTTGGAGGTCTATTTTTATTACGCAACTATGAACTGTTCGATTTCCCCTACGAGGATATCACCTGGGAATATTTCTTTATTCTTATCGGTGTACTTTTCTTTTTCCTTTCTCGTAATAAAACCGCCAGCGTAGTTTTTATGGCGATTGGACTATTCAATCTGGTCCCCGAACTTTGGCCATTACTGCTTGTCCTGATTGGTCTCTATATAATCTTTGGAAGGGGATGTTGCGGACACAATAGATTTTTTCAAAGTAAGTCCTCAATAGATTCACAAAACCAAACTGCCGGTGGAAATGATTACGTTGAAAGTGTAAATATTTTCGGCGGCGGAAACAAAGTAATTTACTCCGATAATTTTAAAGGCGGCAATATTGTTTCAATCTTTGGCGGCTCGGAGATTAATCTTTCTAATTGTAAACTCGCTTCAGGTGAGAATATTATTGAGGTTACTGCCATATTTGGTGGAACAACAATAATCGTCCCGGCGGATTGGAAAATTGGGATGGACATACTTCCAATCTTTGGCGGATTTGGAGATAAACGCAGTAAGGATCCAAATAAAACTTTTCAAGAGGGCAAATTGCTTACTATAAAAGGGTTAGTAATTTTCGGCGGCGGAGAGGTTAAGACAATTTTTTAGGCTGAGTTATATCGGCATTAAGTTTCTATAATTTTTCAAAGTTGGAAGAAGGTTGGAGGTTAAAATGCAGAACACAAACGGAAGAACCTGGCTAGGTATAATTTTAATTGTTCTTGGAGGATTATTCTTCCTGGATAATTTCGGATTTCCTTGGTTCGACGGATTCGACATTCGTCATTTAATTTTTTCTTGGCACACAATCTTTTTGATTGTTGGAATTGTATTGATATCAAATCATAAAGATAATTTTTTAGGTTATATATTAGCCGGAATCGGAGCTTTCGGGTTGTTACGCCGCCTTCATATCTTTTCGGAATTCGATTTTGGCGACTTCTGGCCCATCATTCTCTTGTTCACCGGTATATGGCTTATACTCCGCAAAAACGGGAAACACTCCATATCCGGTCAACATTTCACAAAGGAGAAAACCGCCGAGGGAGAGCAGTACACAAATTACTCATCGCAGCACTTTGATTCTCTCGATGAAGTGAGCGTATTCAATTCAATTCACAGAGTAATTCTATCGGACAATTTCCGTGGAGGAAATATTACAACTATATTCGGCGGAACAAAGCTGGACCTAACACAAGCCAGGCTTGCGCCGGGTGAAAATATTCTGGAATTAACCACTCTATTCGGAGGAGCGAAAATTCGTGTTCCTCAAAATTGGAAAGTAATATTAAACGTCACTTCAATCTTTGGCGGGTTCGATGATAAAAGATTTGCTTCTTACAAAAATGAAGAAACCCTTGAAGGTATATTGATTATAAAAGGCGTTACATTATTTGGCGGCGGCGAACTGTTATATTAATAATAAGCGAGTGAAGAATGAGTAATCCGTTTATAAGTAATAGAAAAGTATTAGTTACATACAGTTTTGTTTGGTTTTTTATATTCTGCGTCCATGTAAGTGTGTTAAATTTTTTTCTTAATATTCCGCCGGTGCCTTCATTACTCGATAGTGTTATTTTTAACGGACTCTATCAGGTAATCGGAATCAGTCTTTGGTATACCGTCAGTTTTAATTCGCTGGATAATTACAGCACACTCAAAATATTTCTTAATCACATTGCCGCGGCAGTTATCACTTCCGGAATATGGATCGGAATAGGTTATTACATTGTTACAAATGTAGTTAATGGGAACCACATCTATACAGATTTTCTTACAGCTTCTTTAGTCTGGCGATTTTTAATAGGAATTCTTTTCTACACCATCATTATCGCAGTTGATTATGTGATTATATACTACACAAACTTTCAGGAAAAGTTATTAAAAGAAGCCGAACTGAATGCGTTGGTTAAAGAGGCGGAGCTAAAAACTCTCAAGTATCAGATCAACCCTCACTTTATATTTAACAGCCTTAATTCGATTAGCTCTTTAACTATATCAGATCCTTCGTTGGCTCATGAGATGACGATAAAACTGTCATCCTTCTTAAGAAGCGTTCTTTCCAAGAATGAAAAACAGAAAAATAAATTGAGCGAGGAGATAGCAAACGCTAAACTCTACCTCGATATTGAGAAGGTACGGTTTAATGATAAATTTGATTTCATTGAAGACTCTAAGGGCGAATGTGAGGAAGTGGAAGTACCAAGCATGGTTCTACAGCCGATCTTTGAAAACGCCATAAAACACGGTGTATATGAAAGCCTGGATAAAGTAACAATCAAACTTTCATGCGCGATGGAAAATGAATATTTTAAAATTATGATTGAGAATAACTTCGACCCCGAGGCAATTCCACGAAAAGGTGAAGGTATTGGTATAAAGAATATCAGAAATAGACTGAAGCTTATTTATAATCAAGAGAATCTTTTGACAGTGCAAAAAACAGATAATTTATTTAGAGTAAATATTTATATACCGGTTTAAGCCAATGAAAGCAAAAGAAATTATTCGAGCGATTATTATTGATGATGAAAAACTCGGACGCGATATTATCAAAAGCTATCTTAATAAATTTGAAAATGTGGAGTTGATTGCCGAATGCTCGGACGGGTTCGAGGGAATTAAGCAGATTAATGAATTAAAACCCGATCTAATTTTTTTGGATATTCAAATGCCGAAGCTAACCGGATTTGAAATGCTTGAAATTCTGGAGGCTCCGCCGGTAATAATCTTCACAACTGCCTTTGATCAATACGCGCTCAAAGCTTTTGAGGTAAACGCCACAGATTATCTCTTAAAACCATTTTCGGAAGTAAGATTTGCCGAGGCTCTTAGTAAAGCAATAAGACTTATCACTCACATTCCTCCTGCTAAGCAGGAATTATCCGGTCTCGTAAAAACAGTAGAAAAACTTAATGAATTTATTGACCGTGTGGTAATAAAACAGGGACAGAAAATTTTGATCGTCCCCATTGAAGAACTCCGTTATATTGAAGCGCAGGATGATTATACTATGCTCTATACCGGAAAAGGAAATTTCCTCAAACAAAAAACAATGAAATATTTTGATGAGAATTTGAATCCCAAAGAGTTCATCCGCATTCACCGCTCATACTTTGTAAAGCTTACCGCCATTAAACAGATCGAGCTATTCGAGAAAGAATCTTACCGTGTTCTACTTCACGACGGAGTTAAGTTGCCTGTCAGTAAAAGCGGTTACCGGAATTTGAAAGAGATAATAAAATAGATTCTTACAAATATCAAAGAGGGGTAATTATGTTTATTCTAGTATTTATCTTTAATTTTTTGATTGCTGCCTGGTTTTATTCTTCTGCCAGAAAGGTTGGTAAAAATAAATTTTTCTGGTTCAGCATCGGGTTGTTCACATGTTTCTTCTTAGGTCTTTTATTTCTCAAGTTTGGAGAATTATATCTTTTGCCGATAGAGAAAACTCTCTCTGATGCAATGCAGAATCGTCATCTCAAAATCTATCTAGAAATTGGAACTATGGTTTTGATCTCAGTTTATGCTTATGTGATTCATAATTTGTTTCTAAAAAAGAAACAAGCGTAACTACAAATTATATGCAAAATACCCGTTGTGTAAATTAGAACAAACAATAAAAATTCTATAAACAACGAACAAATAACTCCAGCATTTATACTGGAGTTAAAGAAAAAAATTTACAATACGGACTTTAGTCCCAGAACAAAAGTGATAACTGTGGCTATCCGTAGGATTCCTATGGAAAAGCTTATTTCTCTGTGGTTTTGAGTCCCCCGGCATAAATGTCGGGGTTTAATTCACACAACCGGCTGCAAAATATTACTTCTAACTTCAAATTGAAGTTTGTCCCCTCTTACTTTATATTTCAATCCGATAATAACAGGTACGTTTATGAATTTCGACAAAGATCTTCAATCAATTCAGGAAGCCCGGACACTGGCAGCTTTAGCAAAAGAGGCGCAACTCGAATTCAAACACTATAATCAAGAGCAGGTTGATAAAATTGTAAAAGCAATGGCTGATGCGGGTTTTAAAGAGGCAGAACGTCTCGCAAAAATGGCTCACGAGGAAACCGGTTTCGGAAAAGTTTCCGATAAGATCATCAAAAATCAATTTGGTACAAGAGACGTTTGGGAATCGATTAAAGATTTGAAGTCAGTTGGAGTGATTGATGTACAGAAGGATGGAAAAGTTATTAAGATCGCTGAACCGATGGGAGTAGTTGCTGCACTCGTTCCTTCAACAAATCCCACTTCTACGGCTATGTTCAAAGCAATAATCTCTTTGAAATGCAGAAACGGAATTGTTGTATCCCCTCATCCAAAAGCGCTTAAATGCACAACCGAGGCGTTAAAAGTTGTCTCTGATGCGGCGGAAAAAGCGGGCGCTCCCAAGGGATTAATTCATTGCCTCTCCATACCTACTATAGAGGGAACTAATGCGCTGATGAAAGATAAAAATATCGCAATCATTCTTGCCACCGGCGGAATGCCGATGGTTCATTCAGCATATAGTTCCGGTACTCCCGCTTATGGCGTTGGCTCCGGAAATGTTCCGGCATTTATAGAGAAGAGCGCTAATTATCAAAAAGCTGTTGCAGATATTGTTTACGGAACTACATTCGATAACGGAACATTGTGTTCTTCCGAACAGGCTATGATTGTAGACCGATCGATACGGGATAAAGTAATTGAAGAAGCAAAACGAATAGGCTGTTACTTTGTTAACGAAGAAGAGAAGAAAAAATTAGAGAATAAAGTTGCCCGCGGTGCAAAATTAAACGCTGATATAGTAGGCAAATCTGCGGTTTGGATTGCGAACTACGCAGGTTTTACTGTACCGGAAAATACTAAAGTCCTAATGGCTGAATGCGAAAGTGTCGGAAAAGACGAACCTCTTTCAATAGAAAAACTTTCTCCTATGCTCGCCTTCTATACGGTTGATGGCTGGCTGGAGGGATGCCATCGTTGTATAGAGCTATTGCAATTCGGCGGTATTGGTCATACACTGGTAATTCATTCTAATGATAAAGAAATTATTATGAAGTTTGCCCTTGAAAAACCGGCATTCAGAATTGTTGTTAATACACCGTCATCTGTTGGCGCGGTAGGTTATACAACGGGATTGATGCCCTCGTTAACATTAGGTCCCGGCACATGGGGCGGCTCAATAATTTCCGAAAATGTTACTGCAAAGCATTTGATGAATATTAAAACTCTCGCATTCGAAATTAATCCGGTAAATCCCGGTAAATGCGTTACTTCATTTGATCTTCCTGCATCAATAAGTTCAAAGAGCGGATATCAGGAAGGAAGTTTTACAAAGCAGATTGAAGAAAGATTAAGAGCACGCGCCGGAAATCCAAATACAATTTCTTCTGCCGAGGTTAACCGCAAATCCAGCAATAAAATTGAAAAAGTAGTTTTAGGAAGCGGAATTTCTGAAGAAGAGATTCAAAAAATTATTCGTGAATTCAATAAGTGAGCTTTTGCTCTAAACTGATTGTTGAATTCACCGATAATGATATTATTCCAAGACCTGTTTGTGATAATCATCATTATAAGGATAATTATTTAACGCTATTTTGGGGGCGATTTCAAGAAAGAAATATGAAGAAAGTGAAAGAGAATAACTTTTATAAATGGTCTGTTGAAAAAGGCGATTACAAGCGCGATCAAGAATCTACAATTTCTTATTTGAAGAAGAGAATTCTGATAAAAAAAATTAAGCAGAGTTTCTGGATTTTCCTCTACTTAACATTCGTCAGCGCATTCAGCTACATCATATTTACCGTATTTTAAGAATACCGGTCTAATTTAAATTTTTCACCGAGATATAATTTCCGCACTTCGGTGTCTTCAGCCAAATCGTGAGCTGTTCCCTCTTTGAAGATTTGTCCGTTGATAAGTATGTAACCACGGTCTACAATGCTCAACGTCTCATGAACATTGTGATCGGTTATTAATATTCCTATTCCTTTATTCTTCAGATTAGCAACAATGCTCATAATATCTTCTACGGCAATCGGGTCTACCCCGGCGAAAGGTTCATCAAGTAAAATAAATTTTGGATTAGTGGCAAGCGCGCGCGCAATTTCGCACCTTCTTCTTTCACCGCCGCTCAATTGGAAACCCAAATTTTTTCTGACATATAAAATTCCAAGCTCAGTTAATAATTTCTCCTGCGTTTCTATTCTCTCCTCGTAAGAAAGATCCATCATCTGCAGAACCGCCATTATATTGTCTTCAACGCTCAACCTTCTGAATACGGAGGCTTCTTGAGGTAAATATCCAATTCCCATCTTCGCCCGTTTATACATCGGTTCATCCGTAATTTCAAGCTCTTCTAAAAATACTTTACCATCATTCGGTTTTATCATCCCGACTATCATATAAAATGTAGTAGTCTTACCGGCACCGTTTGGACCGAGCAATCCAACCACTTCTCCCTGTTGTACTTGCACGGAGACATTATTAACTACGGCTCTCTTCTTATAAACCTTCTTAAGTTTTTCACTTCGTAGAATCAGATTTTGCGGCATAGTATTGCTTATCCTTCATTAAGTAAAAAAGAATATCCTTCCTGTTTAGCAGAAGATTCTCTTTCGTCGGTTTTTTGGTAAATAATCGGAATGTTGGAATAGTGTAATCTTTTTCTTTTCCGCTTATAATATTTTCCGGATGAAACTCACTCACCGGTTTTCCATAGAAACGAACATCTGAAACACTTTTCTTTTCAAAAATAAATTTTGCACGTTCCGAACTTGATTTTATTAATCCGTTAGGCTCGTTTTCCTCATACATGTAATAAATACTCAGTGCATTTCCTTCGACTTCGGTTTTCTCCAACCCCTCCTTACCAAAAAACAATTTAATATTTTTACCGGAGATCTGGTCGAACCGGTTAAGTGAATCCTTGTTGGCGGTAATAATGGAAGCGCTTGCGTCGATCGTTATTTTTTCGAGCCGATTATCTTTCATAATCATTCTTATAGAATCGCCAACAATTTGTGTTTCGTCATTCCACATTACCGGCGGAAGAGAATCGGATTCTCTGCGGAATGTTTCTATCAGATTTCCATCTTTATAATAAAAAGTTTGACCATTTACCGAGGCAAAATTTTTACGAACAATTTTAACCGAATCTGTTGCAATCAACTTTTTTGTGCTGTCCTCGTAGGATTCCAAAGTCTTTGCGGAAATTACTAATGTATCTAATGCGCCCGAATCTGTTGTATCAATTCGCACAAGAAACGGATTCTCGGTTATCCTCGAATAATTTTTTTTACCTGAATCCTCAAGTTTATTTCCAAAAATCGCCAGCCTGTTTGATGGATTATATATTCTGATATTGTTGAATCCGAAAGATTCATCCGTGTTTCGGAAATGAATTAAGCTGTCGGCAAATATAGTTGTAGAAGTATCGCTGACCATTACATTACCGGCAGCAACCGCTTTATCGTTATCATCATAGTAATTGAGACGATCTGCTTTTAACTTTGAGACAGCATCATAAAGTTTTACATTTTCATAAAAGTAGGAATGCTTTTCATCGAAATAGTAGTATCCGTTTTTTGATTCCAGCCAGACATGTCCGTCATTAAGAGTCAATCCCGCGTTAGAATGAGCAATCTTTTTATTACCGTAATAATAACCGCGTTCTGTTTTAATAACAATGCTGTCTTGTGTTACGGTAACTTTACCAATCAACTCTGCCTCATTACGCGCAACGTACTGAATTGCTTTATTGCAAGTAATTCTCACAGCACCTTGTGTAATTACAACATCTCGCTCAAATTCCTGAATTGTTTCACCATTAATAACTTTTCCGGTAAAAGTTGAACCTCTAATTTCGAGCGGTTCGGTAGATTGGCAGTAGACAGGAGAAACCCAAAAAAGAAATATTGAGAAATAAAAGAACGCTTTCATTTAGAAGCGCCCGTTCGATTCTTCGAGTAAGTTACATTGAAGATCTTATAGTTTTCCAAATGCTGATCCGACTCCAAGCCAAACCCCTGAATTATCTCTTTTGGCGAAGTGATGGTTACAAACTTATCGGTAACAATTTTTTGATCGCTGTTGCGCCACATTAACTGGCTTGTTTTTAGTACTGTTCCGCTGTCGTTTTGCGCCACAACGCTGTCAATAGCATACATATCTTTAGTTACATCGTTTACCCTTCCCCGCAATGATGTAAGCCATGATGTGCTCTTCTGCTCATTATTGTAAAAATTGATTTTCATTTTTCCCAGAAGTGTTATCTTCTGTACTTCGAACATTTTTAAGTGATCGGAATATAAAATTGCTTTTACTCTTCCTTCATCTGTAAAAATAATCTTAGAGTTCCAACTTTCATTTGAAGGGATTTCCCCTTCAATATTCGACCTCTCAATTTGAGGTTGTATTTTTTCTTCGGAACAGGAGATAAAGGAAATTAGAACGATGAAGAATATAAAATTTCTTTTCATCTTGATTGCAAACCAAGCTTTACAAGATCGTGAAGGTGGATAATTCCTTCCGGTTTTTTATTTATATCTGCCACAATAAGAGAAGTGATATTGAATTTTTCCATCTGTTGAATTGCGAAGGATGCTAAAAAATCTTTGCTGATTGTTTTTGGTCTTTTTGTCATTATCTCTAATGCGTTTAAATTTTTAATCTCAAGCGTCTTCTCCAAAAGTCTTCTCAAATCGCCGTCTGTAATAACGCCGGTTAGAATTCCTGAATCGTCAACTACACAAGTTGTTCCCAGCCGCTTCGATGTAATTTCTAAAATAGTATCTTTGATTGACGTTTTTTCATTTACGATTGGGATATCTCGCCCCTTTATCATTATCTCGGAAATTTTGAGTGATAGGCGTTTGCCTAAACTTCCGCCGGGGTGGAGCAAAGCAAAATCCTCAATTGTAAAACCGCGAAGTTCTAAGAGCGCAATTGCAAGTGCATCGCCCATTACTAGCGACACTGTTGTTGATGCGGTCGGTGCCAGATCATGCGGGCAAGCTTCTTCTTTTACACTTACATTTAATATAATATCGCAGTCACTTGCAATCTTAGATTTAACCTCGCCGAGCATGCCTATGATTGTTACACCAATACGTTTTAACATCGGAATAAGTTGATGCAATTCTTCCGTATTTCCGCTTTTAGAAATTAAAATTACCGTGTCATCTTTACGTACCATACCAAGGTCGCCGTGAAGAGCGTCTGTAGGATGCATATAAATTGCGGCTGTTCCCGTTGAATTCATTGTTGCTACGATTTTTCGCGCAATAATTCCGGATTTACCCATGCCGGTAAATACCACACGTCCTTTCGAATTGAAGATAAGCTGAACCGCATGTGAAAAATTTTCATCCAGACTTTCCGCTAAATCAATAACAGCCTCTCCTTCAATTTTAATTACTTCTCTCCCTTTGGAGATTATTTGTTCTTCGGTCACTAAAACCTCTAATTTTTTGAAGATCTCTCTTTATTAAAGAAAAAACTAAAAAATGATTCTTTCTTCCGGTTTATCTTGCTATCGAACTGGTGATAATCTAATTCTATACGATTCGAATATTTGTTGTAAACTAAAAATCCTTGTGCCAGTTGCTGGTCGGTAAATTCACTCAGATTCGAAAATAATCTTCCGGGGTTTAATGCTGTATCAGAATTTTTGTTGTTCAATAAAATCATCATCTCATTATAATAATTAGTCACCGGAATGAAGTGATTTATTCCACTCTTGGAGTTATAAACCCAGACTTTTTTATGAATTGGCGCAATGACTAAAACAATTTCGTTTTTGACAAGATGTATTTCGCGAACCGCCGATTTATCGAACGGAGCCTTTTCTCCCGGTATCCAGTTGGAGTATGTCCAAACTTTTGCCTGTTCTAAATCATCCGGAATATGCTCTACGGCAGTTCCTTTTATATCTACTTCTATCTGTCCATCAAGTTCTTCGTGAATTGTAACGTAAA
Source organism: uncultured Ignavibacteriota bacterium (assembly GCA_947085815.1). GTDB lineage: Bacteria > Bacteroidota > Ignavibacteria > Ignavibacteriales > Melioribacteraceae > Fen-1258. The sequence continues at coordinate 48,132 of CAMTXU010000024.1, read as the reverse complement.
CTTTACCAACGTCAAAAGTTATATTAGCTACGGCTAATATTGGTGATGAGGAATTTTCAAAATCTATTATGTCACCTTCTTCACCGAGTATGAAATTACCTTCGCCGAATCGTCCATAACCGATAACAAGCAGGTTTTCTATTATATCCCGGTATTGTTTATAACCCAATTTATTTTCAGGAAGTGCTGCAAAAAGCCACTGTTTTTCTTTCGAGCTTAGCTGACGCGGAAATTTTTCGTTAATGCTTTGTTGCACGGCTTGCTGGCTCCTTAACCTTTTTTAGATGATTAAATATTTCATTTAAGATCTCTTCGCAATTTTCGGCAGCTATAGTAAACATTGCCGCTCGTTTTACTTCCCTTCTCGCGCTTTTAGGGGCGGCAGATAATCCACACCTTTGAAGAAGAGGAATATCCAACAGATCATCTCCCATATAAAATACATTTTGATAATCGATTGAATGCTCGCGTAAATATTTATTTGTCAAATCTACTTTTGCCAGTGAACCCGAAAGCACTATACAATTCTCAATAGATATTAACTTACGGATTAACTCATCATCCCCTCTTGCCGTAACTATTCCGAATTTCAAACCCAGACTATTAAAATCTCTGCACATTTTAGAAATTGAATCGAAGCATTTTTCAAATGAGGTACCGCCATCTAACAGAACACCCTCAAGATCGAAAAGAAATAATTTAATCTCATGAATTTTTGACAGTGCTTCACTTTTCATTTTTAACCAGTTCGTCTATCTGTTTTATCATTATCAAAAGTTTTCTAAGTGAATTAAGGGGCAATTGACTGCCCGCATCGCTTAATGCTTTAGCTGGGTCGGGGTGCACTTCCAGGAACAATCCGTCAATTCCAACAGCGGCGGCGGCGCGCGCTAAAGTTGGTATGAACCGCGATTCACCACCCGATACATTTGTGCTGCCGGGCAGTTGAACAGCATGTGTAGCATCCATAATAACCGGGTATCCAAGTTCCTTCATAATTTCGAGAGAACGCATATCAACCACAAGATTGTGGTAGCCAAATGTTGTACCCCGCTCGGTCAATAATATTTTTTTATTTTTCACCGATTCAATTTTCTCTATCACATGCTTCATATCTTGAGGCGCTAAAAATTGACCCTTCTTAACATTTATTACTTTTCCGGTTCTTGCGGCGGCAATCAATAGATCGGTTTGTCTGCAGAGAAATGCAGGAATTTGCAATACATCGGCAACTTGAGAAACCGCCTGAATTTCCTGTTCATTATGAATGTCTGTAAGAATGGGGACAGAAAACTCTTTCTTAACTTTTTGCAGAATCTTAAGAGCTTTCTCAAAATGAATTCCGCTGAAAGAATTAATATTTGTACGGTTTGCTTTTTTGTAACTCGCTTTGAAAATGAAAGGAATATTCAAATCACACGTAATTTTTTTAATCTCTTCAGCCGTGTGCATAGTAACTTTTTCATTTTCGATAACGCACGGTCCTGCAATTAATACGAACGGCGAATTTCCGCCAATAATAATTTTACATACCTTAACCATTTTAGCACCAGTTTTTATTCAAAAAGATTTTCTTGTGTTTTCTGGATTCCGCGTTTTTTATTGAAACGAATATATGCAAGGTCGGTGGCTTCTCTACCGCGCGGAGTTCGCTGAATAAATCCTTGCTGTATTAAAAACGGTTCATAAACTTCCTCTATAGTACCGGGATCTTCATTAACAGCAACGGAGACAGTGCCCAAACCAACGGGACCTCCGTTGAATTTTTCTATGATTGTAAGAATTATCTCTTTATCCATTTCATCAAGTCCGTACTCGTCAACCTCAAGTGAACCGAGAGCTTTTTTTGCCGTCGCCAAATCAATTATTTTTTTCTCTTCGTAATCCGCAAAATCACGTGTACGGCGCAATAATCTATTAGCTATTCTCGGAGTACCGCGCGACCGCTTGGCTAATTCATAAGCAGCATCCTCATCAATTTTGATTTTGAGAAGATCCGCAGAACGGTGAACGATTTTTTTTATCAGGTCACTTTCATAATAATCAAGTCGCGATTTAATTCCAAATCTGTCGCGTAATGGTGCTGTTAATAATCCGGCGCGCGTAGTGGCGCCAATTAATGTATAGTGAGGAAGCTTGATTTGAACCGTGCGGGCGTTAGGACCGCTGTCAATCATTATATCCAACTTATAATCTTCCATAGCCGAGTAAAGATATTCTTCTACAACAGGACTCAAGCGGTGGATTTCATCAATGAAGAGAACCGATTTTTCTTCGAGGTTTGTTAGTATGCCTGCTAAATCTCCCGGCTTTTCTAAAACAGGACCCGATGAAATTTTTATTTTGACCCCTAGTTCGTTTGCTATGATGTGTGCAAGTGTAGTTTTTCCAAGTCCCGGAGGCCCGGTTAGTAGAACATGATCCAGAGCTTCATTTCTAATTTTTGCGGCACCAATAAAAACTTTTAGATTGTCAGTAATCTTTGATTGACCGGTGAACTCATCAAACTTTTGCGGACGGAGCGAGCGTTCTATTTTTATTTCATCCTCATTTTTAACAGGATTTAGGTTCTCTGTTTTTCTCTTCACCCATCACTCCGTCTTGATTAAATTTCTACGGCAACAACTTTTTTACGGCGATTACTTTTTACATAATTTACAAAAGAAACCATTCCAAACATAAGAACAATAAGAAGAATAGCTGCAAGAATAGAGAGCGGGATATTCAAAGTTTTTGGATAGAACATTGCAAAACCGGGAATCCAAATGCTGCCATATAAGATAATGACATGAACAACATAAATGAGCAGGGTACTTTTTCCCACTTGCCAAACAATAACCGGTATTGTTTTTAGTCTTAAGGCAATATAAGACATAATACTGTTTAACATTAGAATCATTCCGAGTCGGTAGAAAATAAGAGCTGAGTTGTCGGTCCAGAATGTTTTCTCTCCATAAAAATAGTTTTCAAATTGATGAATAAGAAAACAGACGACGAAGGAGATCAAGCTAATTCCAAATAATTTTAGGCTGAAACTTTTCGAGGTAAACGAGAGTGGATTTCTTGCAAGATATACACCTAATATCCCTCCGCTAATGACATAACCTGACCATGGAAAGAGAGGAAAATATGAACCGGTACCATGATACAAATAGGCAGCAAAAGGAATTGGCAAAAAATTAGCCCAATTAATCTGATCTATTAGAAGAAACAAAATAAAAAAAAATGATACACCGAAAGAAAAAACTATATAATCACTCAACTTTAATTTCTCGGCAATGTAAGAAAGAAAAAGGATGAACAGTAAACCAAATCCGATCAATTGCAATGCATCAACAGTAAAGAATGTCATCCATTGAGAATGAGTAACTTCGCTAAAATCAAATATGCGTCCCGTTGGATACCGCAGTAAGTAGCCAATAAGAACAAGAATCAGAAAACGGTAAAACCCTTTAATTACACGCGGATTCTGAGAAAATGGTTGATGATTTAATCTCAATAAATATGTGAATACAACACCTGAGGTAAACATAAAAATGGGAGCGGTAAAACCCCGTACAGTATACCAGATGCTGAAGATGGAAGAATCGAACGATCTATATTGGTCCCCCAGAAAAGTATCTATTGTGTGTCCTTGCACCATCAGAAGAACTGCGAACGTACGCATTAGGTCTAAGAAGATGATTCTGTTTTTAGATTTTTTTGCCATATAATTCTTTCTAATTAATCACTGCTTAAAAATAAATAAAGAATACTATTTATAAAATGCAGGAAACAGAATAGTCGAAACAAAAATGCCTCCCAAATCAGGAGGCAATAATCAAAAAATTGGACCCCTTTTCTAATTACGCGGATGTTTTTCTACCCAATCTTGCAAAAATTTTATAATATCCTGTGTTGAAGTACCGGGAGTAAACAACTCGCCAACTCCAAGTTCTTTTAATTTCTTCAAATCTTCATTGGGAATAATCCCTCCGCCAAAGAGAAGAATATCATCTACATCTTTTTCTTTCATCAAATTCAATATTCTTGGAAAAAGAGTCATATGAGCACCTGAAAGGATACTAATTCCTATGGCATTAACATCTTCTTGAATTGCTGCTTCAACAATCATCTCCGGTGTTTGACGAAGTCCGGTGTAAATCACTTCCATACCGGCATCTCGGAGAGCAGCAGCAACTACCTTTGCACCTCTATCATGTCCGTCTAATCCTGCTTTAGCCACTAATACTCTTATCTTACGTTCCATTTAATATCTCCTTAGAATTTCCTGAGAGTGATTAATTCTCTATTCAAAAATAGCATTGATTAAGTGAAAAGACAATTAAGGCTGGTTCTAAAAAATATCTTTTGTAAAAATTCAACGTAAAGAATACGCAAAGTCCGCAGAGAATATTGAAGTTTTTAGAACCACCCTTAAACCAAATTACTTCTTTGTGCTCTTGTCCTGAGGCTTAAGATGTTTTTCGTAAAAACGTCTGGCAAGTTCCAAATCTTTTGGTGTATCCACAGAAAACGTGTCGTATTCGGTTAAAACAATTTTCATTTTGTATCCATGTTCTAGAAAGCGCAATTGCTCTAATTTTTCGATTTGTTCAAGATCGGTCGGTCTTAACGTTGTGAATTTCTGCAACACTTCTCTACGATATACGTATAACCCTATATGTTTATAAATTTCAGCGACTTGAATACGGGCAAGATTAGTTTTGGCTTCGCGTGCAAAAGGAATTGGAGACCTTGAGAAGTACATAGCAAAATTTTTGTAATCGAAAACCACCTTAACTACAGATGATGATTTCATCTCTTCCACATTTGTAATTCTTCTGGCTAATGTGGAAAGATTTACTTTTTTATCGAAGAGCAGAGGTTCAATAGCTTCATCAATCATCTTACCTTTGATGAAAGGTTCATCGCCTTGGATGTTTACGATAATCGCCGCCTCAGGAATTTGCTCGGTCACCAGTGCAATGCGGTCTGACCCGCTTGCGCAGTCTTTTGGCGTCATATAAACTTCTGCACCAAAACTTTTAACCACTTGAAAAACTTTTTCGTCATCTACGGCAATAACTACTTTATCCAGTAGTTTGGATTTTCTTGCGCTGTTGTATGTATGCTGAATCATCGGTTTACCGCAAATATCTGCAAGCGGTTTTCCCATAAGTCGTGTTGACGCGAAACGTGCGGGTATTATTCCAATTATCATTAGGTGTGTTATTCTTGGTTAATTACTTTTGGCACTTTAAAAAAATCATCCGTACTATCCGGTGCGTACTTTAATGCTTCTTCTGTTTTAACTGATACCCTCAATTCATCGTTACGAAAAACATTTACATTTTCAACAGGATGATTAAGCGGTTCCACATTGGCAGTGTCAAGTTCGTTCAACTTTTCAACATAATTTAGAATCTCATTCAACTGATGAGTAAAGTTTTCAAGTTCTTCATCTTTGAATTTGAGCCTTGCTAATTGAGCTATGTATTCAACATCCTTACGTGTAATAGACATTTTTATTTCTCAATTTAATTTGAGTAAAACCCGGTGGAGCTGTATTTGCCAGTGATATAAGAAAAATCGCCGGTATATGGATTTCCCTTTATCCGAATTGTTAAATTATATTCTCCTACTCCTCGGCGGGGACTTTTGTATGTAAGCTGATAAAAACTATTCGCATAATCGATAATTGCTTTTTGAATTAGTGTAAGCTGATTATCCAACTGACTAACATCATTTATTCCGTAGAATCCGGTTCTTCCAATTCGTGTTAATGTCTCCTCATCAAGCGGATCTTTTCCGCGCAAACCAATTGTAAAGACAGATTTATTATTTACCGCGTTTAGAGCTTCCGCCAAGGCTTGAGTTGTCGGTCTGGAAGTTTCATTACCATCGGTAAATACAATCATCGCTCCTTGAAGAACATCATTGATAGAAAAATTATCATTCCAGAGAGAAGCACCTTTTACTACTGCACCATAAAGACCGGTTGTGCTGGCTCCGGATTTATATCTGCCAATAGCGCGATTAAGTGAATCTTGCTGATTAGTAAAATCGGATAGCATTTCAACTTTTTCGGAAAATTGATAAATCGCCACTTCCTGATTAGTCGTAATTTTTTTGATGAATGAAGATGCCGCAGATCTAATTTTATCTATTTCACTCGATGTTAAACTAGTGCTGTTATCCAGCATTAAGATGGTTTTAATTTTATAAGGAAGTTCATTCTGTTTTTTTATTTCTATAAATGATTCGGATTGAAGGGGAGAACCGTCTTCCAAAATTTCAAAATCCGAAGGCTGAATCGTAGAGATTCCATTATTGTTCAGATCAACAATTTGAAACAAAAAGTTAACAAGATTTGGAAGCAGTGTACTTTGTTTTTTCAAATACAATGCATAACCAGAGGAACCGGGATTAATATTTGCCAATGTAGTAAAATTCCATATGGGAGAAATTTTTTGTGATCCATCGGCTGAATTTGCCACAACCCGCCAATAATATGTCGTATTGTATTCGAGTGGAATCGGGTGAATGTAAGATTGCTTATTAGTTTTGGAAGAAACAAGTTTTGCGGGCGGGTTAACTTTGTCCAGATAGACATCATAAGAAACGGCGTTGTCGGCAATCCATTTAAATGTTTGAATAATCGATTGGTCGGTAGAATTATTTAATGGCTGTACAACAGATGGAACTGAAGTATCTGCTGTAACAGAACTTGTAATTTCACTATCAAATGTACACCGGACTAATACTAACAGTATTAGGAAATAAATCCAGCGCAGCTTTTTGATTGCCATTACCATTTACAATGAGTTTGTTGTTGATTCATTGCAAATATAAGTAATAAAATCAATTTTGTAAGTGCGAAGTTGTTAAGGGCATCTCTAAAAACATTTTTTAAAAATAGGACACGGATAAAACAGGTTAAAACAGACTTGCCGGCAGAGCGTGTTGCAGAACGCATTGGTGTCACCTCGAACGAAGTGAAAAGTCTTAATTTACATAGCAAGAAAGATTTCTCACCCAATAAATTGGGTTCGAAATGACCATGTTAAGGTTGCGCAACAGACTCAGCAAGCAGGTTGTTACAGATTAGCTTTTTGGGTATCCTCCGTAAGGAGTCTCCGTAGGAGCACTATGTGCCTTCGGACATCACTTCGTGAGAAGCTCGTAGAGATACCCTTGATTGCAAAGAAGCGATTCTATTTTTGATTGAGGGATGGCTGTAGAACATCCACTCTATCAGAGGATGAGGTTCACGGTCGCTCAAATTCTGATCGGTTAATTTATTTAAAGTACTTATAAAGGCTTCGGTTTTATTCGTCGAGGCTATGGCATATTCATCTGCCTCATATTCAAATTTTCTAGAAATAAAATTTGAAATTGGTGTTTGAATCATCCCAATTAAAGCTCCCCAGAGAGCAAGAATAGGCAGTGAAGAAATTTGAGTTATACTCGTAAAGCCAAACCAGCTCAATGATAATCTATGCAATATGGCAATTAGAAAAAAAGTTGCAAAACTTGAAATTGTTCCTATAGCAATGTTTTTAATTATGTGCCGCTTCTTATAATGTCCAAGTTCGTGAGCTATGACCGTTTCAATCTCGTCATCTGAATAATTATCTAAAAGTGTATCGCCAAGGAGAATTCGTTTAGTTTTGCCGAGACCTGTAAATGCCGCGTTTGCTTTTTTAGTGTTTTTACTCATGTTGAATTTGAAAACATTCTCAACTTTCAAACCGGCATCTTTGCTCAATCCAACAATTCTTTTTTTCAATCCTTCATTCTCAATAGGAGTAATTTTATAGAAGATTGGCAGAATTATAACCGGTAAAATTTGAGCAAGCACCACCGAGAAAATAAACATCAATACTGCAAATGGAAGCCACCACATTAAACCAAAAATTCTCAGCACATAATAAAAAAGTAGAAGCAACGGCAATCCTATTACAGCCCCAACTAATGTTCCTTTTGTTCCTTCCCAGACCCATTTCCAAAATGTCTGGTTTGAGAGATTGTATTTGTGCTCAAGATAAAAACCGGCATAATAATTTAGCGGGGCAAAAATAATTGCAGAAATAAATCCTAATACAAGTACATATATAAGCAGTATTAAATAATCATTCGATAGTGATATGCGTAAATAATTTTCGAGACGTGCACTAAATCCAAGCCATACAAATAGTAATAGAAGAGTGAATGAGGCGACTGCTTCGGATATTCCTAAAACGAGTTTTGTATTGCTGTATTTTTTTGCTTGAGTATTATCCAAATTAGATCTGCCCAAATACATTTTTCTGAACCCAGCCAACTTTACCATCTATCAAACGAATCTTAGACCAGTTATTAACATGGTCCTCAAGCGCGAATTTTATTCCTTCATGAATTACAAACGCATCGTTGCTTTTTATATCCGGCGAAACTTTAACTGAATATGTTGGCTCCAACAAAATTCCATAGTCGGTTGCGGCTTCTCTATTAACACGTGCAAAAAATATGACTGCCGCAACAATGAGCATCGAAAGAGAAATTGAACCGGTCAGGAATGATAATCTCTGCAGCTTCGCGCGGCGAGAGAACAAATAAATAGAAATGCTTCCTAATAATATCCAAAAAATAATCATAACGACAAACGACCAGCCCGTAATATTTAATGATGTCACCAGTTCTTCCCACCAGGAAACGATGAACAATTTTGGCAATTGTGAAATTTTATCCACCGTTCTAGAATTAGCAATTTTGAGATTGTAAGCTAAGTCCTCATCGTTAGGTTCTATCTTCAATCCTTTTTCGTAGCTGTAGATTGCATAACCAAGTTTACCTGTTTTGAAATATGTGTTACCGAGATTATAATATGTCGCGCCGCTTTCAAATCCTTGTCCTAATATTTTTTGATATGACTCAATCGCTAGCTCATAATTTCCCTTCTGATAATATTTGTTACCAGTCTTCATTAATTCATCCGGAGATTGTGCTAACAAATTTGTAGTCATAAATAGAACAACTAAAATTGTCATTCTGAATCTTGATGAAACCGGTATGAAGAATCTCGATGCATTTGATTGTTGGAGATTCTTCGTCACGGAGTTAATCCCGCTGTAAGCGGGGTTCCTCAGAATTAATTTCATCGTTTCCTCCTGGCATCAACTGAAGAATCAACTTCAACAATAACTTTCACAGCTTCATCATAAAAATCAGGTGCGACTGCTGATGATTCACCTTCCGGGGCAAAACGGGCATACTCGCATTTTTCGGCAATCCGTTTTACACGGTCGATCAAAGTTGAATCAACATTTCTATTCGAAAGTTTTTCAACAGCACCATCGAGTGTAAACTCGGATTTCTGAATTCCAAGTTTATCTTCGAGATAACCGAATAGAGCTAAAGATAATTCGGAATAGAAATTTGGAGTATCATTTTTATCGAGTGCCACTTTGGCCAACTTCAATCTCTTACGTGCTGCTTTCTCTGCTTTTTGATAACGCATCAACTGAACATTACCGGAAAGTTTATCATGCCTTCTCTTAAAAACAACTGCGCCAATTAAACTGAAGAGAGGAAGTATCATCGAAATCCAGAACCAGGGTTTAATAAGTTCAATCTCCTGCCGCGGTTCAAAATTAAAATCAGAGGTCTTGATAAATCGAATATCCTCACTTAGCAGTTTTATATCCTCTCTAACAAATCCTTGAGACGCGGTTTCATTACCCGCAATACCCTGTCTAACTTTAATATTAAACGCCGGGGATTTAACGGTAACATATCTTCGCGCAGATGGATTGAAATAAGTAAATTCAATCGGTGGAATTTCTTTTTCGCCAGAGTTGCGGGGTACGATCAGATAGTCTACAATTTTTTGTCCAGAGATTACAGCTCCGCGGTTGATGTTCTCCACGGTTTTAGGTTCATACTTTTCAAAACCTGTTGGCAATTGCGGTTCGGGGATTTTTAAGAGTTTCAAATTACCATTGCCGCCGATAGTTAACCGGAGAGTCAGACTCTCATTAGTAACAACATCTTTTCGATCAACCTCAGCTTTGAAATTAAAATCGCCGACAGCTCCGTTAAATGAGGAGGGAGCGTTTGCGGGAAGAGGATCCACAGTAACTTTAATTGTATTAGACCGTGCGGGAAATTCGACCGTTTCTGTCTTTCCAAAAAATGAATCGTTGAAAAATTCATCAAAGATATCGTTGCCGGACTTTTTCTTTTTAACAATCACGGGAACATTCAATTCAAAGGGAGTTACAGAGAGTGTGCCCGTTTTGGATGCAAAGAGAGCAACCTGTTTAATCTTAGCAACTCGGAAACGTTCGCCGTTATGCATTGCGATCTCAAAATTAATATTTTGAATCGGGCCGACTTCTTCCGCCCAGAATCCTTCATATGAAGGAAGTCTGGAAATTTGGGGCGACGCAATATTCAATTTAGTATAGAGTTTATATGTAACGGTTATCTGTTCTCCCAGAAGCGCTCTGGTTTTATTTGCTTCCGCAATAATGAAAACATTTTTGCCAAGTTCCTCTTGCGAGTATCCTCCGGAACTTTCTTTTTGCTGCTGAGGCGTTCCCTTCTCAACCCGAACTTTAATCGGCTGAGTATTATAAGTTTTTCCTCCAAGATCCACCGACGCGGAGCCAATTGTAAATTCACCAATTGATGCCGGTTGTAAGATATAAGAGAATATCATCGACCCTGAAACTTTTCCGTTAATAAATTGCATACTACTCGATTGATTGGGTCCGCTCAAAACTCTAAATCCGGTAAATGCTGGAGGACGTAAATTACTCAATCCGTTTACATCTCCCCCTTCAAATGTAAAATAGATTTGAAATCGCTCATACTCTCCTACGGTAGTTTTATCAACGGAAGCTCCGAACTGTTGTGCGCCAGCTGATTGTGCAAGCACCGTTAACAGAATAACTATTGCCGGTATTAAAATAATTTTTGATTTACTTTTTAACATCTCATTCTCGATACTTGATTCTAGTTACTGATTACAAATAATTGATGACTGAATACTAAAGAATCACCAATCTTTATCTGTTGTAACCGGTTTACCCTTCACCTTGCGCAATTTCTTCTGGGTATTTGTTTCATTGTTTTTCAGAGCCTCTAAAATCCGCTGGGCTTCCTCTTTTGATATTTGATTTTTCTGCTGTTGTTGCTGCTGCTGATTTTGCTGTTTGTCTTTATTTTGATCTTTCTGATCTTGATTCTGCTGTTGCTGATCCTTCTGCTGATCTTTATTCTTGTCTTTGTTTTTATCATTCTTGTTTTTTTGCTGATCTTGTTTCATCATATTCAAAGCATAAGAAAGATTGTATTTGGTTTCAAGATCATCCGGGTTTTGTTTTAACGAGTTTTTATAAGCGCCAATACTCTCTTGATATTTCTGCTGCTTCAACAAAGAATTTCCGATGTTATGATAAACTTTGGAATAGTTCTCTTTATCTTCGGTAAACTGCAAAGAATTTTTGTATGATTGAATCGCCTCATCAAAACGACCCTGTTTGTAATATGCATCGCCAAGATTAAAATGTCCTTGAAACATTTCCGGGTCTTTTTCCAATCCTTTTTTGAATTTCACCTCGGCATCGGCAAATTTTTTAGTTTTGTAAAGATCTACACCATCATTATTTAATTCTCTCTTACTCTGAGCAAAAGTATTTGTAAAAATTAACAAAACTCCCAAAATGAATATACTTCTCTTCATCATTTTTTCACCTCGCGTAACTTCTCGAATCTAGCGAGCCATATTGATTTATTTGATGAAATAAAAAATTCACCAATTAATATGAAAATTGCAGGAAATAAGAAATAGTAAAATCTATCCTCGTATTCGGTGATTCTTTTGGAACCGAATTCGGACTGCTGGATTTTAGCCAGATCATTGTAAATCGATTCAAGCTCATCCTCAGTGTTAGTTCCTCTATAATATTTCCCGTCGGTTTTTTCCGAAATTGTCTTCAAAATATTTTCGTCAAGTTTCGTCAGAACAATATTGCCTTCGTTATCTTTCTTGTAACCGCGCTGAACACCGGATTCATCGTAAACCGGGATAGGAACACCAGCCGGCGAACCGAACCCGATTGAATAAATTGAAACCTCTTTGGATTTGGCTTCGTCGAGTGCCGATTCGATGCTTCCTTCATGATCTTCACCGTCTGTAATTACTACAATAGCCTTCTTAGTTCCATCATCATAGCGAAACGATTTAAGCGCAAGATCTATGGCAGGTCCAATTGCAGTTCCGGGCTGAGGCACAGAATTAAAATCAACTGCATTTAAGAATAAATTTGCCGCAGAGTAATCCGACGTTAATGGAAATTGAATGAACGCTTGCCCCGCGAATACAATTAAACCAATTTTATCGCCCTGTAATTTTTGAATTAGTTTTGCGATTTCAAATTTTGCTTTTTCCAAACGGCTCGGTTTTATATCCTCCGCGCCCATGCTTTTGGAAACATCGAGTAATATGTAAACTTCAATTCCTATCTGTTTCATATCCTCAATTTTTGTCCCGACTTGTGGGTTGGCAAGAGCGATTATTATTAAAACAATCGCGAAGAGCGTAATTCCGAATTTCACCGATGCTTTCAGTCTGCTTCTCAATGGAAACAACACATCGTGCATTTTAACACCTGCAAATTTTTGAAGAATTTTATTCTGCTTCTGCATTGTAAACCAATAGAGCGCAACTAATACCGGTATCAGCCAGAGCAGGTAAAGATATTCACTATTTGCAAAACGTATCAATTTATTTTCATTTATTAATTAACAATTTTCTTTGATTATTTTTATAGATGCAATTCTCAATTATCCATTCTCAATTCTAAATTCTTTTAAGGTAGTTTCCTCAAGTATGTCCTCGATAATCCGAGGTCTATGAGTAAAAGAAACAATCCTATGAACGCCCAATTGTAAAATAGTTCTTTGGCATTTCTATATGAAGTAACCTCAACACGTGTTTTTTCTAAACGGTCAATTTCTTCATAAATCTGAACCAGCTTTCTGTTATCAGTAGCCCTGAAATATTTCCCGCCGGTTATTCCGGATATTTGTTTAAGTATATTTTCATCTATCTCCACCGGCACCATTTGATAACGGATTCCAAAAGGAGTTTGAAATGGATATGGAGCTTCACCAATTGTTCCAACGCCAACTGTGTAAATTCTTATCCCAAATTTTTGAGCTATTTGCGCTGCTGTCAAAGGATCAATTTCACCGCGATTGTTTACACCGTCAGTTAGCAATATCATTACTTTACTTTTTGCTTTGCTGTCCTTAAGTCTATTTACGCCATTTGCAATTGCGTTGCCTATCGCGGTTCCATCCTCAATCATTCCTGTACGAATCTCTTTAAGAAGATTACGCAGTACTGAGTAATCGATTGTTAACGGACATTGCGTAAAACTTTCCCCGGAAAAAACTACAAGACCAATTTTATCGTTTGTTCTTCCTGCAATAAACTCATCAATTACTTTTTTTGCGGCGTCAACACGGTTTGGCTTAAAATCTTCTGCTAACATACTTCCCGAAATATCGAGCACCATTGCAATATCAATTCCTTCAGCGTAAAAATTCTCCCCGCTCGAAAAAGTTTGAGGACGTGCTGCTGCTACAATAAAAAAAGCGAGTGCTGTAATTTTTAACCAAGCGGGAAGATGCGCGAGTTTTTCTTTTAAAGTTTTTGGAATTCTACCAAAAATTTGCAATGATGAAAAAGCAAAACTGGGAGAAATAGCATCGCGTTTTTTCCAATACCAGTATGCGAGCGCGGGAACAAGCAAAAGCAATAATAATACAAATGGATAAGCAAATGTTATATTACTAAACATTTTTCTCCTCACTCACAATCTGAGGTTGCGGTACGAGAATAGTTTGATTGACAATATCATAACCCTGTTTCATCATCTCTTCATTCACTTTAGGCATCGGTTCAAACTTTGCAAACTTTACAAGATCTGCGTTGCTAAAAAAACTATCAGATATTTCAACCACCTTCTTTCCTTCCTCCATGTAACTGAGAACGGCTAAGATTTCTGCAGATGTCATTTCAAGTGCGCGGAAATTGAATCTATCCTCAAAATATTGGCGCACAATCTCAGTAACTTCGCTATGATAGTCTTTCACAAATCCATTCTGCCACAGTTTTTTATGTTCAAGTTCCGAAAGCTTTGCCAGTGCAATTTCGTGAGGTGGAATTTTAACCTCGGGGATAATATTCTCCTTCAACGCATTTTTCTTTTTGTAATATCGGTACAGAAAATAAGCAGCAACCAGTAATACAAAAATTCCTATAACAATCAATCCAATCAGAAACCAGTTTAATGGAAGTTTCAGTGGTTCTTTCACATCCCTAATGTCTTCTTGAACATTAACAGGAATTGTTCTAACAGTTATTGTAATCGGATTTGTTCTGATGGATTTACGAGTTGAGCCGCCCACATCCACATACTCAATTAATACCGAAGGAATTGTTACTTGAGCTGAATCGTATTTTGAAAAAATAAAATTGTACCGTTCAATAATTTTATTACCAACTTCTTTTTTCTCCGCCGGTAAAGTTTGAATATACTCGAGTGTTTTTATGCTGTCTTTTACTGCAGGTAAAAATGTTGTTAATCCCTTATCATGTGTAATTTCAATTTGATATTTAATGAAATCACCGACCTTATAAATAGTTGTATCTGTAGTGGCACTTACCGATATGCTCTGAGCCGTCACAAAGGCGGAAGAAAATAGGATCCAAATAAGAGTTAACCGTAAAATGTTTACCATCTTTTTTCCCTCAGCTTAAAGAAATCAACAAGCGGTTTGATATATGAGCCGGAAGTAGAAATATCTATAGAATCTAACCTGCTCGAAAGAAAAAGCTGCCGGCGGTACTCCATCCATCGTTTATTTTCATCAACAATCGATTTGCGAACGGCTTTATCGCCGGTATCTAAGTAACGGATCTCGCCTGTTTCCGCATCAAGGAATTTTATTAATCCTGCATCGAGCAAAGATTTTTCTCTTGGATCGCGCAAAACAATTCCAATTAAATCATGTTTCTTTCCAACGATTCGTAAAATTTTATCGTAACCTCCGTCAATGTAATCGGAGATCAAAAACACAATTGCTTTCTTTTTTATTGTGTGATTGAAATATTCCAGTGCTTGACGAATATTTGTAATTTTTCCCTTCGGTTCGAATGAAAGCACTTCTCTAATTATTCTGAGCGAATGACTTTTCCCTTTTCTTGGAGGAACGAACTTTTCAATTCTATCGGTGAATAAAATCAATCCCACTTTATCATTATTTTTCAAAGCAGAGAAAGCAAGTATAGCACTCAACTCGGCGGCAATTTGCTGTTTAGTCTTTTCTACCGAACCAAACAGAAGCGAGCCGCTCATATCAACAAGAAGCATTACTGTAAGTTCTCGTTCCTCTTCAAATATTTTTATGTAAGGATGACCGAAACGTGCGGTAACATTCCAATCGATGTTCCTAATGTCGTCTCCAAAATTATATTCCCGCACTTCAGAGAATTCCATACCTCTACCTTTGAATACAGAATGATATTCTCCGGAGAATACATCGTTCACAACTCCGCGCGTGCGAATTTCTATTTGCTTTACTTGTTTGAGTAATTCTTTTGTAAGCATATTAATTCATTTTTTTTTTGCACTTGCTAATGATCTTAATCTGCTTTTTGTAGAGCAAGATCAAGAGCAAGAAATAAAAATTATGGTACCTCAATTTTGTTAAGTATCTTGGAGATAATTATTTCTGAAGTAATGTCTTCCGCTTCTGCTTCATATGTAACTGCAATACGATGGCGCATTACATCGGCACAGATTGAACGGACATCTTCCGGTATTACGTAACCTCTGCGTCGTATAAACGCCATTGCTCGTGCACCCAATGCAAGATTTATTGAAGCGCGAGGCGAACCTCCGTAACTAATTAAATCAGTTAATTCATCTAATCCGAAATCTTTGGGATTACGTGTAGCGAAAACTATATCAAGAATGTATCTTTCAATTTTTTCATCAACATAAATTTCTTGAACAAGCTTGCGGGCTTTGAGAATGTCTTCGGGATAAATTACAGAATTTATCAAAGGTGCATCACCTGTTGAATTCATCTTCATAATTTTTTGTTCCTCTTCACGGGTTGGATAAGTGATCTTAACCTTTAACATAAACCGATCAACTTGCGCTTCCGGTAAAGGATATGTTCCTTCCTGTTCAATCGGGTTTTGTGTTGCCAATACCAGAAACGGATCATCTAACTTAAATGTAGATTCTCCAATAGTTACCTGTCTCTCCTGCATTGCTTCAAGAAGCGCACTCTGAACTTTAGCGGGTGCGCGGTTAATTTCATCAGCAAGAATGAAGTTGGCAAAGATTGGTCCTTTTTTAATTGCAAAATTTCCATCTTTCTGATTATAGATCAAAGTACCGATTAGATCTGCCGGAAGAAGATCCGGTGTAAACTGAATGCGCTGGAATTTTGCTTTCATCGATGTGGCAAGCGATTTTATTGCTAGAGTTTTTGCCAACCCCGGTACGCCTTCAAGCAAGATGTGACCGTTGCCAAGCAAACCAACAACAAGACGCTCAAGCATTGCCTTCTGCCCGACAATTGTCTTCCCGATCTCGTTTAAGAGAACATCTATAAACTCGCTCTCTTTTCTAATTTTCTCGTTGAGTGCTGTAATATCCAATTTGAACCCTCACTGTTTTAATATATCGAATGATTTTCTACAAACTCCAAGAAGCTAAAGTTTCTGCATTCTTGTTAAAATCTGTTAATAGTTTAGATTTTTTTGCGGGGCAAATATAAAAAAATTGGAGTTCTTTTTTTAGTGCGAAATTAAAACCAATCGCGACATCAAATGGCACGCAGATTATTATGATGATTATGATTTCTTATGATCATAAAAGATCTCCATAGGAGTCCTTCGGACATAACGATCAGCGTTCTATTTAACAACCCGTACGCCGGCAAACTTCAAATAAACCGTTTCTTCCATTGCCGGTAAGGACGGGTGATCTAACGAAGCATTGTTGAAATAGAACATCTGGATTTTCTTTCCGGCTTTAAGAGCAGCTGTATTGATTGCATCTAAAAACATTTCTTCTTTCAGATGATGCGAACAAGACGAAGTAAACAATATACCGCCGTCTTTCAACAGTTCCATTGCCAGGCGGTTCAGCTTCTCATATCCCTTGATAGCAGTTGCTAAAGTTTTTTTACTCTTAGCGAATGCCGGCGGATCTAAATTGATGATATCAAACTTTTTGTTTTCAGTCTTACATTTTTCAAGGTAATCGAAAACATCCGATTGGATAAATTCAGCTTTGCAACTGAATCCGTTAAGGGAAAAATTCACTTGTGCATTTTTTATCTCTTCGGATGAAGAATCTACAAACTCAACAGATTTTGCACTGTTAAAAGCAGCGTGCAAACCAAACCCACCCGAGTTACAGAAACAATCAAGCACAACTTTTTCCTTGCAGAATTTTCCAAAAAACTCACGGTTATCGCACTGATCAAAATAGAAACCGGTTTTATGCCCTGTCAAAAAATTAATGTTGAATGTCACTGCTCCATCGAAAACATTTTCCTTCCCCATTTCACCAAGATAGACTTTGTTTTCAACAGTCAGTCCTTCTAGAATCCGGAAGTGCTCTTCAGATTTAGTAAAAATATTTTTAGCCGAGAATTCTTCTTCTAATATTTTTACAATTACCTTAATATTTTTTTCGATACCAGCTGCATAAACTTGCATGACAAAAGTGTCGTTATATTTATCGATTATTAAACCGGGTAGAAAATCACTTTCGCTAAAGACCATCCTAAATGAGCTTCGATTGGGATAGACAAATTTTCTAAGGTTATAAGCTGTGTGCAATCGTTCCTTAAAAAGATTTGGCAGATCAATTTCTTCTTTGTGTGAAATTATACGTACTGCGATAAGAGAATGGGCGTTATAAAAGCCGCTACCGATAAAATTGTTGCGAGAATCGTATACGTGTACAAGATCACCCTTGACGGCATCCCCTTCTACTTTTTCAATCTCGTTACTGAAAATCCATAGATGACCTTTTTTAACTCTTCGTTCTTCATTCTTTCTTAAAAATACCTTAGTCACTTTTCTTCTCATTTGTTGAAGCAAATATACTTCTTAATGAAGCATTTGTTCTATTCCACATTTAAAAATATGTTTCCTTTACGTCTCTGCGGTTTATTTTTTACCAGATAGGCGCTGAGTCGCAGAGAAGCTTTGCACTAGGCTTGCAATATATTTCTCACCCAAATTTGCTCTGAATTTTTGGACTTCTTTAGAATCAAAAACTTATTTTACAATAAGAAAATTGGAAACTAGTGAATCATTTTGATGTTATTGTGATCGGCGCCGGAGCCTCTGGATTAATGTGCGCATTAACAGCCGGAAAAAGAAACAGAAAAGTTCTTTTAATAGATCATTCCGAAAAGGTGGGGAAAAAAATATTAATCTCCGGCGGCGGAAGGTGTAATTTTACGAACATCACAGTTGACCCGAATAATTTTCTCTCTAATAATCCCCACTTTTGCAAATCGGCATTAAGCAGATTTACACAACACGATTTTATTAATCTGGTCGAGAAGTACAATATTCCATATCATGAAAAAGAATTGGGACAACTTTTCTGCGACAACAAAAGTGTTGAGATAGTTAATCTTCTTTTGAAAGAATGTGAGATTGGTGAAGTTACAATTCACACTAGCTGCTCGGTTCAGTCGATTGAGAAAAAAAATAATTTTACCGTTGGAACTGATCTTGGAGATTTTGAATCAGAATCTCTTGTTATTGCTAGCGGCGGATTATCAATTCCTAAGATCGGAGCGACAAGTTTTGGTTACAACATTGCCCATCAATTTGGGGTAAATATTATTCCATGCAAACCCGGTTTAGTTCCCCTTTTATTAAGTGACCGAACACTCAAAACAATTGGCGATCTTGCTGGTGTTTCTGCCGAGGCAATTGTTACCTGTAAAGGACAATCATTCACCGGTTCGATCCTATTCACCCACAAAGGATTGAGCGGACCGGCAATATTACAGATATCAAATTACTGGAATGAAGGAGAAGAAATTTCAATAAACTTTCTACCCGGCGTTGATTTAGACGAATTAATAAAAAATTGGAAGAGTGAAAAACCCAAAGTTGAATTGAAAAATTTGATTTCAACCTTACTTACAAAGCGTATTGCTCATAGGTTTTTAAATTTATTTCATGACGATACGCCGGTAAACCAATACAACGAAAAAGAGATTTCAGAGATCGCAAAAACTTTTCATCAATGGCGCGTAATTCCCTCCGGCACTGAAGGATTTGGAAAGGCGGAAGTAACAGTAGGAGGAATTGATACTAACGAACTTTCTTCAAAAACATTTGAGTGCAAAAAAGTAAGCGGACTTTATTTCATCGGAGAAGTTGTGGATGTGACCGGTTGGCTGGGCGGTTATAATTTTCAGTGGGCGTGGTCTTCCGGATACTGCGCTGGTCAATTTGTTTGAATGATTCATTCTACTTAGAAAAAGAAAAGAGGTTGTTCAAAAAGTCTCTAAACTGTCATTCTAAGGAGCGAAGCGACGTGAGAATCTTTAGTTTTCAATCAAGAAGATTTTTCACTTCGTTTGAAAATGACTTATTAACTTTTTGAGACAACCTCTTTTCAAATAAAAAATCAAAGGGTTATAGCTTCTTATTCTTCACATATTTCTCTAACCAGGAATCCATTTCCCAGAGCATGTGTAAAATATTTTCTTTTGCAGCATAGCCGTGACTTTCATACGGCAAGAATACTAAGCGCGTGATTCCGCCAAGTCCTTTTAATGCGGCAAAAAGTCTTTCACTGTTGATGGGAAATGTTCCGCTGTTATTGTCAAGCTCACCGTGTATTAATAAAATTGGAGTTTTAAGTTGATCGGCATAATTGAACGGTGACATTTTATTGTAAACTTCTTTAGCTTGCCAATAAGTTCTTTCTTCCGCTTGAAAGCCGAACGGAGTAAGAGTTCTATTATACGCGCCGCTGCGTGCAATACCTGCTGCGAACAGATCAGAATGAGCCAGCAAATTTGCCGTCATGAACGCTCCGTAAGAATGTCCCATCACTGCAACACGTTTAGGGTCCACAACACTCATATCATCCACCGCCTTAATGGCAGCCCGCGCGTTAGCAACTAACTGCTCTATGTACGTATCGTTTGGCTCTTCCTTCCCTTTTCCAACTATTGGGAATGCCGCTCCTTCCATTACAGCATATCCGCGTGCCGCCCAAAATATAGGAGAACCATAATTCAATGAAATAAATCGATACGGCGAGTCACGCACCATTCCCGCAGCGTTTGGGTCTTTGAATTCAGTCGGGTAGGCTTCCATCAGCATAGGTAATCTCCCCTGTGTTTTATCATATCCTGCAGGAAGATATAAAGTTGCAGAAAGGTCAACTCCGTCTTCCCGTTTATAAAAGATTTTTTGCTTTGATACATTTTCGAATGACTTATACGGACTTGGAACGAAAGTTATCTGTTTTGGAGTTTCGTTAGACGCGATGTTTCTCATAAAATAATTTGGAAAATTTTTAACTCCCTCAATTCTAGTGAGAAGAAGATTTTTTTGAATGTCAATTATTCTTGTGATTGATTCATAAGTATCTTTTCCTTCGGCTCTCCATAATCTTTTCTTTTCACCTGTTTTGATATTGTATTCATCAACAAAAGGTTTACTGCCTTCAGGTGAGAAACCTTCGCCGATAAGATACAGCTTGCTTTTATCTTGACTGAAGAGAAGAGTATTTTCATTAAACTTATTTGGTTCGGTAACAAATCTTCCCGGGTGATTATAAAGATCTTCACTCGATCCGTCGTAAATTATTTTTGGATTTTCATCCGCTGTTTCGGGATTAAACAAGTATGATTTAGAGTTTCTATTTTTACGCCACGAATCGCTCATAATTGCAACGGAATTATCGCCCCATGTTATTCCGCGGAACCGATTCAATGTAGCAGTTAAGAATTTTCCCTCGCCTTTAAATGGCGCATCGAGTTGAAAGATTTTATCTCTCTTCTCAGCTTGTTTAGAGGGATCGCCTCCATCTTGAGCTTCGCACCAAACTACAGTTGCGGGTTTATCGCTCCGCCAAGAGAAATCTCTCATGCCGGCTTCTACTGCATCAAAACTTGTAGGAATTTTGTCCTGCAACGGTTTCGATGCAAGCTCTTTAACTAAAACTCCTGTCTTATCGTATGCTTTAACACTGTACGGAAATTGAAAATAGGGCAACTGATATGAAAATGGTTTGTTCACTTCTTCTGTTAAGATGTAATTACCATCCGGAGACGGTTCAAAACTCTTGTAAATGTTGGCAGGCATAAAAGGAGTGACTTTTCCATCAAGAAATATTTTAACAATTGATGCGGAGGCGTAGTATTCAAATTTTATCTCATCGTTATGGTTTTTCAGCAAATCCTGGTATGTTCTAACGGGTGCTTTAGTTCCGGTTGCTTCCTGAACTGCTGGACCCGTAGGTAATTCCTTTTCCTGAAATGTTGGTTTAGCTGAATTGCGTACAAAACAATAAAGAAACTTTTCATCTGATGACCATCGATAAGGTCTTCCGGTTACTGCAGATAACTTTGTTGAAGATATCTTTTTGGCGTTGCCATTCTTAACATTAACAACCCATAATTCTAATCCATCATTAGAAGAGTTTACAAATGAAAAGTAATTGTAGTTAGGCGAAAAAGATGGGTATTCGATCTTGTAATCTTTCGGCAATCCGGTAATGGAAATATTCTTTCCGGTTTGCGCGTTTTGCATTGTCATCCCTATAAAATAAGTTCCGCGTGAGCCGTTGAATGTCTTAGTGTTAATTCTAATTCCTGCCAATCTAAGTTCGTTCTCCGATAACTCTTTCAACGATTTAAATGTGGGACGTTCCATAAAAAAAATATAGTTCACATTCTTATCAATAATTGGAATTGGCGGTTGTTTGATATCCACCAGTTCCAAAATTTCTTTGGGAGGAACTTGAAATGATAAGTCTGCCTGTGCATATGCTCTTCCTATGAAGAGAAATGAGATTAACAGATAAATAGAAAATAGAGTGAAGTAGTTTTTCCTTTCCTGCTTTGCCATACCAATAACCTCTTCTTTTTGCAATGGAATAATCAATTAGTTGGACCTGTCTAGTTAAAATATTTGTTTTAATATCATGAAAAAATATTTCACCTACAATCGAAGAGGGATAGAAGGGGATGTTAATAAAAGTTAATTTTTCCGGAGCAGTTTTACCCAATGTATTTCCCTTTCGGCAATTTAATTGAGCTGATTGCCCTCGTTCTACTAAGATATTTTGATTTCGATTTCTCAAGTCGGCACTATCAAAAGAATTTGATTAGTAATAAATTGTGTTCAAAGTTTCAGAGAGAGTTGATGAATTCCTACAAAGAAGTATTAACAAAATATTTTGGTCATAATACATTTAGAGGTGAGCAGGAAAATATTATAACGCGGCTCCTCTCCGAGAAGCAACATTGTCTTGTATTAATGCCAACCGGCGGGGGTAAATCAATTTGTTACCAGCTACCCGCTCTCCTTTTGGATGGAGGCACTCTTGTAATTAGTCCCCTCATCGCTTTGATGCAGGATCAGGTAGACGCATTAAAAAAGAAAAATATTCCCGCAGAGTTTATCAATTCAACCGTAACGCCGGAACAACGTAAAGATAGATTAAAGAGGTTTGTTGATGGAAAAATAAAACTCTTATATGTAACTCCGGAAAGATTTCGGAAGCAAGAATTTGTTGATGCAATAAAGAGTGCTAATGTTTCAATGCTCGCTGTTGATGAGGCACACTGCATTTCTGAATGGGGACATGATTTCCGCCCCGATTACTCCCGGATAGCAGAGTTCCGTGCGCTACTCAACAATCCGCTAACTATAGCATTAACTGCTACAGCAACTCCGGAGGTACAGAAAGATATAATTTCAAAACTGGGTCTTACCAAAAGCGAAATCAAAATTTTTCATGAAGGAATTGAAAGACCAAATCTCCGGCTTGAAACAACAGACGTTTATGATGAAAAAGAAACACTGAGTGCCATTTATAAAGTGCTGGATAAGTATCAAGGATCGGGAATAATTTATTTTGCTCTAATCAAAAAATTGGAATATTATTCTCAGATTCTTAGCGATAAAGGATATAAACACGGCATCTATCATGGAAAGTTGGAACCTCAGCAAAGAAAACGTACACAACGGGATTTTCTTGCGGGTAAACAAAAATTAATTCTTGCAACAAACGCTTTTGGTATGGGAATAGATAAACCGGACATTCGTTTTGTAATTCATGCCGAAGTTCCTTCCTCAATCGAATCTTATTATCAGGAGATCGGAAGAGCCGGCAGAGATGGTGAAGATTCTCTCTGTATGCTTCTTTATAATCAGCAGGATCTCTACACACAAATGGAATTTATCAAGTGGGCAAATCCAGACGCAAATTACTATTCACGAATGTTTGACATCTTAAAATCAAATCTGGATTCGGTTAACTCAATGGGAACTGATTATTTAAGAGAACAGATGAGTTTCAAGGACAAGAGCGATTTCCGAGTTGAAACTGTTTTATCTATGCTAGACCGTTACGGGGTAACCGAGGGTTCTGTAGATAATAAAAATCTTCAAATTGTTGATGAGCTTCCGCATGAGTTACATGACGATTCCTATCTTAAAGAAAAATTAACGAACGATAACAAAAAACTTCTCTCGGTTGTGAACTACTTCAAATCAATTACATGCAGAAGGGTTTTCATTTCCGATTATTTCGGTTTTCCAGGCGAACAACCATGCTCAAATTGCGATGCGTGTGAATGAATCTCCCCGCCGTAAGCAGTTTGTGTAAAAACTCAGGAATCTCATTTCGAAGAAGAGTAGCGACTGAAAAATCTAAGCAAAATCAAAGATTTCTCCCTTCGGTCGAAATGACGGAAGCACTTATTACACAGTCTCTAAGCAGCGGGGTATCAGTAACTAGTCATTGCGAGTTCTGCCTTAGCGAGACGAAGTAATTTCTTACATTAGATTGCTTCGCTACGCTCGCACTGACGATTGTACGCTTCAAGTGGCGGGGAATTACCCCCAGAGAGAATTAAACGGAAAATTAGTTCGGCTGTAAACGAATGAGGCTGATTGATTAAAGGGGACTTCTAAAAACAACAAAAATGATCAGCGGAAATCTGCTTTACCTGCCCGTCCGGCTTATCTGCCGCAGGCATGGCAGGCGGGTCTGCGTTTTTCAGCGTTCTATTAAATAAAAAAATAGTTTTGCCATAGGCATCACCATGTGATTAGAAGCCTCCTAAATATTGTATTTCTTCTTCATCCAATCGTATGCGGCGTTAAGCTGTTTAGTTTTTACCTCGGCAAGAATTTTTAATTCTTCTCCAAGATCAAAAACTTTGTCCGGGTGATATTGACCGATTAATTCCAAATATTTTTTACGTACATGTGATTTTGTAATCTTACCGCTCAAGCCCAAAATTTGTCCGTAATATTTTGCTTTCTCGAAATCTGTAGCACGTGTGGCGTCAAATGTGTCGTGTGTAAAAAACGTTCTGCTCTCAAATCTCTCATACCGCTCATACTTTTCATACCGTTCATAATTTTGAGATCTAAAATTCTCATCCGTTTTATCTGTCTTTTTCTTACGGTGAGTTTTTTGACGAAAGTAAGTCCCCACTACCTTTTGAACTGACGTGTAAAGATCGGACGAATTATCACCCATATTAAAAAGGTAATCTAGGAAACAAACGTTTACCCCTTTCCAATCTGTAAGTTTGAGTTTGACTGCATTTTCAGTAAGCATCTTTTTCATTTTAACATCGGTCAGATTCGGGCGGATTCTCTTAAGCCGGTGATCTTCTGTAACTGGAGTAGCTATCTTACACAGATGATTAATCCAATCATCCTTATCGGCTGCACTAACCAACGTCTGTAAAATTAAAAACTCATTGTGAACAACATCTGCAGAAATTGTCTTGTTTAGAAAAGGAGAGTAGCAGATGCATTGCACATGTCCAAACGTTGTAAATGTTAATTCGTTCAATGTCTGATCGACATCCAGATCGAACCACTTCTTGAAAATTGTCTCCGCACTTTGATTAGTAAAAGAAGATCGAAGATTATGACTAGACTGAAAACTATTCCCCAGAAAATTAGTGGAAAATTCATTTAACCCATCTTGCACAACACCTATCGCATTCCATACCTGGGAATAAATTTCATCGTAAAGATAATATGCTTCATCATACCTGCTCTGTTCGAAGAGATTATCTGCAATTCCTCTTAATTTTCTTACGTTCATCTTTCTCCGGACTATGAAAAAATAAAATCTGTTATTTATTATCGTAAATTTTTCCATTCAATCAAGCTCAATCAATAAATAAGAGCTTAATCTCAGTTTGAAATTAATACTTTTTTTTGACGGCATAAAGCGTTTAACGCGTAAAAGGAGAATTTAGATAACCCTTTTACTTATATTTACAACGGAAAATTATAAATTATTTCAAAGGAATTAGAATGAGACTTAAGTTTTTTGTTTTACCGCTTGCGCTTTTAATAGTTTTTTCAGCGTGTTCTAAAAAAGAAGATCAGAAGCTGAAAGCCGATGCTAAGGCTCAAACCACGGTTCATCAAGTAGTTGTTGAGGAGTCAATGCAAGTAAGCGGATATACATATATAAGAGTAAAAGAAGGGGATAAAGAATATTGGATGGCAGGAACTACTATGAACGTCAAAAAAGGAGAGACGTTATACTACGAAACAGCAATGGAGATGAAGAATTTCGAAAGTAAAGAATTAAAACGAACCTTTGATTCAATTTTTTTCGTTGATAATCTAAGCAATATTCCACCGGCAACTGCACAAGGAATAAAAGCTTCACCTCAAAAACCAACAATCGAAAAAGAAAATGTTTCCGTTTCTCCGGCAGAGGGTGGAATTACATTAGCTCAACTTTTTTCTAAGGCAAGTTCGTACTCTAATGAGACTGTTAAAATCAAAGGCAAAGTAGTAAAAGTAAATAACGGAATTATGGGGAAGAATTGGGCACACATCCAGGACGGCACCAACAGCGGCGCTGATTTTGATTTGACTGTTACAACTATGGACATGGTAAATGTTGGCGATGTGATTGCATTTGAAGGTAAAATTATTTTGAACAAAGATTTTGGTTACGGATATTCATATAAAGTTTTACTAGAAGATGCTAGAGTAATAAAATAAATTAAGCGATTCATTTCTACAAAGAGGTTGTGTCAGAAGTAAATATTTCTTATTCCATTGGATCACTATGTGAGTGTTTCTTTTTGAACTTAGTGTTTTAGTGGTAATATGTTTTGAAGGTGAATTAAAAACAAACCCAAAACCACTACCGAAGGGATGCCTTCGGCATAAGGCACTAAGCACACAAATTCGCCATGGCGAATCACAAAGACTTTTGTTACCGCCTCTATATTTATACTATTTACATAGTTTGAGATTTGTAGTACGTTTAGATAGTATTACAGAGGATTAAATGATTAATGTCATTCCAATTGTGTTAGGATGTCTCATCATAGTTTTTCATCAACTATTGGCGGAATAATTTTTGCGATAGCATTAGTTGTACTAGGACTTTTATCAAACGGATTCCGTAAGAATAGTGATGGATAAAACAAAATAATCTAATCAATGATTGGAGTAGCAATTATTACTATACAAAAGCGATCAGTAAGAAAGATATATCAAGAAAGGAAACAACAAAACCCCGTTGAGAAAGGGGTTTTGTTGTTTTAGTGAAATGTATCTTTATAAATTATCCACAACACTTTCTATAACTGCTTGAATAGATGTAGACACTTTAGAAAGAAAATCAAATCCGGTTTGCCCTTCAACATAATCAATACTTACGCGGAATGTTTTCCAATCGGCAGTTCTGCTTATTAGAGCATCACTGTTAGGCATATCAACAGCAATTACACGTGTAGTTGTTGTTACACGACTCAAGTCGTTGGTTCCTTCATCAAGTACAACTATTACTTTCCATGTACGGGATGGAACATTTACACGACCGGCATCAATCGTTCCTTGTGACCCAAATCCGCCTGAATAGATGTATAACTCTTTGCCTGCAGTAACAAGTGTGCGAAGGTAATTTTCCAAATTTGCCCAAGGACCTTGATTGTTGTTTGGCGCCTGTGGAATCATATTTGTCATTAGAAAAGTTGCAGAGTTATCTGCAACGGTTAGTGTTCTGTCCGCTGAAGGACACATATGTCCACGGTCATATCCGCTACCGCTGTAACTGGTTGATAGAACTTGATACCAGCCTGTTGGCAGTGTAGTATCATTTCGGAAATCATCTTGCCTAGGTGTAGAGCCAATCCAGGAACTGTTTAGATGCCATGCCGTCCAATTCGGTATTCCATAATCACGGTTGTATGAGAGAACATATTGCGGTTTTTCCATCAAATAATTTGCCGGAAATGCTATATCATGAACTGCTACGCTCGGATTTCCCATTGTAAGATGAACGCTTGTGGAAGTAGTTGTATCTACAACACCCGCGGTAGTTACGTTTGCTGTTAAGGTGTAGTTTAAAGTTGCGCTGAAACCTGATGATGATGAGGCTAATAGGTAGTAAGGTCCAACTGCGGTTGTATTATATGTAATGCTTTCAGATAAACTGCCGGTATTTGTAGAACTTGCTAATGTGACTCCGGAAGAATTTAACAGATACAAATTGTAATCAACACCTGAAGGCACAGTTAATCCCGATGTAATTATTTGACCTGAAGTTGCCGAAACTGAGAAGTAGTCAATATCGGTTATAGTGCTTATATAACCGGTGTTTGTTGCGGGTACCGTAGGGATTGAATTGGCTGTGGCTATTGTATTGTTGGGTTCTACTTCGGTCACATAGCCGCCAGTACCGGCATAATCTTCCACAGAAAAATCATCAAAATTTACCCGGCTGGCTGTGCCGTCCGTTTTACGAATCTCAAAACGAATTGTGCCTGATATATTTACAGCAAAAGTTGCTGCTTGCAAAGTTGTTGAAGATGTTGTAACGGAAGTGCCGGTCTGCGTCCATGTACCTCCGCTGTTAGTTGAATACCACAATCCCCAGGTACTATTTGCATCGGTTCCATACTTGGCGTGTTTTACGGAAACATTAGCTGCTCCGGTAGTTTTGTCGAACTTCATTGTTACCGTACCGCTGTTACGCACGCGAATACTTTTTGTTCCAACTTTTGGATCGCTCGTTGATGTTCCAACCAAAGCGTCATTTAATGTCCACACGCCTGTACTAAATGTTACATCAGCAACTGCATAGCTGGTTTTTGTTCCGGCTTCATAATTTTCCACAAAGTTATATGTTACAACAACGTAATCATTAATTGTAAAGTCGTCGAAGTTAACACGGCTGGCTGTGCCATCCGTTTTGCGAATCTCAAATCGAATTGTACCGGTTATGTTCACAGTAAAAGAAGCAGTTTGCAAAGTTGTTGAGGAAGTAGTAACAGAAGAGCCAGTCTGAGCCCATGAACTTCCGCTGTTTGTTGAATACCACAAGCCCCAAGTACTGTTTGCATCGGTCCCATATTTTGCATGCTGTACCGTTACAGTACTTGCGCCGTCAGTGCGATCAAATTTCATAGTTACTGTACCGCTGTTGCGTGTACGGATACTCTTAGCACCGTTCTTAGGATCACTTGTGGTAGTCCCGACCAAAGCATCATTCAATGTCCAGGTACCCGAAGAGAACACAACATCGGCAACGGCGTAGGCTGTTTTAGTTCCCGTCTCAAAATCTTCCATCACTGTTACTTTTTTTAATGATAAATGTTGTTGGGAAGATAATTCTTGGGAATTGGATGCGGGATCTGTTAGGGTCTGCTCACAAGCAGGAATAATAAAACTTAAGACGGCTATAAGTGTTACGCCGAGTACGCGGAGAATGATTTTCATACTTACCTCTTGGTTGGTTTTGGGTTGATGAATTTGAAAGCCTGTTCTTTTGACTATTAAGGTAAGGAATAAAATTTTATGAGAGAAGTAAAATTTGCATTTATGATAGAGACAATCCCAAAAAGTTCTTTTTTAATTCTGCTGAGTGATGTAATCTAAAAATTTTTTATTTTGCAACCAAAGAAAACGAAATAGAACGCTGATCCTTATGATCTATTAAGATAGTTCATGATCATAATAAATTATTACAATCTCCATTGGAGTCCTTCGGACATAATGATCTGCGTTCTATTAAATAAAATCAAATTACCGGAGTAAAAGTGGCAATCGAACCCAACAAAATTATTTATTCAATGATCGGCGTTAGCAAGTATTACGATACAAAGGCGATCATAAAGAACATTTACTTATCATATTTCTACGGCGCTAAGATCGGCGTACTGGGGCTCAACGGTTCCGGCAAAAGCACACTCTTAAAAATTCTCGGCGGAGTGGATAAAGATTTTAACGGTGAAATAGCTCTATCGCCGGGATTCACAATCGGTTTACTTGAACAGGAACCAAAACTTGATGATACTAAAACAGTAAAAGAGATAGTCCAGGAAGGCGTTCAGGAAATTGTAGATGTTCTGCGTGAGTACGATGAGATCAATGCAAAGTTTGCCGAGCCAATGAGCGATGACGAAATGAATGACCTTCTCGAACGTCAAGGTAAAGTGCAAGAAAAGTTAGATCATCTCGAAGCGTGGGATCTCGATTCCAAACTTGATCTTGCGATGGACGTTCTCAATTGTCCCCCTCCCGATACACCGGTTAAAGTAATTTCCGGGGGTGAACGGAGAAGAGTTGCAATGTGCCGCTTGCTTTTGAAGAAGCCGGACATTCTACTTCTTGATGAGCCGACAAATCATCTTGATGCCGAAACCGTTTTATGGCTTGAAGCAGAGCTTAACCGTTACCCCGGCACTGTAATAGCAGTTACTCACGATAGATATTTCCTTGATAACGTAGCCGGGTGGATACTTGAGCTTGATAAAGGAGAAGGCATTCCTTGGAAAGGAAATTATTCGTCATGGCTGCAACAAAAACAAGAGCGGCTAAAAATTGAAGAGAAAAGAGAAACCGACCGGCAGAAAACTTTACAGCGCGAACTTGAATGGATCAAAATGTCGCCGAGAGCACGACATGCAAAATCGAAGGCTAGAATTTCATCTTACGAGGAGATGCTCAATGATGAAAATGAAAAACGCCAAAAAGATTTGGAAATTTATATTCCAGCCGGTCCGCGTTTGGGCAATGTTGTAATCGAGGCTGAAAATGTATCCAAAGGTTACGGAGAAAAAGTTCTATTCGAGAATTTGAATTTCAAACTCCCTCCCGGAGGAATTGTTGGAGTTATCGGTCCTAACGGCGCGGGTAAAACAACTTTATTTAGAATGATAGTCGGACAGGAAAATGCGGATAGCGGAACTTTCAGAATTGGAGATACTGTTAAGCTTGCGTATGTAGATCAAAGCAGAGATATACTTGATCCGGAAAAATCAGTTTGGGAAATGATTTCGGAGGGAAAAGATTTAATACAACTTGGAAACAGAGAACAAAATTCACGCGCTTACGTTGGACAATTTAATTTTACCGGAGCCGATCAGCAGAAAAAATTGTCGATGCTTTCAGGCGGAGAAAGAAATAGAGTTCATCTCGCAATAGCTCTCAAACAAAGCGCAAATGTTCTTTTGCTTGATGAACCCACAAACGATCTTGACGTTAACACAATGCGTGCGCTTGAAGAAGGTTTGCTCAACTTTGCCGGATGCGCTGTTATTATCAGTCACGATCGCTGGTTTCTTGATAGAATTTGCACTCACATTTTATCATTTGAAGGCGATAGTAAGGTTGTATGGTTCGAAGGAAACTTTTCCGATTACCAGGAGAATAGAAGAGAACGTCTTGGTAAAGACGCAGACATACCTCATAGAGTGAAATATAAAAAATTAACGCGTTAGTATAACTGAGGATGCAAGATGAGAAGAATGATTTGGAACGCAAACTGCAGAACCGGAATTGAAGAGATCGATTCTCAGCATCGGCTTCTATTTGCTATATCAAATGAGCTGTTGGAAATTGAGAACCCAAAAAGTCAGGAACCGGAGATAAAGTATCTCATCAGACATTTGAATGATTACGTCAAAAGCCATTTTCAGTATGAAGAAGAGTGGATGGAAAAAAACAAATACCCCGGTCTAAAGGATCATAAAGAAAAACATGATAATATTGTTCACGAAATCAATTCGGTACTAACCGGATCTTCTACAATGACCCAACTGAAAGATAGTTTTGAAAATTTGTTAGACAGATGGGTTCAAAGCCACATTCTTGTTGAGGATAAAAAATATTCTGATTGGGGAAAATTTCATAAGATTATTAAGTGAGATTTGCACTAATAATGCTGAAAGAAAAATCCAATAAATAAAAAATACTTGTTCGATTTTTGCCCTCCATCTCGAATCTTGTTTAACTGAAAAGATGAATGGTCTAATCCCCATTTCATTATTACGCTTGGAATATTTAGGTTTACGCGACAAAATAAATCATTTTTTTGAAAACCTATAAACAAAACGGAGAACTAAATGGGAAGACAGTGGAATACTCCCCCAGAAATGCAAATTGATCCAAAGAAAAAATATTCTGTATCAATGAACACAACAAAAGGAATAATAGAGATTGAACTTTATCCTGAACACGCACCAAAGACAGTAAATAACTTTGTCTTCTTAGCAAAAGAAGGTTTTTACGATGGCGTATCATTTCACCGTGTAATTAGTGATTTTATGATTCAAGGCGGAGATCCTACCGGTACAGGCCGCGGCGGTCCCGGTTATAAATTTGAAGATGAATTCGCCGGAAATCCGCTTAAACATGAGCGTTGTGTTATTTCGATGGCTAATGCCGGTCCTAATACAAATGGAAGTCAGTTTTTCATTACTCATTCACCTCAGCCTCATCTAAACGGAAAACACACAGTTTTCGGTAAAGCAAAAAACGGTCAAGATGTTGTTGATCTGATTGAGCAAGGCGATAAGATGGAACAAGTAACGGTTATTGAAGAGTGAGAAGTACCTGAGTAACTAAGTGCCTGAGTGAATGGGTTTAATTAAGCTCAGGCACTAAGGAACTCAAAAATTTACAGTCTTTCCAAAACAAGTTTCAATTTCTCTGTAACCTCAAGAGCAACCTCCCCTAAATTTTCATTACCAACGGCTTGCATAGATTCCATCGGATTTACTGCGCTTACTTGAATTTTACCATCTGCTTTTTCTTGCACAACAATATTGCACGGCAAAAGGACTCCAATATTTTCTTCCGCCTGCAGGGCTTTATAAGCGTTCGGCGGATTGCACGCACCTAGAATTTTGTATCTCCGGAAGTCGACATCGAGTTTTTTCTTTAAAGTATCTTTCACATCAATTTCGGTGAGAATTCCGAAACCTTCATTCTTTAATTCATCGGTTACTTTTGTAATAGCATCTTCGAAAGTATAAGCAACGATTTTTGAATTATAGTATGACATAACTTCTCCTATTATTTATAATAAGATGAATAATAAATAAAAAGGGTTCTACAAAAAGAAAATTTTTGAGAAGATCACTACTACGATTATACCTATAATATTTAGAATAAATCCGGCTTTAGCCATATCCCAAACTTTAAGCCTTTGACTGCTGAAAACAATTGCATTAGGTGGAGTTCCAACTGGCAGCATGAATGCTAAAGATACCGAGAATGTCGCCGGTATCATTATAGTTAATGGATCTATTCCAATCTCGGTAGCCAGAGATGCCAACAGCGGCAGCATCACTGTTGTCTGAGCCGAGTTCGAAGTAAGTTCACTAGAAAAAACTATAATAGTACAAATTATTGCTACCAATACTAAAGGAGGAATATTTTTCAACATCA
Organism: uncultured Ignavibacteriota bacterium; assembly: GCA_947085815.1. Classification (GTDB taxonomy): domain Bacteria; phylum Bacteroidota; class Ignavibacteria; order Ignavibacteriales; family Melioribacteraceae; genus Fen-1258. The sequence goes on along the minus strand of CAMTXU010000024.1, from coordinate 15,128 downwards.
TAAATTCATGCCCGATTAATTTTGATAATCCGCTTTGAACAAAACCCTCAGCTAAAGCAAACCCTCCACCGAAAAGTAAAACTATGTCCCAAGGTATTTTAGAAATATCGTTCTGATCTAAAATAAATTTGTGTTTGTTTTCTGATGAACCGCAGGGAATTAAAAACAGAAGCAGCGCCATAGTAACTGCAACGGTGCTGTCTTCTATAAACTCCGCCGAAGAAAATATATTAGACCATCCAGGAATCTTAAAGAGACCAAGATCTAAGTCGCTTCTGAAAATCCATAAGAATGATGTTAAAACGAATACTACCATCACTGCTTTTTGCTCATAGATCATTTTACCTAATTTTATTTTTTCCTCTCTTATAATTTCTCTATTCAGAATTAAATTTTTATCGGATCGAAAAACTATTTTTGTTAGAACAATCCATGCAATAATCATCATAACAACAGCTAATGGAACGCCAAAAACCATCCATTCTCCAAATTTCATCAAAGGATTATTAGGAAAATTTATTTTGTACATTCTGAGAAAAATTAGATTAGGAGGAGTTCCAATGAGTGTGGCAATTCCTCCGATAGTACTTGAATATGCGATTGCAATCATCAACGCTTTGGAAAAATTAGAACTGCTCTTTTCCCCAAACTCTTTTTCTATTTTATAAATTATTGAAAGCCCGATAGGCAAAATCATCAAACAGCTAGCCGTATTTGAGATCCACATCGACATAAATCCGGTTGCCGCCATAAATCCAAAAATTATTTTTGAAGGACTGCGCCCGAAAAGTAGAATTACACTCAGCGCTATACGTTTATGTAAATTCCATTTTTCCATCGCGATGGCAATTACAAATCCTCCTATGAAAAGGAAGATGGTTGTATTCATAAATTGAGAAGCCGTTGCAGTTGATGAGAGAACACCGAGTAATGGAAATAAAATTAGAGGAATTAAAGATGTTACCGCGAGAGGGACGGATTCGAAGACCCACCAGGTTGCCATTAATGATGCAACAGCCGCAACTAATTTCGCGTTATGAAACTCTTTTCCGAAATCAACAAAGAACCATACTATCAGAAATAAAAAGATTCCTAGAAAAAAGCCGAGGCTTTTGATGTGAAATGAGTTTAGTCTCAATAGACCTTTTTTTCTTATCTATTTATTTACGGCTTAATTTCGCCCACTAAATCGTATTCAATTTCTTCTTCGCTGAAGAATGCCTCCCCGAAATCCTTTCCAATTTTGAAACCAAAATATTTTGCACGGGCTTCGACAAATTTAAGAAAGTTAGGAGAGCTTATAAACGTCTCCGGCTCAAGGCTATCTGGATTATGAAACTGCGTATCATAAGCAAGGATGGCTTTCATCTTTATTTCGAAATAGCTGCTTATATCTACAATAAATGCTGGCTTAAACTCGTATGTCTGCATATAATAAAAAAGTTTTCTGGGACGAAATGGCGATTGAATTCGGTCATTATCCTCTGTAACAATCTTGGGCAATCCGGAAAAGAACATTGCTTCCTTTACTAATTGTGAGGTTCCAATATGATCGGGATGTCGGTCGTTGAAGTAAGGGGCAAAAATAATTTTAGGTTGATGTTTACGGATTTTGGAAATTATTCTCTTCAGAAACTCATCGTTAAATTTGAGAGACCCGTCTTGAAAACCAAGATTTTCTCTATGTGAGAGTTTTAGTATTTCGCTAGCCTTTTGTGCCTCTTGCTTTCTGATTTCGGATGAACCGCGGGTTCCAAGCTCACCTCTGCTTAAATCAACTACGCCAATTTTTAATCCATTTGCTGTCAACTTTGCAATTGTTCCTCCCATGGATAATTCCGCGTCATCGGGGTGGGCGGCAAAAACCAATACATCCAGAATCATAATTACCTTTAAGAAGTGATTCAATATTAATAATTATAGAACAACTAACCGCGTTCCCCTTTTATATAATGCTCAAGTTGACTTATTAAAAACTCTTTCTCATCGATGACAGCTTTAACCACATCCCCAATGGAAATAATTCCAGAAAGTTTTTCGTTTTCCATTACAGGAAGGTGTCTAACCCGTTTATCAATCATAATTGCCATACATTCTTCAGTGCTAAATGAAGGTTCGACATACAATATTGAAGAAGACATAATTTCTTGTACTAATATATCCTTGGAAAATTTTCCGAGTAGAACTACTTTTCTTGCATAATCACGCTCACTCAGAATACCTAAAACTTTATCATCCTTCATAACAAGTAAAGCTCCGGTGTTTTTTTCTGCCATCAACTGAAGAGCGGTAAAAACTGTTGTATCTGGTGAAACTGTCCAAACTTGATTTCCTTTTTTGAGCAGAATTTCTCTAACTGTTTTCATTGTAGTTACCTTATAATTATTTATTCGAATTTTTTTTTAGAGTTTAATCCATTCTCTTGATTTTCAATATTTGTCTTATTAAAACCTTCCCGGTACATTGTTTTGGTTAATATTCAAATAAATGTTAAGATAGTCAAATCTTGATACTCATATATTTCTATTTTCAATATCATCTGTAAAATTTTTACGGCTCTTTTTACAGCTCCATTATTGTATGGCAGTTTTTCAAACAATTATCTTACTTAAGAGCGCTTCTGCCATAGGCATGGCTATTCCATAAAAACTTCAATATTCTCTGCGGACTTTGCGTTTTCTCTGTCCCGCCCTTGGCGGGATTAAATATTTCCATTCAATAATTTTTAGAACCATCCTTAAGATAATCATGAAAACTTTGTTTTCCCTCGGGAAAATTCCTCTACAGTTCATTCTTGGAACTAATTTCTTTCGAAGAAGAAATAAATTATCTTTTTCTATATTTCTGTTTATTGATCCTTCTAAAAATTAAGTATTTTTCGCTAAATTAAAACCGACCAATAGTCAATATGAATTTAATGTACGAAGCAGTCATCGGTCTCGAAGTTCACGCTCAACTTTTGACCGATACAAAAATATTTTGCGGATGTTCTACAAAATTTAACTCCGCACCTAACTCGAACACTTGTCCAATCTGCCTCGGTCATCCGGGAGTACTTCCGGTATTGAATAAAAAGGTAATTGAGTTCACGGCTTTAACCGGACTTGCTACAGATTGTCGTATTAATGAGCGCTCTGTCTTTGCCCGTAAAAATTATTTTTATCCCGATCTTCCGAAAGGGTATCAAATCTCTCAATACGAAGAACCGATTTGTGAACACGGAAAGATTACAATTGAAACAAAAGATGGTTCAACGAGAGAAATAGGTATAACCAGAATACATATTGAAGAAGATGCAGGTAAATCCATTCACGATCAGGGATTTGATACATTGATAGATGTTAACCGATGCGGCATTCCTCTAATGGAGATTGTTAGTGAGCCGGATATGCATACGGCTGAAGAAGCTTATCTCTATTTAACCAAACTAAAACAGATAGTAACTTATCTCGGTGTATGTGACGGCAATATGGAGGAAGGATCACTCCGATGCGATGCAAATATCTCTATCCGCTTGAAGGGAGAAACCAAATTAGGGACAAAGACCGAAGTAAAAAATATGAACTCGTTCAGGAATGTTGAAAGAGCAATTGAGTTTGAGATTGAACGGCAGATAGATATTTTGGAAGATGGTGGAAGGATTGTTCAGCAAACACTTTTATGGAACGCTGATAAGAATAAAATTATTCCGATGCGCAGTAAAGAAGAGGCTCACGACTACCGCTATTTTCCCGACCCGGATTTGATGCCGATAGTAATTGATAAAAAGTGGAGAGAAAAAATTGCGGCTTCATTGCCTGAACTTCCCGAAGAAAGAAGAAACCGTTTTATTGAACAATACTCTCTCCCAAATTATGATGCGGAGATCCTCACCTCTTCACGAGAGCTGGCGGATTATTATGAACAGGTTTTAGAAATTACGAACGATTTTAAATCAGCCAGCAACTGGGTGATGACCGAGGTATTAAAAAATATAAACGACCGGAAAATAAAGATCAAGGAATTTTCAGTCTCAGCAGCGAATCTCGGCAAGTTGATTAAAATGATTAATGAGAATATCATAAGCGGCAAAATTGCTAAAGAAATTTTTCCGGAAATGTTGAGGACAAATTCAGATCCAAATTTAATTGTGAAAGGAAAGAATCTGATTCAGATTTCAAACACTTCGGAAATTGAAAACGTGATCGACAGAATCCTTTCTGCAAATCCGAAACAGATTGAGGACTTTCTGAACGGAAAGGATAAAGTGATTGGATTCTTTGTCGGGCAGATAATGAAAGAAACCAAAGGTAAAGCCAATCCGGCAATTGTGAATGAATTGTTGAAAAGTAAACTGGAGAGTAAGAAAGAACAATAGAACGCAGATTTTTATGATCATTTATTATTTATCTTAAGAAATCATAATCATCATAAAAATCCGCGTTCTATTCCTTTTAAAGCTTTTTAATCAAGTCCGCCATTTCAATTGCACTCAGCGCTGCATCCCAACCTTTATTACCGCTTTTTGTACCCGCTCTTTCAAGTGCTTGTTCAATTGAATCGGAAGTAATAATACCAAAAATAACAGGTACACCGCTATCCATTGCAACACTCGCAATTCCTTTTGAAACTTCAGCGGCGATAAAATCAAAATGAGGAGTCGCACCGCGTATTACAGCGCCAAGACAAATAACGGCATCGTATTTTTTCGATTCAGCCATTTTCTTTGCGGTCATAGGAATTTCGAAGGAACCCGGTACGAAGGCAACTGTTATTTCATCTTCGTTGGCTCCGTGTCTCGCTAAACAATCAAATGCGCCGGAGAGTAAACTCTTCGAGATCATTTCGTTGAATCTGGATACAACAATTCCAAATTTCTTGCCATCAGCTTTTAACAGACCTTCAATCATTCTTGCCATATATACTCCATTGATTATTATTTTCTTTTGGGAGGAATAAAGCTTAATAGGTGTCCAAGTTTTTCATGCTTTGTCATCAAATATTTTTCATTACTTTCGTTCGGTTCAATCTCAATTGGTACTCGCTCAACAATCTCAAGATCGTATCCACGGAGACCAATAATTTTTTTCGGATTGTTGGTCATCAAACGAATTTTTTTTAGACCAAGATCTTTTAAAATTTGCGCCCCTATTCCGTAATCTCTTAAATCGGCTTTAAAACCGAGCAATTCATTAGCCTCAACGGTGTCGCTGCCATCCTCCTGAAGTTCGTATGCCATAAGTTTATTTACTAACCCGATGCCTCTTCCTTCCTGCCTCATATAAAGAAAAACACCCCGCCCCTCTTTTTCAATCATCATTAGAGCGTTAGCAAGTTGATCTCCACAATCGCATCTCATAGAGCCAAATGCATCGCCGGTTAGGCATTCCGAATGAACTCTTACCAAAACAGGTTCTCCACTTTCAATATCCCCCTTTACGAGAGCTATCGGGTTGTCTGTAGGATCGAGCAGACTTTCATAAAGATGCAATTTGAAATTTCCGAACCGTGAGGGCATATCGACAATAACGCGGCATTTAACAAGCTTCTCTTTTTTTCTTCTGTATTCAATGAGATCAGCGATAGTAATAATTTTGAGATTATGCTTCTCGGCGAATTCCAAAAGTGTTGGAGTGCGCGCCATTGTTCCATCAACGTCCATGATTTCACAAAGTATTCCAGCCGGGTTTAACCCGGAGAGCCGGGCGAGATCAACTGCCGCTTCAGTATGCCCCGCACGGTTTAACACGCCGCCTCCTTTAGCAATTAATGGAAAGATGTGTCCGGGGCGTGCAAAATCATTTGGTTCCGATTTTTCATTAACAACTGCTAAAATTGTTTTAGTTCTGTCCTGCGCGGATATTCCCGTAGTTGTATTATGAATATAATCTATAGAAACTGTAAACGGTGTTTGATGAAGTGCAGTGTTTTCTTCCACCATCAATTCCAGATTCAAATCTTTGGCTCGTTGTTCGGTGACTGCAAGACATAAAATTCCACGCGCTTCGCGAGTGATGAAATTAACATCTTCCGGTTTAACAAGCTCGGCAGCCATTATAATGTCGCCTTCATTCTCACGGTCGGCGTCATCTACTACAACAACCATTTTCCCTTTTTTAAAGTCCGCTATCGCTTCATCTATTGTATTCATTCTTGAAACTAATTCGTCAATCATCTTAATACCCTAAATTCTTAAACCAATTATCCGTGAATTTATTGCCTTCCTCATTAGAATCTTGCAAAATTTTTTCTACATACTTTGCAAAAATATCAGTCTCGATGTTTACTTTATCTCCCTTTTTTCGCTCACTCAGATTTGTGTTCTTCCACGTATGAGGAATTATAGAGATTGTAATTTTTCTTTCAATAATTTTTGCTACGGTCAAACTTATTCCGTCAATTGTAATGGATCCTTCGTCAACTACATATTTCACCAACTCTTTTGGAATCTCAATCTCTAGAGAAAAATTTTCTCCCAATTTTGTCAATTGCGAAATAATTCCGATACCGTTAACATGTCCCTGCACCAAATGTCCTCCGAGACGGTCGGAAAGGCGTAATGCTCTTTCGAGATTCACTACATAATTCCGAGCAATACCGGCAAGAGTTGTTTTGCTGAGTGTTTCACCGACGGCATCGCACCAAAAGAAATTATTATCAATTTTAGTGACTGTTAAGCAGACGCCATTTATCGAAACTGAGTCATCAATTTTTAAGTCGTCATAAATTTTAGATGCTGAAATTTTCAGTCGTTTTCCACCCGCAATATTTTCAGCAGAGACTAACTTTCCTTTTTCTTCTATTAATCCGGTAAACATATTGTAAAAATATCAACTCCTGCGGATTTAAGCACTATTCAATTCGTTTATAAATTCTTTTTTCATCAGGCGGAAGCGCTTCAATTGACTCCAATTTGAGGTTTTCCGGTATTTTACCATTAAAAGCTGCAATTCCCCCCTCTAAAATCAGCGGTGCTTCCAAAATGATCATTTCATCCAATAAATTTTTTCTTATAAATTGCGAGAAAATATCAGCCCCTCCTTCGACAAAGATAGAGCTAATATTCTTGGAGTAGAGCATCATCAATACGTCATTCATCTCAAGTCTCCCTTCAGAATCCGAATACATTTCAATTATTCGAATACCCTTCCGCCGAAACATCTCTTTCTTCGCCACGTTGCCGGAGATAGAAGTTATAACCCATGTTCTATTTTTCCACTCGTCATTAAATACATTCGAATTAATATTTGAAGTCAGCTTACCGTCAAGTACCAGACGGATTGGATTTCTACCTTCTATCTTCCTCACCGTCAACTTTGGATTATCGATTTTGATTGTGTTTGCCCCTACTAGTACTGCATCGAAAATTGATCTTTGATGATGCACAAATATTTCGGCATTTTCCGATGTGATGATTGTTCTTTGTGAAGCGGATGAATTGATTATTCCATCTTTCGATTGAGCAATTTTTACAGTTACGTACGGAATTTTTTTACGGACAGTCTTGAAATAAAACCGGTTTAGTTTTTCTCCGATATCCGCCAGTACTCCGCTTGTAACCTCTATTCCCGCAGCAGTCAATTGTAATACTCCTTTACCATTAACAGACGGATTAGGATCAAGATTGCTAAAGACAACTCGTTCAATACCGCTTTTAATAATTAATGGTACACACGGCGGAGTCTTTTTATTTGTATGACAACACGGCTCCAAATTACAATATAAAGTAGAGCCGGTTAAGTCAAGTTCGGTCGCAAAAATTGCTTCAGCCTCCGCATGATTGCCCCCATATTTTTTATGATAGCCTTCGGAGATCACTTCACCATCTTTCATGATTACCACTCCAACAAGCGGATTGGGTGAAACTAATCCTCTTCCGTTGCGGGCTAATTCAAAACACTTTTGTATATATTCATAATCTAGAGGGTCTATCATTAATTAATTATCCCCGATAAAATTTGTTTAATGGATTCGCGGCATGATTGCGGTTTTATTCCATAAGAGAGAAGTTTTTCGATGCTCATGGATACATCGGCTACTTTGTAAGTGATATCTGCTTCTTCCATCGTTTTGCTAACGAGTAAATTTTTATCGAAACCCCCTTCTTCACAGAGTATTTTTCCCACTTCGAATCTGGATAATCTATCTTGCCCGCCAAAATTAATAACTTCTCCATTGATGTTTTTATCAAGCAACCCGGCAATCATGCGGGCGGCATCATGAAGTGCTAGAGGTGTTCGGAATTGATCTGTAAACAAAGTGACAGTTTCTTTCTTTACAAGTTTCTCGTACATCAGATGAAAATTATTTCTGGAATGATTTAACCCAAATCCAATCAAAAGTGCTTCACGTAATATTATGTAATTTCCAAACGTCTCCTGAATTTTTCTTTCACCCATAAGTTTTGTCTCGGCATATAATGAAATGGGAATTAATTTTGCGTCTTCATTAAGCATTGATCCCCGATAACCGGCGTAAACTAAATCGGTTGATAAATATACTAACTTTGCATCGGATTGAGAGCAAAGTTCAGCCAGCTTTGATGTCGCGTTCACATTGACTTTGTAAACAATATCGGCAGGAAGTTTATCGGCTTTTTCGGTATTTGATATTGCCGCCGTGTGTATTACAACATCCGGTTTGAACGAGTTAAAAATTTTTTCAAGCTTCACGTAATTAGTGATTGATAACTTCTCGCTCGTGAAATTTCCACAATTCCCGATATCCGATTGGTATTGTGTTAAAATTTCATTTTTCTTGCTCAGTTCGGTGTTGAGATATTGACCCAGCATTCCGCTTCCGCCGGTGATAAATATTTTCATGTCGGGTAATCATTCCATAATTTTTTCATAACAATAATATTATCTTTGAATCAAAAAGAAAATTAATTCATGAACTAATTAGTGATCTTGTTTGTGTTAGTAATAATCCTTAAAAACTGAGCAAGAGCATGAATAATCGAAAGGAAAAGTAATGAAACATTTACTTGGCGCGCATGTATTTGTCAGTGGGGGAGTTGATTCTGCAATTGATGGTGGTGAAACACTCGGTTTTACCGCTATTCAACTTTTCACAAAGAATAACAACAGATGGGTTTCAAAAGAACTATCAGAAAAAGAGATAACGGCTTTCAAGGAAAAACAAAAAAAATCCAATGTAAAAGTTGTTGTGTCTCATGATTCTTATTTGATTAATCTATGCGCAAAAGATCCAGAAAATCTTGAGAAGTCGCGCAGTGCTTTTCTTGATGAACTGAACCGTTGCGAACAACTTGCTATTCCTTATCTCAATTTTCATCCCGGCTCTCACGGGGAACAAGGCGAGGAAGAGGGGCTTAAAATTATCGCCGAGTCTTTAAATATTGCTCATGAAAAGACAAAAAAATTTAAAGTAATGAGTATGCTCGAAGTAACTGCTGGACAGGGAAATGCCCTTGGTTACCGTTTTGAGCAGTTGAAAAAGATAATCGATATGGTTGATGATAAAGAGCGAATGTGTGTTTGCATAGATACGGCTCATATCTGGGCGGCGGGTTATAATATTAAAGATGCCAAAGAGTACAAAAAAGTTATTAAAGAGTTTGACGAAATCATCGGATTGGATCTGCTGAAGTGCATTCACATGAACGACAGCAAGAAAGATCTCGGCAGTCGCGTAGATAGACATGATCATATCGGAAAAGGGTTTATAGGTATTGAAGGATTTACCAACATCATGAATGACAAGAAACTTGAAAAAGTACCCAAGATATTAGAAACGCCTAAAGGGAAGGATCAAAAAGAGGATTTGGAGAATATTAAGGTGCTGTTGGGATTGGTGAAAAAATAATTGAGAATTGAGAATTACTAAATCGTAAATTGTAATTAAAATATTAAATTGCTCTTAAAACCATTATCCCCGTTTGCCTTTTATTTCCTCTTATGTAATCAGCCAGCGGTCTTTCAGTGATTTGTACTTTATGCCCCACAATTGGTGCGTGCATAAAATGAATTCTTCCGTCATTCATTCGAATTGCAATTCCTGTGTGTGCAATGTCCATTCCTTCAACACTTGTAGTAATTCCAATTATGTCTCCGTTTTGAATTTTACTCTCGGCTGATTCAATTTCTGCCTGCGGAATGTAAGAATAGCTGCGCGCGCTGATTTCATTCTCAATCTTAACCATTTCATCTACAAACTTGGAATTACTTTTCAATTGCTTATAGGAGTCAACGTGAGTAGTCATGAAGTTGATTATTTTATTATACGGTTTACCGCCTATTTCTTTTGTGATATCTTTTCCAATTCCCCGTTTGTCCATATCAAAAATCCAATCGGAGAAATAATGAAGCCGTGAAGGATATTCATTCAGCTTCCCATCTCTGTAACGGAGATTAGTCACTTCTTTCTGATAATCTTCAAAAGAAGTCTTTCCGCTTTTAATGCAGCGCGAAAAAGCAAGTGAAGTTTCGAGAAATATGTAGCAATCTAATCCGGTAAGATTTATAACAAGTTTTTCTTCGTCCCCTTTTTCAAGAGTATTCGCTACATATTCAGTTCCGAGAAAACTTTTTCCTATTTCAATAATGACTTGATTAATAGGTAAAGATGAAAGTTTTTGATCCACCGCAAGGTTGAACTTTGATGTACAAACATCTACATCTTTCTGAGTATAGATTGCTTGTGCCAAACATTCAATTGAGAACAAGAATAAAAACGAGAGTAATAAATAATTTTTCATATTGGGAAATCCTCCACTCCCGAACCGATGGCAGCTTGCTCAGCACCGGCAGGTATTTGATGTTGTCTGAATCGATCGAGGTTTTCAAATCGTGCATAATCTTTTATGAAACGTAATTTAACCTCGCCAATAGGTCCGTTTCTTTGTTTACCAACTATTACTTCTGCCACACCTTCGGTTGTTTCGCCATTCATATCGCCGGCAGAGAATTGTGTGATACCATAAACTTCAGGACGGTACAGGAAAATAACAACGTCGGCATCCTGCTCAATGGAACCTGATTCGCGCAAATCCGAAAGCATCGGTCTTTTATCGGTTCGGGATTCCACCTGCCTGTTTAACTGAGAAAGAGCAATGACTGGAATATTTAGTTCCTTTGCTAGGGCTTTTAAAGAACGTGAGATAGTAGAAATTTCACGTTCGCGGCTTTCCATATTATAGGAAGCACTCAGAAGCTGCAAATAATCTATTATGATCAATCCGATATTTTTTTCATTCTTCAAGCGTCTCGCTTTTGCACGAAGTTCAAGAATTGAAATCGCCGGAGTGTCATCAATGTAGATTGGAGCTTTACTTAATTTGTGAACTGTGCGGCTGATTTTAGCGCCCTCTTCGGCTTTAAATTTTCCGGTACGAACGTTATGTGCATTGATGCGGGCTTCTGCAGAAATTAATCTTGTTGCAAGCTGTATTGTTGCCATTTCCAAACTGAAGACCGCAATAGGTATTTGGTGCTCTATGGCGGCATTACGCGCCGCAGACATAGCGAAAGCCGTTTTGCCCATGGAGGGTCTCGCAGCAATAATTATCAGATCGGATTTTTGAAATCCGCCAAGCAGTTCGTCTAATTCATAAAATCCTGAAGGGACAGAAAATGTTGAGATACTTTTTGAATGGATTGCCTCGATCAATTCGAGCGCTTCTTTTACAGCTTTATCCATCGACTTGAACGATTCTTTAATTCCTTTTTCGGAGATCTGGAATATTTTTGCCTCAGCGGCATCCAATAAATCAAAAACATCTTCATTACCTTCGTAAGCAGAATTTGCAATTTCAAAAGAAGCGGATATCAGTTGTCGGAGAATCCATTTTTCCAGAACAACGCGCGCATGGTAATCGATATTTGCAGCAGAAGAGATATCCTGAGTAAGTTTACTTAGATATGCAGCTCCGCCGGCTTCATCGCTCTTGCCTGCTTTTTTCAATTCTTCGTAAACTGATACGGTATCGATCGGCTCATTCGATTCATAGAGTGAAGACATCGATTCGAAAATAATTCTATTTCTTTTATCGAAGAATGATTCCGGTTTCAATATTTCTATTGCTTTCGGAACAGCGTCATTATCAATTAGCATAGCGCCGAGTACAGCCATTTCCACTTCCGGAACTGAAGGAGGAATTTTTGAAGCGGCTCTTAATTTTTCAATATCACCGTCTTTTTTTTCGCTATGACGGGATGGAGTTCTTTTTGCCATTTTACTTTGCCGTTAATTCATCATAATATTTTCTAAATTTTTGAACATCCTCCCAGCATCCCCGTTTCCAATTAGGATTACGAAGAAGCGCTGCGGGATGATATGTAGCCATCACTTTAATTCCATTGAAGTCGTATGTACTTTCGCGAAGCTGCCCAAGAGATAATTTTTTCCCAAGCAGTCCGTTAGCGGCAACTCTTCCCAAACATAAAATAATTTTTGGTTTTACTAAATCAATTTGTTTGTGAAGATAAGGCATACAAGTTTCCATCTCACCCGGCAAAGGATCTCGGTTATTTGGCGGACGGCATTTTAAGATGTTTGCAATGTACACATCTTCACGTGCAAATTTAACAGCTTTTAGAATATCATTGAGAAGTTTGCCTGCGCGCCCCACGAACGGTTCGCCTTGTAAATCCTCATCGCGTCCGGGCGCTTCGCCAATCAGCATAGCATCTGCATTTGGATTTCCTACACCGAATACAAATTTAGTTCTTGTTTTTCCGAGTGCACAATTTTGACATTCGCAGATTTTATTATTGAGATCAATAAGTGATTCCACTTTTTGAAATTCTTCTGGGAATCCTCCGTAAGGAGTCTTTTGGACATCCCTTTGGGAAACAAATAAATTATCAGTCAAAGTAATTTCACTCTTATCCTCTACTTTGATCTTTTTCTTTTTATTGCGCAACGCTTCCTCCACAGACCCATCCACATTTTCAAAAAGAAGATCGCCAAACACAGCCTGCTGATCTTTTATTGTTTCGATAATTATATTTTTAGTGCGAGATTCCATAATGCAACCACAAATATTATTCGATTATAAGTTGACTTACAGACTTCCAAATTGAATTTAGTAAATTTTTAACGTAACAAGAAGAATCTATTTTTAACAAAAAAGCGGAGACCTTATAAAGATCTCCGCTATGCATATTAAGAACAAAACACTTATTTACTTTGTGTCTTTGTACCTGTATTCAATTTTACTCTCTACCAATTCGCTGAGAGCTTTAATATGAGCTTTCTCGCGTTTTTCGAATTCAAGAGAGAGTTTCATCTGTTCGGGATTTTCTCTCTCTTCGAATTCATCCTCGTGTCCCGCGCTCATTGTACTCAAATGAGCATTGAATTCAGTTTTATTGTCGTCGTTAATTTTACGAGCGCGTCTTGCTGCAACGATAACAGCTTCATAAAGATTCGGGATACTTGCTTTTATCTTCGTCAAATTAATTGGTTTAATTGCCATGATAGTTACTCCTTTGTTATTTCTCTTTCTATAATATTATTAACTTCTTTTTTCGCGTTTTCCAGATCAATGTTTGAGACTACATAATCGAATTTATCTTTGAAACTCAATTCCATTTCTGCCCGTTCAATTCTTTTACTTAAATCCTCGTCTGTTTCCGTATTACGATTGATTAATCTCTCTTTTAACTTTTCAATACTTGGCGGCGCGATAAAAATTAAGACGGAATTAGAATATTTCTTCTTGATTCTAAGTGCACCTTTAACATCAACTTCATAGACGGTTGAAATACCTTTTGCAAGGTTCCCGTCAACAAAATTTTTTAAGGTGCCGTAATAATAATCGTAAAATTTTTCCCACTCCACAAATTCACCGGTCTCGATCTTCCTCTTAAATTCTTCCTCATTCATGAAGAAATAATCGACCCCGTTTTTTTCATTCGATCTCTTCTTTCTTGTTGTAGCCGAGATCGAGAAGACAAAATCCGGATAATTTTTTAGCACATCACGGACAATGGTAGTTTTACCGGAACCGCTGGGCGCAGAAAATACAAATAATTTAGCTTTATGCTTTGCCACGCACTACTCAATGTTCTGAATTTGTTCCCGGATTTTCTCTATCTCTTCTTTAATCGAAATTCCATTCTGTGAAATTTCGGATGAAACCGACTTGCTGTTAATCGTATTGGCTTCACGGTTCATCTCTTGAACTATGAAGTTTAGCTTTCTCCCGGCGTCTTCTGATTTTGCAACTGTATCAATAAACATTTTAATATGGCTCCGCAGTCTTACACACTCTTCTGTTACGTCTGCGCGTTCGGCTATTAAAGCAAGTTCCATGTTAAGACGGTCTTGATTGTTGGATAGATCTGCAACCAACTGTCTGGCTTTCTCTTTTATCTTTTCAAAATAAGCTTTAACGCTTTCATCGGTAACGTTCTCAATTTTGTTGAGAGCGTCCTCAATTATTTGAACTCTCTTACGTAAATCTTTCTCTAATTCGTGACCTTCAGCTTCGCGCATAGTATTCAAATTATCTATCGCGCCGTCAATAGCTTCTGCAACCAAACCAAATTCTTCACTGGCTTGTTCATTATCGTCTTTGAACAACATATTCTGAAAGAGCATCAAATCGCTAAGTCTAAGTTTCTCAGTAATCTTTGCAGACTTCTTGATTTCCTTTAGCAAGCTAACCGCAAATTTTACTGCAGCGGGGTCAATTTCATTAAATTTTTCCTCAAAATCGCCTTTACGGACAGTGACGTTAAGATAAACCTTGCCCCGTTTAATTCTACTTTTAACTTTTTCGCGGATTTCGAATTCTTTATTCATCAAAAATTTAGGCACACGGAGAGAAAGATCCAGATAACGGCTGTTCAGACTTTTTATTTCAGCTTCAATAGAAATATCGTTTTTTTGGACTAATCCCTTGCCATATCCGGTCATACTTGAAATCATTGAAGTCCCTTAAAAAAGTGGTGCAAATTTATGGAAAATAGGGATGGTAAACAAAAGACGAATATACCAGTCATTTCAGCGCCTAATATTAAAAAGCTTCACCTATCCCGATATGAAATTGCAGTACATCTTTCCAAAATTGTTTTTGGGAAATTGGACGGCGGTCGTTCGGATCATACACTTTTAGACCAAAATCAATTCTGAATGGTGCGAAATCGGAATAATAACGGAGACCGAATCCCGCAGCAACC
>CAMTXU010000023.1:0-26104 GCA_947085815.1 uncultured Ignavibacteriota bacterium | reverse complement strand
CCTTCGTTGGCTGCTTGGGTAAATAAATCAATATTATTAATCTTGTTGGTTCGCATCTTTTTCTCTGGTTTCTTTACCTTCTTACAACGCTATTCATCAAAAAGTTTTTAAATTCTGAATAATTTTTCAGAGGTTTCTTATTGAAATTCCATCGGGAGCTTTATTCCATATCTGATTGGATGGTTCTGTAATTTGCTGAAAATTATTCTTCAAGCTATACTTTGATCTTTCCGTAATTACATAAAAAGGTTTTTGAAAATGTTTGCATAACAGCGCCAATTGAAAACTTCCCACTTTATTAAACACTTCTCCGCTACTTAATATCGTATCAGCACCGACTAGGACACAATCACATCTCTGCACATAAATAGCGGACATCGCTTCCGTAATAATTCCGACATTAATTTTTTCTTGAGTCAATTTTTTTGCTAAAAGTCTTCCCTCAAATTTGGGTCGGGATTCACAAATAAAAATTTGTATTCTCCTCTTTTCAGATAATCGCTGAAGAATTTCAAAAATTGTTGAGCTGTTTGAAATTGTAAGTATAGTTTTTTTGTCCCGCAAAAAGGGTAGGGCATTGGCAAAAATTTTATCGTATACAGATTCATTCGTTAGTTGGAATTCAGTAAAAAAAAATTCGGATAACATTTTGCTGCTTGAAATCTTTTTTAACCGATCTAAATATTGTCTGATATTTTGGAATGACTTAAAATGATTTTGTAATAATTTAATTGTATCTGTTAGATCGGTAATGTGATTAATATTTTTCAGAAAATAATTATTTAATCGTCTCAGCAGTTCTGAACTGCCGGATGTATGATCGGCGAGAATGTTTTCCAGATGAGAGAATGATCTCTTCTTCATATTCGGGAAAATTATTTTTGGTACTTAAATCCTTTTATGGGTTCTCTCAATGTAAGAACTGGACACGGCGCTTTTCTGACAACCTTCTCGGCAGTACTGCCGAATAAAAGATGCTCAACGCCGGTATGACCATGTGTAGCAATGATAATTAAGTCAATATCTTTTTCTTTGGCGGTTTCTATAATTTCTACAAATGGTTTACCCGTTCTGATCATGGTCTCTACTTTCAAATCGGAATTAATAGTTTTAGCAAGATTTTTCAGCTCCTCTTCTGCGCGAGTATTTAAATCTATGTCGGTTGATGGAATTGCAATTTGCCCCATGCTAAAATCAGCGGGATAAATCATAGGTTCAACGACATAGATGAGGTACAATTTAGCATCGAACTCTTTTGCAAATTCAACGGCATATTTCAACGCGTTTTTAGAGTAATCCGAAAAATCAATTGGCGCTAAAATATTGTTAATCATTTTGGTTAACTCCATTGGTTCCTCCTTCACTTTGTTCTAGTGCTCTGATAAAGATTAAAATAATCCTGGTTTAAATTTCGGAGACGTGTAGCCACAATAGTAGAAATGCCTCTAAGAATATTTACCCCAACTTTTGGATAAGCTTCAACAAATTCATCGAGGTCAGGCTTGAAGATTACTGCTAATTGAGATTCTTTCATGGCTATAGCCGACGCCGAGCGTTTTGATTCATCTAATAACGCCAGTTCTCCAAAGAAATCGCCTCTGCCCAGTAGTGCTAAATCGAATCGATCGCTATCTTCATCACGAGTTATCAATACTTCTCCCTTTATTATAATGTAAAGTGCAATTCCAGGATCGCTCTGAGAAAAAATATACTCATTAGCAGCATAAACACGATTATGAATGACCTTCATTAGAAGTCTGAGTAGTTTAGAACTAAAGCTTTGAAAAGGGGGTATTGAGAGAAGTACCTCCTCCAGTTCACTTTTTTCGGTAGGAGTTTTAAAAAGATTTGCCCAAAAGCTGCTTCTGATTGAACCCGCTGAACTATCTTCCATCACAACCTCTCAGCTAAAAATTCCGTTTTCTGCAACGCGCCAAATTTTTTGACACGGGAATTTATTTTCATATAATGCTCTGCCGATTATAACTGAATCGACAAAATCGGATGCTTCACACTGCAATTTAATCAAATCCTCGAAACCTCCAATACCGCCGGAGTGTGTAACTTTCGTTTCAGCAGCCTCCGCAATTTTTTTAGATAGATCAATATTCGGTCCGGTTAACATTCCATTGGTGGATACATCAGTCACAACAATTCTTTTTACACCGCAAGAGTTCAGAAATTTTGCGTATTGGACAGATTTAAGATGCGTGCGCTGCTGCCTGCCGCGGGTAACTACTTCATCATTAACAATATCAATTGCCGCAACAACTTTGTTAGGAGTATATTCATCCAATATTTTTATAAATTCTCTGGGATTTTCGAAAGCCATGGATCCAATCACAACTCTTGAAACTCCAAGTTCAAAAGCTTCCTTTGCATCATTGTAATTGCTTATACCACCACCCAATTCCACAGGAATTATAACGGCTTCACATATTCTTCTTATTAATTCATAATTAGTGTGCGCGTGTTCATGCGAGGCATTGAAATCAACTACATGAATGCACTTTGCGTTTTCGGCACGCCAGATCATTGCCATTTCAATAGGATTATTTCCATATTCTTTACAACCCAACTCCGGAATACCCTTAACAACTCGAACTGTCTTTCCGTCTTGAATATCTATTGAAGGGATTATTAAGATCTTGCCCATTGTAATTCCGTTTAAGGTCTTTTAACTGTTAAAGATTTTTATGCGCCGGGGTGTAAAATAGGTAAATGAGTTTTAAAAGAAAATGAAAGAAAAGTACTTTTGCTAAAAATCGAGTATAAGAAGTTTATTGGGCAAACATTTTCAATTGCTCGTATAGAGAAACAGCGGTATCAAAATCGAATCTTGCTCTAATTAAAAAACTTTCATCTCTATCCTTAACAAGTGGCGGTTCCGGTTCCCATTCGAGGTTTGAATTAAGGACAAGGTTTTTTCCACTATCGATAATAGCCCATTTTGCAACACCGCCTTTATTGGATTTCATCATAAGATGTATAGTCCCATCCAGAGCGAATTTTAAAGCTTTATCGAACCATTTTGCTTTTTCTTCCACAGACATACTTCTTCTTTATAATATTTTAGTAACTTCCATTCTATTATCGAAAAAAAAGATGTGAGGTTTAATGCAAATTGATTAAAAAAGTGAAGATTTAAAAGAGCTTAAAAAAATGGATTTCTTGACTTTTCAAACTCAAAACCACATATTTAACACTGTATGATAAAAGACTACTGGTTAAAAGCATCGGATGGAGAAAAAATAAGTATTACCACTTACTGGGAGGAGAAATTATTTTCCGGTAAGACAGTTGTCTTTGTGCATGGTTTTAAGGGTTTTAAAGATTGGGGCTTCGGTCCAGCTCTCGGAAGTTATTTCGCAAAAAAAGGATTATTTGTAATAACGTTTAATTTTTCACATAATGGTATAGGTGAAAATAATGTCGAATTCGCTGAACTTGAAAAATTTGCGAATAACACATTCACTAGAGAAGTTAAAGAGCTTAACGAAATATTAAATTCCATTAGAAATGGTTTTTTTGAGGGGACAGATCCAAAATCGAAGGTTGGAGTAATTGGGCATAGCAGAGGAGGGGCAATAGCACTCTTGTGCACTTCAAAAAGAGATGATGTTGATGCGGTTATAACCTGGTCTGCTATCTCAAAAATAGACCGCTATTCTGAGAGGCAAAAGTATGAATGGCGGAAAACCGGTTATTTAGAAGTATTAAATACCAGAACTAATCAATTGATGCGGATGAATGTCTCTTTACTAAAGGATATTGAACAAAACAGTAATGGATCTCTGAATTTGGAGAATTCTGTAAGAAATTTGAATAAACCTTTGATGATTGCTCATGGCGATCAAGATTTGGCTGTTCCTATCGGAGAAGCGGGTCAATTGTACGCCTGGGCGGATAAATCAAAAACTGAATTTTATAAACTTTTCGGGACGGGGCATACTTTCGATGTAGTACATCCTTATGCGGGGATGACGGAAAAATTTGAAAAGCTGTTAGATAAATCATTAAAATTTCTGGTTAAGAATATTAATTAGAAAAATAGAAATCAAAAAAAAGAAAGAATTCTAAACCATAAACATTTACTCGTACACTTATGAAGCAGATTATTTTTTCAATACTTTTTATTAGTGCATTTGGTTTTCTTTTCTTGAACTTGAAGAGAATCCTCTCTTATATAAAGTTGGGTCAGGCAGAAGATCGATTTGATAATCCGGTCGCTAGGATTAAAAATGTATTGAAAATTGCCTTCGGTCAGTCGAAACTTTTGCAAGAACCCGTTGCCGGATTAATTCACTTTTTAATTTTTTGGGGATTCATGCTTTTTCTTTTTGCTGTGATTGAGGCAATTATTCAAGGATTAGTTTCGGATTTCTCGCTACAGTTTCTCGGACCAGTTTTTACTGCAATAACTTTTGTGCAAGATATTTTTGGTTTACTTGTTTTGATTTCCGTTCTATGGGCTTTGTATCGCAGATTCATTCAAAGAGTACCTCGTTTAGATGTAAAAGGGCATAATCTTGATGCAGCAATTATACTTTGCCTAATTCTTGGCGTTGTGGTTTCAATGTTTGGTCAGAATGTAACTCACGTAGCTAATTCTAATTTTGTTATGGGTGAGTACGAATTCCGACCGGTTTCATATTATTTAAGCGGCTTACTGATTTCTAACACCAGCGGAACAACAATTGTTTTATATGAAGTATTTTGGTGGATACACATTCTCATTATTTTTGCCTTCATGAACTTTCTTCCATACTCAAAACACTTTCACGTATTCACCTCGATACCCAATGTATATTTTTCAAAAATCGGCAGTAATAAACATGCATTGAAAAAATTAAATCTGGAGGATGAGAATTTAGTTCAGTACGGTGCCGCGGATTTCGAACATCTTTCATGGAAGCAACTGCTCGATGGATTTACCTGTACCGAATGCGGGCGATGTACAGCCGCATGTCCGGCTGCTTCGACTGGCAAAAAATTATCACCCCGCGAAATAATTGTTAACATTCGTCACCGCACAGAAGATAAAGCTCCTTTGATGTTGGCAAAAGTAGGCGATGACAATGAGCTTATTAAGAAAAGTCTTCTTCACAACTATATCCGTGATGAAGAACTTTGGGCATGTACAACCTGCATGGCTTGTGTTTACGAATGTCCCGTTACAATTGAGCATATTGATTCGATTGTTGATATGAGAAGGAATTTAGTTCTTGGTGAATCGAATTTTCCAGCCGAACTTAACGCAGTTTTCAAAAATATTGAGACTAACTATACACCCTGGGCGTTCAACGCACAAGATAGAGCTAATTGGGCTGAGGGAATGGAGATCAAAACATTGTCTGAAGACCCAAATACAGAGTATTTGTTTTGGGTTGGATGTGCCGGCTCCTTTGACGCACGCTATCAAAAAGTGACAAAAGCATTTGCAACTTTGATGAAGAATGCGAATGTTGACTTTAGAATTCTGGGAATTGAGGAAAAATGTAATGGTGATACCGCCCGGCGCCTCGGGAATGAATATCTTGCTCAAATAATGATGCAAGAAAACGTTGAAACTCTCAACAATTATGGAGTTAAAAAAATAGTTACCGGTTGCCCTCACTGTTATAACTCGTTAAAAAACGAGTATCCGCAGTTCGGCGGAAATTTTGAAGTTGTTCATCACACTGAGTTGATTAATCAACTTCTTGAAGAAGGGAAGATTAAATTAAAGGATGAGGGGGCGACATCAAAAATAACTTATCACGATTCCTGCTATCTCGGCAGATATAACGATATCTACGATTCGCCGCGCGATCCCTTAAAAATGATTCCGGGAGTAGAACTTGTTGAGATGAAGAGAAACCGCGAAAAAGGATTTTGTTGCGGTGCCGGGGGAGGGAGAATGTTTCTGGAAGAAACTGAAGGAACAAGAATCAATAACAATAGGGCTGAAGAGGCAATAAAAACTAATGTAGATACTGTCGCATCTGCCTGTCCGTTTTGCATGACTATGATGAATGACGGTATCAAATCTTTTGATAAAGAAGATTCTGTTTACGTAAAAGATATAGCAGAGATAGTACTAGAAAACTCAATACAATAAATCACTCACTAAATGTAGGAGGCAACATGAACGAAAAATATTTAAAACTCATCGACTTCTTAAAAGGTCTTGAACCGGACGTAGCTAAATTCTACGAAAAAGGTCAATCCGCTGCCGGCACACGTTTGAGAAAAGGTCTCAGCGAGTTGAAAAAGTTAACTCAAGATTTGCGTAATGATGTTCAAGATACAAAATTACAACGCAAAGCTGCCAAAGGCGGAAACTAGTTTTTGAGTTTTCGATCTGTTTTAGAGGGTGTCTCGAAAGTAATATTTTATAATAGAATAGCCCGCGGATTACGCAGATGAAACTGTTTTTCGCAGATTATTTAATTGAATAATTACTTTCGAGACACCCTCTATTTTATTGATTCTCAAATTAATTGAAAAGATGTTTTCGGAATTATTTACGGCGGTAATGGATCATTGGCTAGCTATTAATTCTGATTTGGGCGTTTCTTTTATCTATGAAAAATATATATATATTAATTTTTACCACACTATTCTCATCTCAATTTCTATTTAATGATAATGATAATCTTGAAAAAACTATTGTCCCCGATTCTACTGCAACACTTACTCTTTCAATTGTTGGTGATCTGATGTGTCATACTCCGCAAATGGAGTATGCTAGAATTGGAAAAGATAGTTTCGATTTTAAGCCGGCATTTAGAGAAGTAAAAAAGTTCTTAACAGATTCAGATCTCACACTAGGAAATCTTGAAACCACGATTGCCGGTAAAGTAAATGGGTACACCGGCTACCCGTTATTCAATTCACCGGACGAGTATCTAGATGCATTGAAGGACGCCGGTTTTGATATTTTATTTACTTCGAATAATCATTCGGTTGATCGGGGCAGGAAAGGTATAATCAGAACTATCGAGAAGATTCACTCCGCCGGTATGAGTTCAATCGGAACTTTCCAATCTCAGCATGACCGTGATTCGGTAAGAATTTTCGAAATTAACGGAATTAAGATAGCCATACTTGCTTACACGTACGGATTGAATGGAAATTATCTTCTGCGGAATGAAAAATTTCTAGTGAACGTTATTGATACTAACCTGATTAAACTTGATATTAAAAATGCGCGCAATAAAGAAGCAGATGTGGTTCTTCTATATTTTCATTTTGGCGAAGAATACAAACGGAAACCAAGCGTTTACCAAAAAGAAATTGTGAAGAGCGCGATTAATTCCGGTGCAGATTTAATAATTGGTTCACACCCGCATGTACTTCAGCCCATTGAATATTTTGTTTCGGATAAAAATAGTATTGGAAAGGGAATTACAGCATTTTCACTTGGAAACTTTTTTTCTAATCAAAGGTGGCGTTACTCGGATTCCGGTGTAATGCTAAATATCATTTTGAGTAAAAATATTTTCACCGGCAAAGTTCTATTAACTAATCTTTCCGCGATACCAACCTGGGTCTACAAAGGGAAAATCAATAACATGGATGGGTTTTTAATTCTTCCATCGGATACTATAATGGGCAATTTCTCTAATCGATTGTCCAAAACAGACCGACTTAGATTCCTTCAAGCAAATGATGATACTCGAAAAATGTACTACTCAATAATAAATCAAACTAAACTTCCTTTAAGCCAAATAACACACTGATCTGTTGTTCTACTAAGTCACATTTATTTTTTATCTTTACGACAATACTAATAGAAATATTTCATGGCTAATAAAAATAAAGCTTCACTCGGTATTATCTTCATAACCATTTTTATCGACTTAATGGGATTTGGCATTTTAATTCCTATACTTCCAACTTTTGCCAGCAAAGAACTTGGCATTTCTGATTTTGGAATCGGTATCATCGTAGCAATCTATTCTCTAATGCAATTTGTTTTCAACCCAATGCTCGGAAAGTTGTCAGATAAAATAGGTAGAAGGCCTGTAATTTTGGCGACACAATTATTAACTGCTGCTTCATATTTAATTTTTGCTTTTTCTAATTCATTTACACTTTTATTTCTCTCAAGAATGTTAGCCGGCTTAGGTGGAAGCAACATAGGTGTAGCGCAAGCATATATCGCTGATATTACTACTAAAGAAGAGCGGGCAAAGGGAATGGGTATGATAGGTGCGGCATTTGGACTGGGTTTTGTCTTCGGTCCGGTAATAGGTGCGCTTCTTGCTAAATATGGGTATCATGTTGCCGGTCTGGCTAGTGCCTTTTTTACTTTGAGTGCCTTCACTTTTGCGTTCTTCAGATTACCGGAATCATTGAAAGAAAAGAAAAGTGAAGAAAAAATTTCAATCAAAATCTTCGATCTCCCTTTCGCTAAGAAAGTACTCTCTAATCCTTCTTTAGGATTTCTGATTGTACTTCTGTTCTTTATAATTTTTTCGATAGCCAATATTTATGGTACATTCGCACTTCTCGGTTATAAATTTTATCATTTCAGCGATCAACAAAATGGAATGTTATTTGGAATAACGGGACTGGTGGGTGCATTGGTTCAGGCAGGAATAATCAGAATCTTATCACAAAAACTGAGTGATAAAACAATTGTACTAATTGGCATCTTTTTCATGATGATGGGACTTGGTTTCTTACCATATGGCGGTGATTTCGGCGGGGTTGCAATTGTGATTTCAATAATGGCAGTTGGTTCCGGTATTCTTCAGCCAATAATTCCGAGTATGATCTCAAAATACGCACCGGATAATCAGCAGGGTGCAACATTAGGATTCAGTCAATCTATTTCAGCGATGGCGAGAGTACTCGGTCCTCTTTGGGGTGGTTTTGCATATGATTTCCTGGGTTACCAATTTCCATTCCTGACCGGTGCTTTTTTTACGTTGATCACATTAATAGTTTCTTTTATTATGCTGAAGAATATCAACCCAAAAGAAATCCAAAATGTTTAACGCGGGAAAAATAAATATAGAAAAAGCGCTTCTTCTGGCGCCAATGGAAGATGTTACGGATATAGCTTATAGAAAACTTTGCAAAGAACTCGGTGCCGATGTGGTCTATACTGAGTTTGTAAATTCTGACGGGTTGATTCGATCCAACAAAAAGACTGCGCTAAAACTTGAAATTACTGAAGAGGAACGCCCGGTAGGAATTCAAATATATGGCGGGAATCTCGAGCCAATGGTTGAAGCAGCTAAGATTGCAGAATCAAAAAATCCGGAGTTGATTGATATTAACGCGGGATGCTGGGTAAAAAAAATTGCTACAAGGGGTGCTGGTGCGGGACTTATGAAAGATCCATGCTATCTGCAAACGATGGTGGAATCGATAGTAAAAGCTGTGTCAATACCTGTCACGGTAAAAACCAGAATCGGTTGGGACACAGATTCAATAAATATTTTAGAAATTGCTAAAAGAATTGAAGATGCAGGAGCCTTGGCATTGACTATTCACTGCCGCACGAGAAAACAGGGGCATAGCGGAGAACCCGATTGGTCATGGATTAAAAGAGTTAAAGAAGTTGTAAAAATTCCGGTTGCTCTTAACGGGGGAGTATTCACAGCAGAAGATGTAAAACGAGCCTTTGAAGAGACAGAATCCGATGCAGTAATGATAGCACGCGGAGCTATAGAACACCCCTGGATTTTCAGAGAGGCTAAGGAACTGTTGAATGGTAAAACTTATCAAGAAGTCTCGGCTGATGAGAGAATTCATACGGCACTACGCCACTTGAGATATTCACTTGAATTAAAAGATACACGTGAGGCAATTATTCCCTTTCGAAAATATTACGCCGGTTACCTAAAAGGACTTCAAAACTCAAAGGAGATCAGGCAAGAATTATATCACCAGCTTGAATATGCTCCCATCGAGGAAATCTTACTTAAATATCTAGACCATTTAAAAGATAATAGACATTCCAGAAATGAAATAGAAGGAGAATCATAGTGGATCTGAAAAATTTAGTAAGGGATATTCCAAATTTTCCGAAGAAAGGAATAGTATTTAAGGATATTACGACACTTCTTAAGTATCCAAAAGGTTTATCAACTGCCGCAGAAGAACTATCTAACCTTGCAAAAAATAAAAAGATAACCAAAGTAGCTGGAATTGAATCTCGGGGTTTTATCTTCGGTAGTTTGATTGCAGAAAAACTAGCTGTCGGATTTATACCGATTCGAAAGCCGGGGAAATTACCATCAGAAACGATATCAGAAAAATATTCACTGGAATACGGAACTGATTCTATTGAGATCCACCGGGATGCAATACAGCCGGGAGATAAAATTTTGCTCCATGATGATCTTCTTGCAACGGGAGGAACAATGGAAGCGGCGTGCAAATTAGTAGAGAAGTTAGGGGGCGAGGTTGTCCAAATTTCTTTCCTGATCGAACTCAATTTTTTGAATGGAAGGGACAAATTGAAAGGTTACGATGTTCGTTCGTTAATTCAATATGATTCAGAGTGACCTTCTGAGTCTTTTTCTTTCCAACTTAAAGGTGCAATTGTAACTACAAATTCGCCCTTAATAATTTTTTTATCGAAATCTGATAGGATTTCGGAGGCTGTTCCCCTCCACATTTCCTCAAATTTTTTTGTCAGTTCACGGGCGACTACAATCTTTCGATTCGGCATATATTCATCTATCTCTTCGATCAATTTTTTAATTCTATATGTTGATTCGTAAAGTACTATTGTCCGCTCTTCTTCTGAAAGCTGCTTGAGCTTTTTTTGCCTTCCTTTCTTTTGAGGTAAAAATCCTTCGAATAAAAAGGCATCAGTCGGTAAACCGCTTATACTCAACGCCATGATAGCGGCATTTGGTCCAGGTATTCCTATTATTTCAATTTCTTCCGAGATAAGACGATTAATCAATCGAACACCGGGATCGGAGATGCACGGAGTTCCGGCATCGGATACAAGCGCGCACGATTCGCCCGAATGTATTCTATTCAATATTTTACTAATTATTTTCGATTCATTATGCGCGTTCACTACAACGAGTGGTTTACCAATATGATAATGGTCGAGCAAAATTTTTGTTACTCTAGTGTCTTCGCATAATATGAAATCCATTGAATTAAGAACTTCTACGGCTCGGTAGGTGATGTCTGCAAGATTTCCGATTGGGGTTGCAACAATAAATATTTTCCCATTCGCTAATTTCAATATGTTATTACTCCGTACGCCGTTTAATTCTTGAACCAAAAATTATTCAATTACTTTTGCCGCAAACACATTAGCAAAAGCATTTCCTATATCTAAATATAATATACAAAATATTAAAGATTCGAATTCGTTATGGCAGAGCCAAATTCAAACGTACTCTCAAAGGCGGTATCATTTGTATTACTTTTTTATCACGAGTGAATTCATCTTCTCAAGTTCCCCTAAAAGCATTACTCTCCATCCATAACCTGAAACTATCGAAACAAAATCATCTTTGTTTATAACGATTCGATTAAAAAATAGAAAAATATTTATTTCGTTTTTTGACTAAACATCAAAGGTGTGTATTCGATAATTGGGTAGAAGTAGTAATTAGTTGTTTTAATTCATGGATGAAAAAAAATAGAAATGGATTTCAAAATGAAAACCAAGTATATCACACTCGTGATTGTTCCTCTATTTATTATGATAGGGTGCAATCCGGACTCCACTACGGAGGTAGTGGAAGCTCCAAACTATACAGGCCAATATCAATCTGTACCTTATGAATCCTCTTCAGGTGAAGATCCTAACGTTGTTTTATTGCTATCTCAGGAAGGTGGTAAAATCTCCGGTGTAGGTAATTGGAATGGAATAACATTTAATTTTGCCGGTACTCTTGTTGAGAAACATATGATTGTAACATTTGTTCTCAAGGGAACAAATTATGGCGATATAAATGGAAGTATTGATACATGGATAGGAAATGATAAATCTTTGGCTGGAGGATTTCAGCTTTGGAATAGTCTGACTATCATGAACGGTGCAATACGATTTAAGAATTATAAGGCATAGATCAATCAAGTATTTACGATGGGGAGATTCCGTAAATATTAGTTCTAATGCTGCTGATTATTTTCGATGAATTAATAGAGATAATTCTTAGTTCTACATAAAACAAAGAGGTTGTCTCTAAATGTATATAGGTAGTTCTAAAAACTTCAATATTCTCTGCGGACTTTGCATTTTCTCTGTCACGCCTATAGGCGGGATTAAATTTTTACAAAAGATAGTTTTTGGAACTACCCTGTAAAGTCAGTCGAGTGAAGTCCAGAACCGGGCTTTCGTGTTCTAATCACACTACGACTTCGCTAGTGTGACGCGAAAAATACTTTTGAGACACCCTCTTATAAAAGTGAGATTATAACGAATGAAGTTTGTGAAGCGCATTTTTAATTCGGGCAATTCCATCATCGATATTTTCTTTTGTTACAGTTAATGTTGGTCTGAATCTAACCGATTGAATACCGCATCCTAGCATTAACATTTTATTTTTATAAAGTTCGTCTAAAAATTTCTTCCTAACTTCGGCTGATGGCAAATTGAATGCACACATCAAACCTAAGCCGCGAACTTGACTGATATACTCTGGATACTCATTCTGAATATCTTCCAAATTCGATAGAAGATATTTACCCATTATGTTTGCGTTTTCAACTAAATTATCTTCTTCGATGATCTCGAGATTTTTTCTTGAACGAACCATGTCCGATAAATTACCGCCCCAAGTTGAATTAATGCGGCTTGATTTCTTAAATACATTTTGATCTACCTCATCTATTCTATCGGTCACCATGATTCCACAAATTTGAGTCTTCTTTCCAAATGCAATAATATCCGGCTCTACAAAATATTCATGTGCCCACATTTTTCCAGTCATTCCCAATCCGGTTTGAATTTCATCAAACATTAGTAAAATTTCATTCTCATCAGCTATTTCACGTAATTTCAAGAAAAACTCTTTTCTGAAAAAATTATCTCCGCCTTCTCCCTGAATCGGTTCGATGATAATTAAGGCAATGTCGTCTGGATTACCTTGAATTGCAGCATAAATTTCTGTGATTGCCTTATTCTCCAACTTTATAATTTCATCTAAGTTATCTTTGAGAGGGAATTTTATCTTTGGGTTAACAATACGGGGCCAATTAAACTTTGGATAATATGCTATTTTGACTGGATCGGTATTGGTGAGAGACATAGTATAACCGGATCGTCCATGAAACGCTTCCCTGAAATGTAGTACCTGATTACCTCGCTCATCTTTGTAACCCTTCATAAAATTTTTACGGACTTTCCAATCAAAGGCGGTCTTCAATCCATTCTCAACTGCAAGTGCACCGCCTTCAATGAAAAAGAGATGTTTGAAATAATCGGGAACTGCGACTCGACTAAGCGTTTCTACAAATTTACCCATCTGAACAGTATATATATCTGAATTCGATGGTTTGTTCATAGCGGCAGTAAGTAGTTCTTCACGAAATTCAGGAGTATTTTTCTTCGGATGATTTATTCCAACAGGAGAAGAGGCGAAAAATGAGAAGAAATCCAGATATTCATCGCCGGATTTTTCATCAACTATAGTTAGTCCTTGACTTCTTTTTAAGTCGAGTACAAAATCGAATCCATCAATAAGCATCTTTCTGCTGAGAATTTCGTGTACATTATTGGCTGTTACTTGAGTATTTATTTTTTCCGGGTTTGATCTTTTGCTCAATGTGTCCATCTGTTTCCACCTTTTGATATGAAAGTGAGTAAATTAGTTTGGAAAATCAATAAAGATGGAAAGGAGATTAGAAAACTTGTTCGAAGCGGGAAGCTGCGTAGTTCCTGAGATTCTTTCTGCCGGTTATTTTTGAAAATAATTTATATTTGCACATATGTCACTAAATTTTCTATTCAAAGATACTTATATTAAAGTGTACTTTCAACATGTTTCCAAGGAGAAGATCAGTCTGCTACTCGGAATTAAAAAAGGAATAATAACGGTAATGGATTGTAATAAAATTTATTTCTTCCTATCTATTATGATAACGGCAGCTATTCTTACCAATTGCGGAAAAGGGGAGAACAGTTTTAGCGATTCAGATTATTTTATTTTTAAGAACTCTAATCTTGGAATGGAGGTAGTTGATCAAGAACTCGGATTAAAATTTTACTCGCCTGCTAATTGGGATTTACAGCAGACTTCAATTTCAAAAAAAATAGAGGCGCGTGATTCCTCAAATCCTAACGAGCATTTTGTTTATCTACCCACATATGTATTCTTCGATGATTCCACAGGCGGTTTGTTGAGTGTCGGAAAAGTCCTTACAAACGATACTACTATTGCAAAAAGTGCCCGCTTAAATTACTACAAAGGCTTGATAAGTTCTAAGCATAAAAATGATAAACTCATCAGCGGAAACTTTATCCATTCTAAAATTTATTTTTCACAGTTTAAGATCGAGAAATACAATTTGGTATCATATAAAGTGATTTTTCTGAATGGAAGCGGAGAAATTCTCGAATTCGATTACAATATTCCCGCCGGTTATTTGGAAGGGAGTCTGCCATCAATCAAATCGTCAATCGGTTCAATCAGATTGCAATAAATGATACAAAAGATTCTAGTCGGTTTTTTTTCTAAATTCACAACATTAAATTTAATAAAGGAAGAGAAATGAGATTTTGTTTAAACGTTGATCACGTTGCAACATTGCGAAACGCGCGCGGCGAAGTGCAGCCGGATCCTGTAACATTTGCTCTAATGGCAGAGCAGTTTGGAGTTGACGGAATAGTAGTTCATCTGAGGGAAGACCGGCGGCATATTAATGAGCGTGATGTACGGCTTCTCAGAGAATTGATTACGACAAAACTCGATCTTGAAATGGCTGCTGTTGATGAGATTATTAAAATTGCCTGCGATATCCAGCCGGAATTAGTAACTCTCGTTCCGGAGAAAAGGCATGAACTTACTACCGAAGGTGGAATTAATGTTATCGATAATATAGATCAAATCCGCTCTGCGATCGAACGGTTACATGAGGTTGATATTCCGGTGTCCATATTTATTGAACCGGATATTAATCAAATTGATGTGGCGGCGGAAATTAATGCAGACTTTATTGAGATTCATACAGGCAATTACGCAAACGCAACGAGTGAAGAAGATATTTTTGACGAGCTCGAACGTGTTCGAATTGCAGCCAAGCATGCAAAAAAACTTGGACTCGGTGTAAATGCGGGACATGGGCTAAATTACATCAATATGAAAGAATTCCTGGCAATTGAGGAGATTGATGAGGTTAGCATTGGTCATGCTGTGCTCGCGAGAGCGTTGTTTGTTGGTGCTGAACAAGCCATCAAAGAAATGATTGCACTGGCAAGAAGTCAGAAAGTATAGACGATGTTTAACGATTTTACTTTGCTCTAAAATATTAATCAATGTTCTCTCTTAAGAAAGATTTGCAGCTTACTTTAAAAGAAATTGCACTCAAGAGAAAGTTAGAATATCACTACAAATATTTCGACTTCAGCCAAATTTCTCCTGACCCACTGGAATTTCCACATCAATTTAATGACCCGCTCGATATTGAGATCTCTGCCTTCATATCGTCAGTTTTTGCTTACGGCAATGTCGTGCAAATAAATAATTCACTTGAAAAGATTCATTTGTTGATGAATAACCGTCCGTATCAATTTGTGAAAAATTATTCTTACCCGAATGGATTGGAGATTTTCAAAAAAATTAAACATCGTTTTTATACAGGCGAGGATATCGCCAAATTCTTCCATGCATTACAAAAGATTTATTCAAATTACGGCACTCTAAAGTATTTGTTTCTTCTCTATTATTTTGAAAAAGAACCAAATTTTAAAAGCTCGATCTCATTTTTCTCTCAAAATTTTTTTGAATTAATGTCGGAGACGGGTAAAATCTCCCATGGAATGAAGTTTATGATTCCCGACCCGGCGAGGGGGAGCGCCTGCAAAAGGATGAATCTGTTTTTGAGATGGATGATTCGGAAAGATGAACTGGATTTTGGTTTATGGAGTGAAGTTCCTTCTTCCAAACTTGTTATACCTGTTGATACTCACGTTGCTAAAATTTGTATAGAACTAAATCTGACAAAGAAAAAAAATGTATCGTGGCAAATGGCTGAAGAAATTACTAATCATTTAAGAAAATTTGACTCTTCCGATCCGGTAAAGTATGATTTCGCAATTTGCCACATCGGCATGAGAAAACTTCTATTTTAAGTACGATGTACAAATTATGAAGGTCGAAGTTCAGAGAATAAAACAATAATTAACCGGCGGAAAAATGATCTTATTGATCGAACGAAAATATTTGCATTGGGTATCATCAAATATGTCCAATCGCTACCAACAGACTCAGTAAGTAAAGTTTTGGGTAATCAATTATTGAGAGCGGGTACTTCTGTGGGGGCTAATTACCGATCATCTCAATGAGCAAAATCTAAATCCGATTTTATTTACAAAATAAAAATTTCTGAAGAAGAGGTTGATGAATTTGTCTATTGGTTGGAACTAATCATCTCTTCTAAAATTCTAAAGATAATTCTGAAACTGAAAAGTTATTGAAAGAAGCAAATGAATTAACCGCAATTCTTAGCAGTATAGCTATAAAAGCAAAAGGAATAAAAAACTAATTCATTTTAAGCTCGTACTTCGACCTTTGTCTTTCGCGGGATCAAGGAATGACACTTATGGGAAAAAATTCACATGTGGGAGTATGAAAATATTAGACGAAATATTGTGGATTTGGAATAATATCTAAGTATTTAAAAAATATAGACAGTTCAATAATCGAACATAAGCCGACTTCCATGATGATTTTGAGAGAAGATATAAAAGCCGCTCTACTATGCTGCTATTTTTTTACTCCCATGCACATTTGGAGTATCCACCAGTTCATGAAAACCGTATTCATCCTCATATCCGATGGGAGCGTTCTTTATTACCTTATAAGTCCATCTTAATAAAACAAGCGCGATTACTAAAAATATACCAATTGTCATATTTGACCCCTTGATTATACCCCATCTAAATATCGAATTTAATGCCAAAAAATTTGGAGAATTTAATCGACAATTTTGAGTGAAAATGCATCAATTTCTTCCGAAATACGCATTCAAAAAATGGTTTTTGCCCTGCAGTGCAATATTAGCCATACGATGTGAATGTTAGATGAAATTAATACAGGTAGATTAGTAAAAATTTGAAACTTGCAACCGGCAATGATTCGGATTGAAGCGACAGTGAATTTGACTTACGATTCAATAAATTAATAAAGAGGGGTCTGCTTAAAAAGAAATCGTGTTAATCCGTTTATACATTCTCATAAAGGTCTTCTTTAGAGGAGAGCATAAAATGGAATCAGTACCTATTGTTATTAGCAGATCGAAAGAGAGATGTATTTCTCCTCTTAGTTTTTTTACTTCCAACCGCGATCGCCAGCGCTTGTTTGGAACCGGCTAGTATCATCATTCTTGAAGCGCGTGTTACTGCTGTATATAGGAGATCCTTCTGAAGCATTATGTAGTGTGCTGTTGTAATCGGCATAATTACACACGGGTACTCCGATCCTTGAGATTTATGAACTGTTATTGCATAAGCCAAAGTTATATCATCAAGTTCAAGAAAGTCATACGGAATAATTCTACCGCTAAAATTTATCTCTAATTTCTGATCATCCATATCAATGCTATCAATCAATCCAATATCACCGTTAAATACATCTTTATCATAGTTGTTTCTCAACTGCATCACTTTATCGCCAATCTTAAAACACCTCTCGCCTCGCGTTAAAAGAGCGTTATTGCAGTTCAAAGCACTCTGTAATTTTTTATTAAGATTATCCGCACCGGCTTCCCCCTTATACATTGGAGTGAGCACTTGAATATCTTTCACCGGGTCAAAACCATATTTGTCCGGTAATCTTTGTTCACACAGTTCAGTAATAACATCGGCGATCTTGGAATTATCCGATTCTTGAATAAAGAAAAAGTCGGAAGATTCATTATTGAGTAAAGTCGGAAATTCTCCTCTGTTAATTTTGTGAGCATTGATAACAATTTGACTTTCCTCCGCCTGACGGAATATTTTTGTTAGCATGGCGGTCGGAATAATTCCTGATAAAATTAGATCATTCAAAATATTTCCACAGCCGACAGATGGAAGCTGATCTACATCCCCAACAAGAACAAGAGTGGTCCCAAGACTGACAGCGCTGATTAGATTATTCATCAAGAGTGTATCAATCATAGAAACTTCATCAACAACCAGCAGATCGGTTTCGAGAGGATTTTCCTCATCGCGCATGAAGAGGCGGTCTTGAGGATTGTATTCCAAAAGACGATGGATTGTTCTCGCTTCAAGTCCTATTACCTCACTCATTCTCTTTGCCGCCCTTCCGGTTGGCGCGGCTAGCATAATTTTTTTTTCGAGCTGCTTGTAAGATTCAATGATTCCTTTTACTGCCGTGGTTTTACCGGTACCGGGTCCACCCGTTAAAATTAGAATTTTATTTTTAAGTGAATCACGTATCGCGTTAAGCTGTTCTTTGGAGTAACGCGAGTCGAGTTTGATACGCTTAAGTTTCTCCTCTGAAAATTCTGTTGATTCGGAACAAAGAAATTTAATTTTGGTCTCTATATTTCTTTCTGCATCAAAGTATGAGGCGAGATAAACATTTCCATCAACAATATTCAGAAGATTATGATCTACCATTTCCCGGAATAGTTGTAGCGAGTCAGTGATATCCACATTTAATATTTCGTAGCATTTTTTCAGAAGATCATTCATAGGTAAATAAACATGTCCCTCATTGGAGGCTTCATAGAGAACAAAGATAATTCCAGCTTTAATCCTTTTTGGATGGTCTTCACTAAAACCCACACTTTTTCCAATCTTATCTGCCAGCTTAAAACCGATTCCCCATACATCATATGTTAATTGATAGGGATTATCCTGAACCATCTGGACGGAATTCACACCATAAGTTCGATAGATTTTTAGGGCGTATGCCGGAGAGATATCGAACGACTGAAGAAACATTATTATCTCTTTGATTGTCTTTTGCTCTTCCCAGCTCTTTTTGATTAGATCGAGTTTTTTTACACCTATACCTTCAACATCAAGAAGTCTGTGAATTTCTTTATCAAGAATATCGAGCGTTTTCTCTTTGAATGTGTTCACAATTTTTTCCGCGGTAGCCGGACCGACACCTTTGATTAAACCCGAACCAAGATATTTTGTAATTCCCGCGATCGTAGAGGGGTAAATGATAGAAAAAGATTCAATTTTGAATTGCTCGCCATACTTTGAATGCGTTTCATACTGCCCAGTCAACTTTAGTTTTTCGCCAATCTTTACATTTGGAAGTGTCCCCACGGCTTTTATACCGTTAGAAAAAGAGGCTACACAATATCCCGTGACATCGTTCTTAAAGAGGTAGCCTTCCAATATCGCTTCTATAGTCTGCATTAATTTTTCCGATTCATACAGCAATATAATATTCAGGACGCTCTTTAACTCTCCATTTTGTTGAGAAAAAATTAAATCCGCACGGAAAGTCTTAAATCCTTAGTTGATAAAGTGAATTCTATAGAATCAAAAAAAATTATGAGAAAACTAAGAGATCATTTATTAGAGTGAAATAATTCATATTTTTACACCTCATAATTAAAGATAACTCATAAATGGGAATTGAACGATGAATAGAATGATTTTTAGTAGAACTTTTGTATTTCTTTTTGTACTTGGGGCATTAGGGTTAAATGAAGCCCGGTCTGCTGGAGGGGATACATTAATAATTGGAAAAAATAAACTTAATTTTCTTGTTATTGGAGATTGGGGCAGGGCTGGAGATTATCTTCAAAAAGAAACGGCAGTAGAGCTAAATAAAGTTAGCGGTATTATCGACCCCTCTTTTATAATCTCCACCGGCGACAATTTTTATGAGCAGGGCGTGGCAAGTGTTGATGACCCGCAATGGTGGATTTCATTTGAAAATGTTTACAGCGGCGCGAATTTATTTATTAATTGGTATGTAGTTTTAGGTAATCACGATTATAACGGCAGTGCCAAAGCACAGGTTGAATACTCAAAAAAGAGCAGAAGGTGGCGACTTCCTTCTTACTATTATACTATGGAGAAGACAGTACCAAAGACGAACAAAAAAGTTCTCTTTGTTTTTCTTGATACAAACCAGTTTGAAAAAAACTATTATAAAAAACCGGAACAATACCCCGAGTTGCAGAATCACGATCCTAATAAACAATTGGTTTGGTTAGATAGTGTTCTTACAAATTCCAAAGCAGATTGGAAATTTGTTATTGGGCATCACCATGTATTTACGGGCGGAATGAGAAAATCGTCAGTTTCCGAAGCCGGAGTTCTTCTTAAGCCCATTCTCGATAAGTATAATATTGATGCTTATCTTTGCGGTCATGAACATGATTTGCAACATCTGAAATCTGTCGGGAAGACCAATTATTTCATCTCAGGCGCCGGGTCACAGTTAAGACCTACCGGAACGATCCCGGAGACAAAATTCGCTAAATCGGTAAACGGATTTATGGCTTTCTCGGTGGGAGAGAATGAAACACTTGTTCAGGTGGTCGATTATACCGGAGATGTTATTTATAAAACTGTGTTGCAAAAATAAGCATCTGCGATTGGCACATAGGCGTCAACTTAGTAGAAATTTGTTGATATAACCCCGACTTTTTAAGTCGGGGGGAAAAACAAGAACGCAAAAACCAAAGGCTTTAGCCAAATAGTTGCTTTGTTTTGGACTATCCATAGGATCCCTCTGGGAAAGTCCAGAATTTTGAGTGAATTTGTATTGAGGTTGTCTCAAAAGTAATGTTTTATAATAGAATAGCCCACAGATGACGCAGATAAAACTGATTTTCGCAGATTATTTAATTGAATAATTACTTTTGAGACAACCTCTTATTAATAAAAATTCATTGTTAAGTTGACGCCTATGTGCAATTGGCGGTCTCAAAGGAAAAAAGTTATTTGGGATACTAAAAATTTTTAGAATGGGTTTATGTTCTATACAGTTTAAATTCAGAAATATGATTTGAGGTTATCAATGAACTATCAAGAGATTCTATTCAAAAAAATTGAGAGCAAATCCGCTCAAATTGGAATAATCGGGTTGGGGTATGTCGGTTTACCGCTCGCTTTAGAATTTGCAAATAAAAAATTTAAGACGATCGGCTTTGATATCGATGAAAAAAAAATTCCCATCTTAATGGATGGGGAAAGTTATATCAAGCATATCTCCCCATCGAAAATCAAATCTGCGGTTAACTCAAAACATTTTGAAGCGACTTCCGATTTTTCACTCCTTTCTGTATGTGACTGTATTATTATTTGCGTACCTACTCCACTTGATCATCATCGCCAGCCGGATTTGAGTTATATTGAAAACTCAGGAAAAGTGGTAGCTCAATACATTAGAAAAGGTCAGCTTATAACTCTAGAATCCTCAACTTATCCCGGAACGACTGAAGAAATACTGTTGCCTCTATTCGAGAATTCGGGTTATAAGGTAGGCAAAGATTTTTTTCTTGCGTTTTCACCTGAACGGGAGGATCCAAACAATCCTGTCTATTCAACTTCAACAATACCAAAAGTTGTAGGTGGAGTTACTAAAGAGTGTTTAGAAATCGCATGTAAATTATATGATCAAGTTATAGTTAAGACCGTTCCGGTTTCTTCACCCCGTGCTGCGGAGGCAACCAAATTGTTGGAGAATATCTACAGATCTGTTAACATTGCTCTTGTTAACGAACTTAAGATGGTCTTTGACAGAATGGATATTGATATTTGGGAAGTAATTGAAGCCGCGAAGACAAAACCGTTCGGTTTCCACGCGTTTTATCCGGGACCAGGATTGGGTGGACACTGCATCCCGATTGATCCTTTTTATTTAACATGGAAGGCAAGGGAATTTGACATCAACACAAAATTTATTGAACTAGCTGGAGAGATAAATACTTACCAACCATACTTTGTTGTCGAAAAATCAATTGATGGATTGAACAAGCATGGCAAATCACTTCTCGGATCTAAAGTGCTTCTTCTAGGAGCGGCGTATAAAAAGAATATTGATGATATGAGAGAATCTCCCTCTCTCAAACTAATCGAAATATTTGAAAGCAAAGGAGCGGTTGTGGAATACAGCGATCCCTTCGTTCTTAAACTGCCGGTAACAAGAAAATATTCTTACGAGATGGAATCGGTTGAACTCACAAAAGAGAATCTATGTAAATATGACCTTGTTGTAGTAGCCACTGATCATGATTCATTCGATTACAAGTTGATTGCCGAAAACTGTAAACTGATTATTGATACGCGTAATGTTTTTGAACAGCTTGGGATAAGAAAGGCATATATTCATAAAGCTTAGATAGGCTGGCTTTTACGAAACAACTAATTGGATTCCTGGTTATGGGAGTATAATTCTTATAGCTCATAGAAATGAATTTAAAATTGTATTTGGAGATGTTTCTAATATTGAAGTTAAAGCAGGGGAAAAAATAAACCTGAAAGAGCCATTAGAAAAATAAATAAATGTTAGAAGGAAAAATCCGCCGCATCGAAATATGGAATGATAAGAATTATCAAAACCCTGAAGTGTGGCTGGTGCGGAAATGAAATTATTTAGACGTTATGCTTCGCCCATTTTATCAAATAGTTTGAGTTCTCATTTCAGAAATAAAAGGGCTCACATTCTTTTAGATAAATTATCTAAATTAAATCTTAGCGAAATAAAAATTCTTGACGTTGGCGGTTCCTCATATTTTTGGGATGAAATGAGAAACT
Organism: uncultured Ignavibacteriota bacterium; assembly: GCA_947085815.1. Lineage (GTDB taxonomy): Bacteria > Bacteroidota > Ignavibacteria > Ignavibacteriales > Melioribacteraceae > Fen-1258. The sequence continues at coordinate 3,234 of CAMTXU010000023.1, read as the reverse complement.
CATTAAAAAAATCATATCAACTGGTTATTGTGAATTTGAACAAAGAGGAAATTGGGGTTGGCGAATGCCAAAAAATAGTAGGCGATGGAAAAACTTTATCTTTTATAAAGGATAAATCCTTTGATGTTGTTGTTTCGAACTCTGTAATAGAACATCTTGGAACATTTAATCAGCAGAGAGAAATGGCTGAGAACATTAAAAGAGTTGGGAAATATCACTTTATTCAAACGCCTGCATTTATTTTTCCCTTTGAACCGCACTTTTTATTTCCGTTTTTCCATTGGCTACCAAAGTGGTTGAGAATTCTATTAGTTCAGAATTTTGATTTGGGATGGTTTATGAAACTAAAATCTAAAGAAGATGCACAAACGTTGGTGAATTCTATAAGGATTTTGAAGAAAAAGGAATTGAAGAGATTCTTTAGGAACTCTCAAATCATCTCGGAGAGATTATGGTTTTTTACAAAATCATACTTAGTTATTTCAACGAACTAACTTTATTGCAATGTGAACAATAAAACGCTTGACCTAAAAGAACTGTTTTCAAAAGGTAAATTTATTTTCTTTATCTCTCTTACCGAAAAGCTTACTTTTTTTATCGTTTATTTAATTATTGCACGTTATTACTCCAAGTTTGAATTTGGACTTGTTACAACTGTGTTTGCATTTGCAAATATAGCAAGTTCGCTTTTGGATTTTGGATTTACAATTTATTTTCAACGAGAATCTGCAACAAACGGCATAGAACTTTCAAAAAAGTTCTTGAGTGCATTATATCTGCGTCTCTTTGCAGTAGTGGTATTCATAGTTTTATGCATTGGTTATTTTTATGAAGAGATGCACGCTGAACCGTTGAGTATAATTTTATTTTCTTTATCAATTTATATAGTGAGCTTTGGATATTTTCTCAATAGCATGCTTTATGGAAAAAGCTTGTACAATAAATCTTTCCTTGGAATATTTATTAGTCGCTCTATACTAATACTGTTATCTCTTAGCATATTTATTCTCAAATTTGATTTAAGTGTTCTTTCATCATTCTTTGTCTTAGCATTTAGTTTGCATTTAGTTTTTCTAAACAGGGATCTGGATGAAATTAAAATTCCAATAAAAATTGATTTCAATCTTATAAAACCAAGTTATAATCTAGTAAAATCGGCTTTGCCATTTGGATTGGGAATATTGTCCGTCTGGATATACGACCGCTCGGCTTTTTTAATCTTACATAAGATGATCAGTATTGAGTCAGTAGCGGTATTTGGAGTTGCGTATTCATTATATAAAATACCTCAAGCTTTCTTGGGAATATTATTAACACCGTTGTTCACAGAACTATCGGCTTTTTATGCTACTAATCATTTTATAGAAAGAAAAATATTTATCTCGTCAGTGAAATGGATTATTATTATTTCTATTGGCTTGATTACATTCTATTTATTATCAAACCAATTATTGATTAAATTAACTTTTGGAGATAAATATATAGAAGCATCGAGTATGCTTGCACTCATTAGCATAGCTTTACCCGGCCTTTTTCTTAATAATTTAACCGGGGTTGTGTTGAATTCTGCCTATAAAGAAAAGTTAGCAATGAGATCTACAATGTTTGGAGCGTTTGTGAATGTTGTATTGAATATAATATTCATTAGCGCGTTTGGTATTCTTGGAGCGATAATTACTGCAATAATTACTGAATATCTTACGCTAACAACCCAATTGTACTTTATCTATAAGACAAATATTCTAAAATGAATAAAACATGATATAGTAAATGCATTTACATATTATGGTGAGGTTAGATGAAAATTGTTTTATTAGGCAGACTTCAAGAAGGAGAAATATCATTCGGACCGCAAAAAGTTGCGCAACAACTTTATTCACACTTGCTTAAAAACAATATAAATGTTGAGTTTATTGAATACTATTTTAAGATTTATAAGGATTCTACTTGGTTTAATAGATTCTTCGGATATGAAGTATTTGCCGGTAACGTAAAACGTCTCGGCATAATTCGACTTTTTATTTACCTGCTTCGAACTCAGCCCGATATTATTCATATAGTTACTTTAGAACGTTTCATTATTATAGTTTTCTTATACAAGTTTCTTCTTAGAAGTAAGTTTGTTGTAACTTTTCATTCAATACTAAAATATGAATTATCAAAAAGAAAAAATAAACCAACCAATTATGGAAAGCTTAAAGATTACCTCCTTGAATACTTTGCCATAAAATATTCTGATCGCTTGATATTTCTCTCAACACCTCATTATTCTCTGGCTAGAGAGTTTTATAAATTTTCAGAAAAGAAAGTAAATATTGTCCCCAACGGAGTTGAAATACTTATACAACGAAGTATCAAAGAATTCAATTTTACTAGAGGAATTAATATTGTTTTTTATTATGGCGGTGGTGAAAAGGATAGAGGATTTGAACAACTACTATCTGTATTGGAAAATGTTTATGTACCAGTTATGCTATATGTATTAGGAAAAATAGAATGCTACAGTTTTAGAAGTAATTTCGTAAAGATTTACAATTTAAAACTGATGCCACATGATGAGCTTTATGAATTTCTTACTGAAATTCATATTGTAATCAAATCGAATGTAGTGGATGAATTTCCATTATTTGTTGGTGAGTGCATGTCCCTGGGGTTGATTCCAGTTCTATCAGAAAAAATTGGAATTTCTGAATATATTGTTAATGGAGTCAATGGTTTTGTGTATGCTAGTGAAAAAATTGAAGAGGTTAAAATGGTCTTGGAAAATATTTACAATGGTCATTACGATATTCAATCAATCTCACATAACGCACAAAATATTGTTGACGAATTAAATTGGAATAAAATTGCGCTGGAGTATTTAAAAGTCTATAAATCGGTGATAGGATGCAAAGTAAAATAAGAGTTTGCCATATTTGCGATCGTATTACCGGTAAAGCCGATGGAGTATTTACGCATCTTTTAATGTTATTAAGAAATGTTGACAATAATAGATTTGAACAAATCGTTATTTATCAAGGCGGAGAAGTTGTTGAAAATGAATTAATAAAATTGGGGATTAAGTTTTATGTCATTCCAGGATTAATTAAAAGATTTTCAGTCACTGGAATTATTAGTATATATAAAATATTGAAAGAAGAAAAAATTGATATTATTCATACACATCTAATCAAGCCATATATACTTGCAGGGCTTATTAACATCTTTCAGAAGAAAAAGTTGATTTTTAATTAT
>CAMTXU010000022.1:0-97663 GCA_947085815.1 uncultured Ignavibacteriota bacterium | reverse complement strand
TATTTACTTCATCAATTTCAATTGCTCAACAGAGCGTAGCAAATGTACAGGTAACAGTAAAATTACAAGCAGGTAACGTACTAATTGCTCAATGCGTTACAAATCCCGATGGTGAATTCACTTTCGACTTTCCACAAGATTTAACAGTTCCGTCAAGCGGTACTTTTATTTTTGAGATGCCATCAGCTCTGCCAGGTGGAAGTATCCTCAGCAACGCAAAATCGGTTCGAACCACTCAAACACTTACTGCTAAATTTACATCAAAAACTCCAAGACCTTTTATTTACATATTGAAATGGATTCAATCAAAATCTAACAGAGGTGGCTTTGCTGTAAGTGGTAGAAACACTTCATAAATTAAAAGGGAAAAAATGAAAAATGATTTAACAAAACTATTTTTTCTATTAGCACTTATCTTTTTTCACGGTCGCACAAATATACCGGCTCAACAAAAAATTTTGAAAGAGCATGTGCCGAATGCAGAAATTTCTGTAAAGCTGGATTCACAGAAAGAACCGTTTGCAACCGGTCAAACCAATTCGCTCGGTCAGTTCATGGTTAAAATGGTTTCGGAAGAAGAAAATGCCGGAAACAGTAAACCCGCAATAAACGAAAAAGCATTTTCAATTAATGTAAATCTGCCAAAAGAATTTTTTATCAACAGAAAATCACGCAGTGATTACAAAGGTACAATTGCCGGTCTATACTATTTCTCTCTTGAAATTTCCGCTAATGATGAGAATTACACAATCTATTTTTCAGCAGAAATCAAAAGTGAAGAGCAGTTAGCCGATAAACCACTTGAGCCAGCCGGACCTTTTAGTCAAACTATTATTGGGAATGTTAATACAGTTTTGATGACAGTTACATTACAATCGGTTAGTTATAATAATAAAGGTGTTTAGCTTATCATTTATGAATTGTCATTGAGATCCCGATGTTGAGTTTACCGAAGTATTGGGAGAAGCAATCTCAAAAATATTTTAGATTGCTTCGTCCTCTATTCTTTCCTCTTCGCAATGATAATTTAATTTACTTTTTCGCTTTTATCGCCGCTTACAAAACCAAATTGCGGAGTGGGTTGATTATCAATTTTAATCTCACCAAAGCGGGATTCAAATTTATCAATATTGTCCTTCAAAGCGCGCATTAACATTTTTGCATGCTGCGGAGTTGTAATAATGCGTGACAATACCCGCGCCTTTGGAACACCCGGTACTACGCGGGTGAAATCAATTACAAACTCTGCCGGAGAGTGTGTAATTATTGCGAGATTGGAATAGATACCTTCCGCTTCCTTTTCACCTAATTCAATATTTATTTGCTGAGCGTTCTGATCATTATTCTGATTCATTTTATCACCTTCTTTTGTCATAAAAAACCCACAATCCGGCAGTGCGGAATTGTGGGTTCAATTTTAAATTGATTTTATGCTACTTGTATTGTTCTGCTTTTTTGAATGCGTCTTCAGCCTTTTCTTTCATTCCAAGATTAGCATATACCTGACCTAGGCTAATCCATACCCTTCCTTCACCCGGTTTGATCTCTAAATATTTTTGAAGATATGGAATAGTAGCTTTAAATTTTTCCAGAAAAGATTTATCATCACTTTCTTTTTTAACAGCAACTTCTCTTAAATCATTACCCCAGCTAATATAAGCTGCGGCTAAATTATAATTGGCATCAAGATTATTCGGATCCATATTAACAACTTCTGTCAACACTTTGGTTGCTAATTCATAATTTTTTGATTTCAAAAGAACCACTCCGTAAGCATATTTAATTTCTCTGTTAGAAGGATTTTTTTCGGATAAGCTTTTGAATGATTCTGTGGCAATATCTAATTTATTGGATGAATAATAAGCGTTTCCCAACTGAAGAAGAATTTCGGCGTCTGATGGAAACTTAACTCTACCTTTTTCTAAAACATTGATTGCCTTATTATACCAATCAACTGCATTTGTGCTATCAGACAGATTTTTATTTGAATAGTAGTTGTCCATCAAATTTGCACCCTTTATCAAAAATATTTGTCCTAATCTTGAAAAAGCAAATGCCGGTTTACCCATAGCAACCAATTTTTCTAATACAGGAATTGATTCATCTGTCTTACCCATATTTAGATAAGAGGCGGCAACATTTTCGTATCCAATGGATGAATCCGGTTCACAAGCGATTGAATTATTGAATTGATCGATAGCCTTTTCGAAGAACATAGTCATGCTATCGGTAGCCATTGTTTTAACAGCATTATTAAAGAAATTAACACCTTTGTTAAAACTCGTTTGCCAAGTGTATTTCTTATAGTCAATAATTTGTAATTCGAATTTTTTACTAATAGATAAAGATTTGTCAAATGCTTTCAACATCTCATGAATATTTCCATCTTCACTATAAAGCCCTCCTAACAGAAACCATCCTTCATCACTCTTAGGATTCTTTTCCACTTCTTTCAGAAGTGTTTCTTTTGCTTTTTCATATTGTTTTTGTTGGATATACATCTTTGCGCCGGTTAATTCGGCAGATGCGCATTCGAAGGCGGTAAAACCTAAAAACATACTTAATATGCTCAAGCTAATAAGTACTTTTTTCATTGATTCTCCTATTTTTAAAATAAAATCTTATTTGTTTTGTACGAAAAATAACCATTTTCAGAATGCGAAGTCAAGCCGAATATAGAGTACAAATCATCATAAACCATTTATTTTCCATATAAATTACATTAATTGATTTTCGAAATACAAATGGATAATTTTGTTTTGAAGGAATAGACTTTAAAAATAAAGGGAAATAAAATGAATACGGCAGAAATTATTCGCGGGGTTCCTAAAGTTTTACTGCATGATCATCTCGATGGCGGTCTCAGAACCCAAACCATAATAGATCTTGCCAAGGAATTAAAATATACCAAATTACCTACTTCCGATCCCGTCGAGCTGGGTACATGGTTTCATCGAGGAGCCAACAAGGGAAATTTGGTCGAATACCTTCAAGGTTTTGAACATACTTGCGCTGTGATGCAAACAAAAGAAGGGCTCTCGCGTATAGCGTATGAGATGATGGAAGATATGTACAAAGATAATGTCTGTTATGTGGAAACTCGTTTTTCTCCTGTCTTTCATACAGAAAAAGGACTCTGGTATGAAGACATTATCACTGCAGTTTTAGAAGGACTTGAAAAAGGTAAGAATGAATTTGGGGTCGGTTATGGTTTGATTTTATGCGGTATGCGCAATATGAAGAACTCATTAGAGATAGCGGAACTCGCGGTTAATTTTAGAAGAAATGGAGTAGTTGGTTTTGATCTTGCCGGTGAAGAAGGCGGTTACCCGCCAAAGAAACATATAGAGGCATTTCAATTTATCAAACGGGAAAATTTCAACATAACTATTCACGCCGGAGAAGCTTTTGGTAAAGAATCGATCTGGCAGGCAATTCAAATTTGCGGCGCTCACCGTATAGGGCATGCAACGCGCTTGATTGAAGATATGGTTTTCGATCCGCAAGGAAATATTGTTGCATTGGGACAACTTGCACAATACATTTTAGATACGCGCCTTCCGCTCGAAATAAATTTATTGAGTAACGTTCATACAGGCGCAATTGATAAATTAGAAAATCATCCTTTTATTAAATTGTATAGAGAAAAATTCAGAGTATTCCTAAATACCGACGACCGTCTTATGAGCGACACGACCCTAACAAAAGAGTACGTTACTGCGAGTGAAATGTTCGGTTTAACTCTCGACGATGTTGAGAAACTAAATATCAACGCTATGAAATCTTCGTTCATTCCATACAAAGAAAGACTACCATACATTTATAATATCATCAAACCCGGATATCAAAAAATGCGGGAAAAACTTCTTTCACTAAAAGTATAATCTGTTAAAGGGCAAATTCAAATATGGCAAAACCACTTTTTAAAAATTACACATTCGTGTTAGATAAGAATGAAAGAAAAATTCTTTCAACTTTTTGTAAGACAATGCTTAAACAGATGGCAACCGACGAACGTTTCTTTGGCGACATGAAATCATTCAACACTATTATTGATAAGCTCAATGAAGGCAATGATGAAATAAAATTAACCAAAGATGAAAAAACAAAACTCGTCTTCCGCCTTAAGGAAAATGTTGACCATATGAAAAAGCAGGCAAGTAAAGGTTTTTTTATGAGAAGATGGTTTTATAAATCAGCCTACTCACAATACGATAATCTTTTACAAAATCATTTCACAGACTAAAACGGAATAAGTTAAAAAATGATCAAAGCACCAACTGGAACAAAATTAAGTTGCAAGGGGTGGATTCAAGAAGCGGCACTGAGAATGCTGATGAATAATCTAGACCCAGAAGTAGCCGAACGACCGGAAGATTTAATTGTTTACGGCGGATCGGGCAAAGCTGCAAGAAATTGGGATTCGTATAATGCAATTATTTCTTCTCTCAAGAATTTAGAGAATGATGAAACTCTTGTTGTGCAATCCGGTAAACCTGTTGCAATTTTTAAAACACATCAGAACGCACCAAGAGTAATTATTTCTAATTCAATGCTCGTTCCGGATTGGGCAACGTGGGATGAATTCCGCCGACTTGATGCATTGGGATTAACGATGTATGGTCAAATGACCGCGGGCAGCTGGATCTATATAGGGTCGCAAGGAATTTTGCAAGGCACGTACGAAACATTCGCAGAATGCGCACGTCAGCATTTTAAGGGAACGTTGAGCGGAAGATTTTTACTAACCGCAGGTCTTGGCGGAATGGGCGGAGCTCAGCCTCTCGCCGCTACAATGAACGGCGCAGCATTTTTAGGAATTGATGTTGACCGTACACGTATTCAAAAAAGGATTGATACCGGTTATCTTGACGTGATGACAGAAGATTTAGATGAAGCACTAAAACTTGTTCTCGAAGCACAAAAAAATAAAATAGCTCTCTCTGTTGGTCTAATCGGTAATGCGGGAGAAATTCTTCCGAAGATTCTTGAAAGGAAAATAACACCGGATATAATTACAGATCAAACTTCAGCGCATGATACATTGAGCGGATATGTCCCGATGGGAATGAGTTTTGAAGAAGCTCTCGCTCTTCGGAAAAGCGATCCTAAACAATATATTACACTTGCAAAGAAGACAATCGTTGAGCATGTTAAAGCAATGCTTGAGTTTCAAGCGCGTGGTTCAGTCGCTTTCGATTACGGCAATAACATTCGCGGCGAAGCAAAAGAGAACGGTTTACAAAACGCATTTGATATTCCCGGATTTGTTCCGGAATATATCCGCCCCCTTTTCTGTGATGGCAAAGGTCCTTTCCGTTGGGCTGCTCTTAGCGGTGATCCAAAAGATATTTTTGAAACTGACAAGGCTATAGTAGAAGCATTCCCTGAAAATGAAGCTCTGATCCGTTGGATTAAATTAGCTCAAGAGAAAGTGCACTTCCAGGGATTACCTGCAAGAATTTGCTGGCTTGGATATGGTGAGCGCGCTAAGATGGGCATAATTTTCAATCAATTAGTTGCTGATGGAAAAGTAAGCGCACCAATAGTTATTGGAAGAGATCATCTTGATTGCGGATCCGTTGCATCACCAAACCGCGAAACAGAAGCTATGAAAGACGGTAGCGATGCCATTGCCGATTGGCCTATTCTCAATGCAATGCTCAACGCAATCGGCGGTGCCAGTTGGGTTTCTGTTCATCATGGCGGCGGTGTTGGTATAGGTAAATCAATCCACGCAGGAATGGTTGTAGTTGCCGATGGAACAAAAGAAGCCGAAGCCAGGATAGAAAGAGTATTGACTTATGATCCCGGAATGGGAATTGCACGACACGCAGATGCCGGTTATGATCGTGCAATTGATAACGCAAAAAAATATAATGTAAAAATTCCTATGATGAAATAACTGATAAAAAGAAGGAGTACTAAAATGAAAGTATTAGTAGCAGACAGTTTTCCAAAGAATCATATGCAGACATTAACAGATAACGGATTCGAAGTAATCTATGAGCCAAAGTTAGGAGAGAACGATATTCCTAATGCAATTAAAGATGTTGAGTTTATTGTTGTCCGCTCCACCAACGTTAATGCAGCGGCAATCAATGCCGGCGCCAACTTAAAAATAGTTATTAGAGCCGGTTCCGGTTACAACAACATTGATGTTGCCGCCGCTACAGCAAAAGGTGTTTCGGTTGCAAACACTCCGGGTAAAAATTCAATTGCAGTTGCAGAACTTGCGATGGGATTTATTATTGCCCTCGATAGAAAAATTCCAGATAACGTTAAGGACTTTAACAACAGTGTTTGGAATAAAGCAAAGTATTCCAAAGCCGAAGGACTTTACGGAAAAACTCTCGGTATAGTAGGAGTTGGAAATATCGGTAAAGAAATTGCCAAACGTGCGCAAGCTTTTGGGTTGAAAGTGATCGGTTTCGATGTCGTTAAAACTGAAGGAATTGGAGTCGAATACGTAAATGAGATCGAAGAATTAATCTCCAAGTCTGATGTGATTTCGCTCCACATTCCCTCCAACCAGCAGACTAAAGGAATGTTCAACGACAAATTATTCGGATTGATGAAGAAGGGCGCTATATTAATAAATACTTCACGCGCAGAAGTAATAGATGAAGATGCTCTTTTAAATGCTGTAAAAGAAAAAGGAATTGTAGCTGGAGTTGATGTATTTAAGGGTGAGCCGGAAGGTAAAGACGGAGCTGTTACTTCAAAGCTTCAAAACATTGACGGCATTTATGTTACCCATCATATCGGCGCTTCAACGGAACAAGCTCAAGACGCGGTTGCTGAAGAGACAATTAAAATTATTGTTGAGTTTAAAAACACAGGCAAAGTTTTGCACTGTGTGAATAAGAAATGAATCCCACTATTGACTATATCTATTTCTCAGTGCAACTTGGATAAAATTTAATAGAACGCGGATTCAACAGATTTTCGCGGATTTAATCTGTGTAAATCAGCCTAATCAATGTTAGGCATAAATCATAAATACTCGGATTCAATATGACAAAATTTGAAAAGTTTACAAACTATGGATCTTTGATTATTGCATTTATCGCTCTTCTTTCTACGTTGTGGTTAACTTTCAATAACATTAGATACTTTGATAATCAGAGAAATGATACCCTTAATCAACAATTATATGAAAAGAAAATAACGGCTTGTATTGAGATTCTATCTAGCTTAGATAATTTTATGGGTGCAATACCATCCCCACTTGACCTTCGAGAAAACTCAAAAAAATCCATAATGACGGGGTATGAGTTTATTGCAATTAATAAGAAGTATGATGAGTATAAAAGAGTTTCCAATAAATGGGAAATTGTTCTACCGGAAATAATTATTCTTAAAATTAATTCAATATCTGACGAAGCTACTGAGTTATTATTGAATTATTCTAAACTACAACTCCAGCAACTAGGAGATAAGGCCTACTTTAAAAAGACTATTCCAAGTAAATTGTCTTTGATCTCCAAAAATCTTGCATTAACAGAATCATTGCGCATTAAAAGGTTTGATATAACAAATTCAATGAGAGCAAACTTAGGAGCTGAAAAATTGAGCGCCGAGACTCTAAATATTCTTGAAAAATAAATTGATTGCAGTCATTCAAACATTTTATAATTAGTTATGCCTAACCCGCGTCTCAAGCGGAACGCTGTAGTCGGTCGTGGTATTTGCAGTTATAGTTGAGTTAGTATGTTCTGTATTTGTGTAAGTGAATTACATAATCAATAAATCAAATTATTTGTAGCGGAAACCGCAGGGCGTCCGCTTAAACGCAACGCCGTTATCCGTGTGCTATTTCCTTCCAAAATATTTTAATTCACCACTAATATGAAAACATTGGTATGAAAGAGAATGTTTATATAAACTTCACATCAAACATATCGTCAATAATTCCGTGGTAGAAAACCAGTTTAATTAATTCATTTACAGCGTCCACTTCGTTGTCGGTCATATCGAAATAGAGCGAACCAATATTCTGAATGATAAAAGATTTTGCATCCTGCTTTAGATTAACATGGTCAATAATTTTTTCTATCTGATCTTCAATTATTGAATCAACAGCAGTAACTGATTCATTGAATTTTTGAAGCGCTTTTCTATCGGGAGAGGCTAAGACATAATTAACATAAGGAAGATCTAGCAACTCGGAAGCTTCGTCCGCTAAGCTTATAGCCTTTCCAAAATCCCAAGTTGTATAATTCTCATCGCCGACCACGACAAAATTTTTTCCGGAATTCGGGCTTTTGCCAGGATCCAGCGCAATTTCTGGATTGGCAGAATATCTTTCCGAGAATAAAATCTTTGTGAGTAAAATCTCATTCAAAGAAATGTCGCCGCGGAGATAAATTTTCTCGATCTTCTTCTCCCCTTCAACAAAGTATAAATATGAATTTGATAACACTCCATCAAATGAAACGGCGAGTTTTGTTGAAGCAAATAAATTACGGTGGTTAATAAGATCGAGTGTTGGTATAAGAGCCACTGCGGAAGTATTAAACTCCAGATCTTTGCTGATAAGGGAAGATTCTTTATAAGATATTTCTAACCCTCCGATCTTCTCTAACTCAGTAGAAAGAATCGAAGTGTAAATATTTTTTGGCATTATTAGTTTCATAAAAACCCATCCCTCCGAAGTAGTCCTTCGGACAACCCTTCCCGAAGCAATGCTGTCAACTAACACGCAATAGAACGCAGATGATACTGATCCGCCTGCCGGACGTGCAGGTTAAACGGATTTGCACGGATAAAATCCGCGATTATCAGCATCATCTGTGTAATCCGTGTTCTATTTCTTTTATCCTCTTTTTTCTTTCTCTTTCTAAGTTGACAACATTGCTCCCAAAGGGAAGGGCTTCAAAATAAATTGTAATTGAATAATATCAGGCTCTTCTTAATAATTATTTAAAATAACAAAGCCGCTTCAAGAGCGGCTAAGTTAGTACTTATTTGAACTTATCTCTGATTTTTATCTTTGATTCGCGCAGCTTTACCGGAAAGTTCTCTAAGGTAGAAAAGTTTTGCTCTTCTTACCTTACCTTCGCGGACAATCTCTAGTTTTGCAAGCTTAGGAGAACTGAATGCAAAGATTCTTTCAACACCAACGCCGCTTGCAATCTTACGAACGGTGAAGGTCTTGTTGAGTCCTGTTCCTCTGATGTTTATAACATCGCCTTCAAACGGTTGAATTCTTTCTTTATCGCCCTCAATAACTCTTACATGCACACGAATATGATCTCCGGTTTTAAACGCAGGAAAATCTGTGCGCAATTGCTCTTTTGTTAGTTCATTTAATTTGTCCATTACTTCTACTCCATGCTATTTATTTTTTTCCATTTTTCAGTTAATATTTTTGACTGCTCTTCTTTCCAATCTTTAATTTTTTTTTCATGTCCGGAGAGTAATACTTCCGGAACAACCATCTCTTTATACTCGGCAGGACGAGTGTAATAAGGCGCTTCTATAAAGTCTCCATCCATCAACGAATCATTCAGAGCGGATTCACTGTCATTCAACACACCAGGTATAAGCCTCACTACCGCGTCAATTATTGCCAGCGCTACAATTTCACCGCCGGTTAAAACAAAATGTCCTATCGAAATTTCATCAGTGGCAAATCTCTGGCGGACTCTATCATCGACACCTTTATAATGTCCGGCAATGATTAGTATATTCTCTACAAGAGAAAATTTGTTTGCCATTTTCTGATCAAATAGTTTTCCGCCGGGTGTGGGGAAAATAATATGATCGTATTTTCTTTCTCCGAGAAGTTTTTCAATACATTCAAAGAACGGTTCCGGTTTAAGAAGCATTCCGGGTCCGCCGCCAAAGGGCTTGTCATCAATCTGTTTATGTTTATCGTATGCATAATCCCGTAAGTTATGCACAACAATTTCAACTTTGTTTCTCTCTTGCGCTCTCTTTAGTATGCTGGTATTAATCGGACTAATAAGAGAGTCCGGCACAGCGGAAATAATATCAATTCTCATCATCGTAAAGCAAATCGCAATCGTCCAACAATTCTAATCTTTTTTTTTCCGGATGAAACGATTTTATAAAATCCTTTACAGCCGGTATCATAATTTTTTTTTGATTCAGATCATTAATCAAATAGACATCGTTAGCAGGGTAAGTAAGAACATCTTCTATATATCCAATCAATAATGAGTTTCTATAAACCTCACTCCCGATTAGATCATGAACGAAGTATGTATCCTTAGCGAGTTTGATAGAATTTTTCTCGTCAATAAAAATCTTTTTACCAAGAAGAATTTTAACATCCTCCGCAGAATCAAAATTTTTGAATTTTAGAGCGATCCTGCCGCTAACATTAATAACATTCTCAACAAAGAACTCTTTCCTCAAACCAAACACGTCAATAAAGACGGAATTCAGTTTAAAAAATCTTTCGGCGAAATCGGAAAAAGAATCAATTAAAACAAAACCATCGGAATTATGAACACCCTTAATCTCCGCAATTAGAAAAAAATCATCCACAGTAGAGATTAATTAATCCAATATTTTCAAGATAGCGCGCTTGCCATCTTTTGCCGCAATAGCGGTAAGCAAGGTTCTCATTGCTTGTGCCGTCTTACCCTGTTTGCCTATGACTTTGCCAACATCATCTGCACCCACTTTGAGAGTTAACTCGACAGTCTTCTCGTCGGGCATTGTTTCTTCTAAAACAACACTATCCGGAGAGTCAACAAGGTGTTTCGCAATAAATTCAATAAATTCCTTCATGAGAATACCTATAGTTTAGTGAACCATCAGAGTACGTAATTAGTGCAAGCAATTCCGAAAGGAATTAGGCTACCTCGGGAGTAGTACTCTTTACTTCCGATTCGCTACCAGTTTTATCTTGCTTTTCAGTCGAAGCTTTTTTTGCTTTTTCCGATTTCTTTTTTGAAGCAGCCGCTACATTTACTTCCTTCAATTTTTTCCATTCATCAAGTTTTACAGCAATCTGTTCTTCGCTTAAACCTTGTTTTATCAATTCACTTTTAAGAATAATCCCTTGATTAGATAAAAGATTTTTTACTGTGTCTGTAGGCTGGGCGCCGACGCCCAACCAATACATTGCGCGCTCTTCTTTTATTTCAACAGTAGCGGGATCCGTTTTGGGATTATATAGACCAATAGCTTCGATAAACTTACCGTCTCTTGGTGAACGTGAATCAGCCGCAACTAATTTATATACCGGCTGTTTTTTCTTTCCCATTCTTCTCAGTCTTAACTTAACTGCCAATTTGTTACTCCTTATTGATTTTATAAACTAATTATATCTTATGTTTTTTATACCCGCCTGCCGGTGGGCAGGTTTGGTAATGAAATTTTTCCTGAATGCTTGTTCATCATTTTCATCATCTGCTGCATCTGCTCGAACTGCTTAATCAATCTGTTCACATCCTGAATTGTATTTCCGCTTCCTCTAGCAATTCTTTTTCTTCTGCTTCCGTTCAATATCTTCGGATTCGTTCTTTCTTTTTTAGTCATAGATTGAATAACTGATTCAACCACTACCAATTGTTTTTCATCAACATCCGCATTCTTTATTGCGGAACCGACACCAGGCACCATTCCAAGAAGACTCTTTAACGAACCCATCTTCTTAATCATCTTGATCTGTTTCAAAAAATCATCAAAATCGAATTTGTTCTCTCGAAATTTTTTTTCAAGATCACCGGCTTCTTTTTCGTCAAACTGGGCTTGGGCTTTTTCAACAAGAGAAATTACATCTCCTTTGCCTAGAATCCTAGAAGCCATTCTATCCGGATGAAAAGATTCTATTGAATCAAGTTTTTCACCAAGACTGACAAACTTAATAGGACGATCTACAACTGCACGAATTGAAAGAACACAACCGCCGCGCGAATCACCATCAAGTTTTGTAAGAACAACACCGTCAAACTCAACTTTTTCATGAAATGCTTTAGCGGAATTAACAGCATCTTGACCGGTCATCGAATCGACTACAAATAAAGTTTCGGTTGGATTCACCTTCGCTTTAATCTGAGCCGCTTCATTCATCATATCATCATCAACGTGCAATCTGCCCGCCGTATCGATGATTATTGTGTTAAGACCATTCTCCTTAGCATAACTCAATGACTCTGAAGCTATTTTTACAGGCTCCTTGCTGTCAGCAATCGTAAATACGGGAACGTCAATTTGACTACCCAATACTTGCAATTGTTTAATAGCAGCCGGTCTATAAACATCCGCGGCAACTAAAAGAACATTTCGTTTTTTACTCTTTAAATCCTTCGCCAGCTTTGCACTGAAAGTAGTTTTACCGCAACCTTGAAGTCCTATCAACATGATCACAGTAATTCCCGACGCATTAAGTGTAAGTTCGGATCCCGATCCACCTAATAAAATTGTCAACTCATCGAATAAAATTTTTGTGATGAGCTGCCCTGGTGAAACGGAATTTAGAACTTCGGTACCAAGCGCTTTTTCTTTTACATCGTCTATAAATTTTTTAGCAACTTTGTAATTAACATCAGCATCTAAAAGAACACGTCTAATATCCCTGAGAGTATCCGAGATATTGGATTCCGTTAATTTTCCTTGGCCGGTAATTTTTTTTAACGCCCGTTCCAGTTTTTCGGTCAAATCATCGAGCATTCTACACCAACCCTAATTAAAGATAATAAAAAGAGACTTCATTTCAAACGTAAACTATTTATGATTCTTTTAGGGCGTTGGCTCCGGATACTATCTCTAAAATCTCTTTTGTGATAGATGCCTGCCGGACTTTGTTGTAAGTCAGGTTAAGAGAACGAATTAATTCTTTAGCATTCTCTGTAGCCATATCCATCGCAGTCATTCTAGCTCCTAATTCAGCCGCGTAAGAATCTAGTAAGGTAGTCCACATCTGAGCATTTAAATGCTTAGGCAACAGTATATTTATAATTCTTACTTTGTCCGGTTCATAAATGTAATCAACATCTTGTACCGATTCATGATTCTTTACTTCAAAAGGCTTAATCGGAAATAATTGCTCAACAGTTGTTTTTTGCTGAATGACAGATTTAAATTCATTGTACACAACCAAAACTTTATCAATTTCACCGGAAATATATTTGGTTGTAAGTTCTTTAATTAATCCGGAAGCAAACTCAAACTTCAAGTGGGAAAAAATTCCTGGGTAGGGACCAACAACATTGTAAGGTCTTTTGGTAAAATAATCGTTTCCTTTTTTTCCGATACAATAAAAATCTAAATTTCCTTCTTTATAGAAATTAGCAAGTTCATTTTTAGCCATTTCTTCGGTTTTTCGAATAACGTTCATGTTAAAACCGCCGCATAATCCGCGGTCGGAGGTAACAACAATTACCGCAATACGTTTTATTTCTCTTTCAAGGAAAAGAGGATTATTAAAATTTTTCTCGATACTTAATAAATGCCCGAGCATCTCGGCAATTTTCTTTGAGTACGGCTTGGCATTAATAATATTTTCTTGAGCACGACGCAGAC
The DNA here is from genome assembly GCA_947085815.1 of uncultured Ignavibacteriota bacterium. Lineage (GTDB taxonomy): Bacteria > Bacteroidota > Ignavibacteria > Ignavibacteriales > Melioribacteraceae > Fen-1258. The sequence goes on along the minus strand of CAMTXU010000022.1, from coordinate 84,160 downwards.
GGGCAGCGGCAACCATCTTCATTGCTTTGGTAATCTGCTGGGTGCTCTTAACGCCCTTAATTCTTCCTTTTATGTCTCGTAGTGTTGCCATTTAAAATTTAGCTCTTCTTAAATCTTTCTATAAATTCAGTAACCGCTTTTTTAACCATTTGAATTGTATCATCCTTCATCTCTTTTGTTTTACGAATGTTTTCCAAGATTTGGGGATATTTCAATTCAACATACTCTAAAAATTCTTTCTCAAATCTCTTCACATCTTTTACTTCAATAGACTCAAAGTAATTGTTTGTACCGACATAAACGCTTAATACTTGTTTTTCAACTGGAACCGGTGCGTACTGACCTTGCTTTAATAGCTCAACAAGTCGGGCACCCTTGCTAAGAGTTCTTAAAGTTGCTTTATCAAGATCGGAACCGAATTTTGCAAATGCTTCAAGCTCTCGGAACTGCGCAAGATCTAATTTCAATGAACCGGCTACTTTTTTCATTCCTTTAATCTGAGCATTACCACCAACACGAGACACCGAGATACCAACGTTGATAGCGGGACGAACACCAGCATTAAATAAATTCGGCTCGAGATAAATTTGTCCGTCAGTAATTGAGATAACGTTTGTAGGAATGTAAGCAGAAACGTCACCTTGTTGCGTTTCAATAATTGGCAGAGCGGTTAAACTTCCGCCGCCAAGATCATCACTTAATTTTGATGCACGCTCAAGTAAACGTGAATGCAAATAGAATACGTCACCCGGATAAGCCTCACGTCCAGGAGGTCTTCTTAACAACAAAGAAAGTTCACGGTAAGCAACAGCTTGTTTTGAGAGATCATCATAAATAACTAAAGAATGCTTTCCATTATCTCTAAAAAATTCTCCGAGTGTTGCACCAGAATAAGGAGCTATATATTGTAACGGCGCAGGTGTTGAGGCAGCGGCTGCAACAACAGTAGTATATTCCATTGCGCCCGCTTCTTCAAGTTTTGCAACTACTTGAGCTACGGTGGAATTTTTCTGCCCGATTGCAACATAAACGCAATAGACCGGATTAATACCATTCTGCTTTGCTTCTTCCGTATGAGTAAATTTTTGATTTATAATCGCATCAATTGCAACAGCAGTCTTACCGGTCTGGCGGTCGCCGATGATCAATTCACGTTGTCCTCTTCCGATAGGAATCATAGAATCGATAGCGGTAATACCTGTTTGAAGCGGTTCCTTAACCGGCTGGCGTTGAATAATACCTAATGCTTTTCTTTCAATAGGCATAAACTTATCAAACTGAACTGTACCTTTTCCATCCAATGGAACGCCAAGAGGATCAACAACTCTTCCGAGAAGTTTATCTCCAACCGGAAATGATGCAACTCGGTTAGTTCTTTTAACTGTATCGCCCTCCTTGATCATAGAGCTTTCGCCAAATAGAACGCATCCAACGCTATCTTCTTCAAGATTAAGTACCATTCCCATAACATCGTTTGGAAATTCAACAAGTTCACTTGCCATTACTTTTGAAAGCCCATATACACGCGCAATACCATCGCCAACTTGAAGAACTGTTCCGACTTCGTATATGTCGGTCTCGTTTTCGAATCCAGCAAGTTGTTTCCTTAATATCGCAGAAACTTCATCGGGTCTTACTTCCGCCATTTTATTTTTTCTCCCTTTGGTCCGAAGGACTCCTTCGGAGGATCCCGATTTCTCGGGACTAACTTTTTCTTTAGTTGTTAGAAATATTTATTTCTTCAGAAAATCTTTTCCGAAGCAAACTAAGCTGATGTTTAACAGACGCGTCATAAACTGTATCCTCGATGCGAATAATAAATCCGCCGATCATATTTGAATCAATAGAGTAATCAGCCGAAACTTTTCTGTTAGTCTTCTTTTCAAGATCGGCTACTATTTTTTGTTTCAAGGTATAATTCAGATCAACAGCAGAAGTTATTCTTGCTTTTACAACTCCGTTCTTTTTATCCACTAAGGCAAGAAATTCTTTGAAGATTTCAAGAAGTATATCTTCTCGATTTTTTTCGAGAATGAAGTTGACGAAGCTCATTGTTTCGCCGCTGATTTTTTCTTTGAAGATTTTTTCCAGCAGTGATTTTTTGATCTCGCCTTTTACAACAGGGTTTTTAAGAAGCGCACGCAATTCTTTAGATCCGCTTAGAGTATTGAAGACAAGATCTGCATCGTCAGAAATTTTTCCGAATATATTTTTCTCCTCTGAAAGAAGCAGCAAGGAATTTGCGTAACGATATGAAATCCGGTAAACACTCATATTAGTTTTTCAGATCATCCAAATATTTGTTAACCAAATTAATTTGTTTTTCTTTATCCAAATTCTCCCTTAAGATTTTCTCTGCGGCATTAACGGCAATATCGGCGACCTGATCTTTCAATTTGTTGAAAGCTTCGGTGTTTTTTCTTTCTATTTCGCTCGTAGCATCTAATATCATTTTCTTTGCTTGTACTTTACTTTCTTCAAGAATTCGTTGCTTCAATTTCTCTGCTAATTCTCTGCTCTGCTCAATTATTTTTTGGGCTTCCTCATCAGCCTTGGAAAGATTGACTTTGTTTTCCGCAACTAATTTTTCTGCTTCTTTCTGAGCTTTATCGGCTTTCTCAAGAGAATCCTTAATAAAATTTTCTCTTTCATTTAAGGAATTTAGAATCGGTTTCCAAGCAATCTTTTTCAGAACCAACAAAAGAAATACGAATGTAACCACAGTCCATAATATCACACCGGGATTAACATCCAATGGACTTCCGCCCTTTTCAGCCCCTTCAGAAAATGCCAGGAGCAATAAATAACTTATTGTTTTCATCTTAATTCCCTATTTCGAAAAAGAATATTATTGCAGGTGAATTACTTAAGCGCTAAAAGAATACAGATAACGAGCGCAAAAAGAGAAATACCTTCAATAAGAGCAGCAGCAATAATCATTGATGTTCTAATTTCGCCGGCAGCTTCCGGTTGACGACCGCTTGCTTCCATTGCAGAGCTAGCTAATTTACCAATACCGTATGCACCACCAATAACTGTTAAGGCTGCACTAAATCCTGCAGCTAAATATGCAAAACCCACACCTTCCATTTGATTTCTCCTTTATTATCGTTTAATAAAATTAATGTTCCTGATGAACTGCCATCCCAATAAAGAGAGAGGACAGCATAGTAAATATATATGCTTGTATAAGAGCTACTAAAATTTCAAGTAAATAAATAAATAAAGCAAAAGAGATTGATACCGGCACTACAAAATATGTGTGAAGAATAAAGATCAATCCTAACAATGATAAAATTACTATGTGCCCGGCAGTCATATTCGCAAAAAGACGAATAGCCAATGCGAACGGCTTTGTGAAGAGACCAAGTAACTCTACCGGTATCATTATTGGCAAAAGCCAAATCGGTATGCCGTGAGGAACTAATCCTTTAAAATAACCAAACACGCCGTTTTTCATCATTCCGCCAACTTGGATAACAATGAATGAAATTATTGCCAATGTTGCCGTTACAGCTATATTGCTTGTAGCCGTTGAGCCATAAGGAACCAACCCAAGAAAGTTACAGGTTAATATGAAAAAGAAAATTGTCAACAAGTAAGGTAAAAACCTTTCATAACCTTTTCCGATTGTTGGCTTTACTATCTCATCGCGCACAAATACTATTAAAATTTCCGTCAAATTAGTTATGCCGCGGGGTACCAACGATTTTTTATAAGATCTTGCTACAAATAAAAATGTAACTACCAAAAGAACAAACGCAAGCCACATGAAAACTACATGCCTTGTTAAAGAGATATCTATTCCAAAGAGATGCAATTCGGGCAAATGAATGATGCCGAACGGCGTGAAATCAATTTCCCTGGCATCGAGTATGTGATGCATAATCCAGCTTGTATCTTGCTTCTTAGCAGCTTCAACAGCCGTCTTAACTGTATCTGTTATAACCTTAGGATTACTAATCCACATAGTTTTTGTCTTTTACCGCCCTTCAAGACCCCGGCGGACTATTGCTATTTCGAAAATTAAAAAGAAAATGTACCAAATAAAGAGTGTAAATATAAACCCAAGAAGGTCAACTTTCAACATCTTTATGCTTATAAACACCATTGAAAGCATTATTAAAAGGCGCACCCCAATCCCACCCAAAGTGAATATGATGAACGTTTTGTTCCCTTTTTTGATTGAATAAGCATAAGCGCCCACAAAGAGGAGAAAATTTACAGTTGTGATAGAGATTCCCATCATTATTGAATTACCGGTATTTAATTCTATAACGTTTAGAAATATGAGGCAGACAATCCCAATGGATGCAATAAGTGTAATCAGGAGGGCAATTTTACTTTTGCTTATCAAACTTATTTTTCTCGTTTATTTCCAAAACTGTTTTGATAAAATTGTAAATACCTGCAAAACCGCCAATAAAAGAGCAGATTAGTACGAATAGAGGTTCAGAATTTAATTTTGTATCTATCCATCTTCCAAGAAAGAACATCAAAATTATTGATGCGGCTAATTGAGTGCCTAATCCAAGATAAGGTCCTATTTTTCTATAAGACTCAGATAATTTCTCGGATGACTTTTTCTCTACATTATCTCTCTTTTTGTACAGGAATTTTGCCATTATTCATTTGACTTGAGCCTTCAAAAAAAGCCCCTTCCTCTATTATTAAATATTTTGTAATCAGGTCGCCTTTTAAATGCGCCTTAGATTCCAATTTCAGTTTTTCATTAGTAACTATTTTTCCAAAGACCTTTCCATTCATAGTGATGTTATTAGCCTTAATTTCTCCTTCAATATGACTTGTATCGCCGATAGTCAAATTACCATTGATGGAGACATTTCCGTTAACAGCTCCGTCAATTCTCACATTACCTTCACTAAAAAGATTTCCGTCAATTTTAACACCCTTACTAATGATGCTGACTTCTTCTGCTTCAGAGTCTCTTCTATTCGCCATTTACTATTCTCCTACTTTAATAATATTTTTTGTGGATCAACCGGTTTACCATTCTGCCAGAGTTCAAAATGAAGATGAGGACCGGTTGTATTCTTACCGGAATTTCCGCTTAGAGCTATTAATTCTCCTTGAGAAACAATATCACGGGCTTTCTTAAGTAATGTTGCACAATGTTTGTAAATAGATATATAATTATTATCATGCAGAATAATCATCATAAAGCCGGAATCGATTGTGTAATCGGAAAATGTTACAAGCCCTCCGGCAGTCGCGTGTATTGCCGAACCAGACCTTACTCCGTAATCTACCCCCATGTGCCCTTTTGAGGGTGAGAATTCCGTTGTAATTATACCGGCTGTTGGCTCCATAAAGTAGAATGATTTTGAATTTTCAGCCGATTGAAATATCTGTTCTACTAAATCCTTGAAGGCAGTAAAAACATCACCGCCAATTTTAAGTTTTTTATTTATTGGTTTTCTGAGAGAATCGTAGAGAGCATCACTCTTTTGTGTAGAATCCCTTTTTGCCAGCCTCATTGCAAACTTAATCCGCTCATTTGTTGATGCCAGAGTTTGAAGCTGTGAAGTGAGTAATTCAACGCGGCTTTGTAAATGCGAAATCTTTTCTCGCTGCGCTTGCAATTCATTATTATCAATTACAAAGAGTAAATCTTTCAGCGGGGTTATTGAAAAAATGAATATCAAAAACAACCAGGCTAAAATTGTGTATGAAATAAGATAAGCGCTCAGACGTATTAAACTGAACTTATATCTCTTGGTAGTAATAATCGGGAAATTGGGCGTTATGTAAAATGAAGAATTCTTAAGATTCTCCAGATTTAACCACTTCATTTTTTTCCTTCTTGAGTTGTGCAAATATAAGAATTTGTGAATTATTTTCCTTTCGTCTCTAAAAAACCATCAACCTCCCGGATTATAGATTCTGGAAGAAGTTTCATTCCGCAATCGAACGTCTTAATTGGACACTCCGTATGCCCATGAATACCGCACGGTTTACATTTAAGATCATCCAGAGAAACCGACTTGCTCTTCTCAGTATAAGGATAAAAGCCGAATTGAGGAACCGTAGAGCAGTAAATTGTAATTGTGGGAATGTCGGCAAGCATGCCGAGATGTGTTGGTGCACTATCGTTGGAAATTAAAAGAGAGGATTTTTTAAGAAGCACCACGGACTCTAAAACGCTTAGTTTGCCGGCAAATGATTTCACTTGTGAATCAAATTTTGTTTCTATCGTGCGGCACAGTTTTTCATCGTCTCTGCCGCCAATAAGAATTACAAAATAATTTTTATCGACCAAATATTTAATTACTTCCTCAAAATATTCTTGAGGGTAAATTTTTGTTTTCCAAACGGATCCGGGCGCAACTGCCACCATATTTTTGATATCAAGACCATCAATAATTTTATCCACTCTCTTTATGACGGAATCTGAAATATCTATTAATGGCAATATTCTCCATTTCTCATCCGAAGTATCATACTGAATCAGATCAAGATTACGTGCAACCTCGTGTTTCGCCGATATGTATTTAATTCTCGTTTTATAGATAAAGCTGCAGCTCGATATATCAAATCCGAATGTTAATTTAGTTTTGGAAAAAAATACAAGCATCGATGTACGGCAGGATCTGTGGGGGGAATAAATGCGATAGAATTTATTTTTCCGGATTAATCTAATTAACCTGATAAAACTTAAGAGCGACTTTTGTGTGCCCCTCTTATCGTAAACAATTACTTTGTCAACAAAAGGAGAATTTTCAAATATCTCTTTTGCGGTGGGAATACAAAGTACCGTTAGGGATGAGCCACTAAACTTTTCATTTAATTTTTGAATCATTGGAAGTGTAAGAATGGCATCGCCAAGGAACGCCGTTTGAATGATTAGTATCTTCTTTTTCACTAATACTTCCAAATTTTGTGCATCCAAAAATATTGTTCCGGATTGTTTTGAATATGTTTTTCTAAAAAAGAAATATAACGCTGGGTAAGTTCTCTAAGTTTATCTTCTTGCTCATCCGGCAGATTTTCAATATCCAATTTTTCCAAATGCATTTTATAGCTATAATCTTTTTGACGTTCAAATGCAGCCATGATAACCGGACAGTTCATTTTTAACGCTATGCTTGCAGTACCGGTATAGAGCGCAGTAGGTCTTCCAAAAAAGGAGAAACGTGGACCTTCAAAAGGTCCTCGCTGGTCGCCTGCGACTCCTATAATTCCCCTATTTTTAATAGTCTCATATATTTTTCGTACAGAAATACCTGAAAGAACCATTTTATTTCCAAACTTGGCTCTTGCTCTCATAACAAAATCTGAGACTAGGGGATTACTCTGCGGCTGAGCTAATAAGCTACACTCCCTTCCAAGTTTAAGTGTAAGAGCAGACATGCAAAATTCCCATCCGCCGAAATGACCCGTAAGAATTATTGCCGCTTCATCGGCGCTAATTAATTTTTTGATGGCGTTGATGTTCTCAATATGAATGGATAATTGAATCTCTTCTTTGGTAACGTAGGGAAGATACATCATTTCGAAAAAAGTGATAAGAATATTCTGGTAGGTCAACAAGGCAAGTTGTTTTATCTCTGAATCTGTTCTATTTGGTAGAGCTATTCTTAAATTATCCGTGACAACCTTTTTTCTGACCGGGATTAAATAATAGAGAATATACGCGAGATACTTGGCGCATATTCTTGTCCTTCTTAATCCTATTTTCCTGAACAGATTTACAAAGGAATGGAAAATAAAATATTCAATTTTATACTTGGTTCGCATTATTAATTGAAACTACGAAGCCGTCTTACCCAATTATCGTCCTGCAGTTCACCGCGCTTAGTGGAATGAAGCAATTCATAATTTCCAAATCCGGTTATGTCTCCAAAAATAAATGTAACACCACCCTCAATTTGATTATAGAACCAAACCTCATAAGGCTTTACTTCAGAATCGCTGTTGTAAAAATCTTTCTGATCAGGTTCACCGAATAGCAGCACGACACGTCCCCTATCTGTAAGATATCCTTCCTTATTCATTCTTGTGTAATTCTTATTAGCAATCGCTACTCTATTCATATATTCTTCTTTAATTTCATTTTTGGCGGTGGCAGGATTATCATCTCTAACTTTCCAGAAATTAAACAGGAATTCCCTTTTGGCATTTAATGAATCGAGTTTAGAGTACTGCTCAATTTCTTTTTGGGAGGCAATATATTTTGCGTATGAAAACATTTTGTTGCACTCTTCCAGAGATAATATGCCATACTCACTACCTATAACTTTTGCGTTAATATTCGAGGTTCTATTTGTATCAACTACGTTTGGGTTATATAAATAAAACCGTTTGGTAGATGTGTAGGCTTTGTTTGATACAGGTTCAACTAAATTTAACTCAAGCGAATATGAATCCGTTGGAAGCTTCGATAAATTGATCACTCCATATTCAACCAGAGCTTGGTCGGTCTGTTTTAATGACTTTGAGTTTTTGTGAACAGAGACACCAGAACTGTTAAATAAATTCCGGACAAGTGAAAAATCTGAATTTGAATCTGCAGATTTTAGGTTATAAAGCTCCGCATAGAAAAATAGTACCGGAGATTGGCGGGTATAAATCATAGAAGGATTTGGAATTATCTCGATAGAATTTTTATAAAAGAGGGATTTTTTATCAGCCCCTTCAATTTTGATATTCCTCGCAATTTCAAGATCACTTATTGAATATTTGCTTGTCTTAAAAGGCTCTAACACAATACTCTCATTAATAGTTTTGTTAATACTTGGATCTTTTGTGTCTTTGATTGTCACTAATAAAGAATATTTTCCGGTGGGAATGACAAATCCCATAACATCACTAACATTCTTCGAAACAGAATCCATCTCGGCTAATGTAACTGTATTTTGAATCTTCCAATCCTTATTAATCACAAATTCATTTGTCGCGGCATTTTTCATCTCTAAATGAACAACAGCCTCACTTAATTGTCCGGTGGATGTGGGAATGAAGTGCATATTTTTCGGATTAAGTTCATAATAAAATTCGATATAAACCGAAGTTGAATCATAGTTGAAACGCGCGTAATCAAACTCGAAATTCAATTCTTTTTGAGCAAATATGCCTGTGGTTAGCGATAAGATAAAACAGACGACGGTTAGAGCCTTCTTCATAAAATTGAATCCTCTTAGTTAATCATAGATATATTAAATACTTCATAAAAATGCGTACTTCATGAATTTACCCCACGATTTATCGTGGGGTAACACTTATGATGCTCTTCTTGGCTTTTGATGTAGTCCCGAACTTTATTGAGCATAGATTCACTGATCCCGATAGCTATCGGGACAAAGTACTCATCCGCCCACTCCAATTTCGGTTTTAGCAACGAGTTCTTATTTGCCCAATATGCGGCTTCACCTTTTATCAGTTGCATAACTTTTGCTATCGTCATATCTGCATTTAATGCTAATAAGCAGTGTATACAGTCCATATCTCCATTAATGAAATCAATATAAATCTGCTTCTCTTTTGCGTTCTCACGGACATGCTAAAAAAGTTGTTGTCTAACATCTTTAGAGAGAACGCGCTCATGGTTCTTAGTGCCCCAAACCGCATGTATCCATATTTTAACGTTTGATATAATTCTAGTTGATGCAGGGCTAAAGCCCGGTGTTGTTTTTAGTATTACTATCCCCACGCTGAAGCGTGGGGTTTATGCATAAAAACATCTGCTTGGTATCCAATATAAAGGTGCGCTTCTTTATGATGAACCATTTATTTTTTACAGAATCTATTTAATTATAAGAATCGCATTTATCAAACCATATAAATTATCACTAACTAAAAATACAAACATGTAGGTCAGCAGGCAAGAATAAGCATTTTAAAATAAAAAAGCCCCGACGTTGAGATCGGGGCTTTGAAGACTTAGGAAGACTAAATCTTACAAACCAAACTGAACCGCTATAATATGACTATTATCGAAGAACTTGGTTTGTCTGAATGCATAATCAACCTTCATGGATGTTCCACCTAAATCGTATTTCAGACCAATACCGGCAGTGACACCATAAATATTGTAATCTGTGTTATCTGCGAAGCTAGGTGTATAAGCATAACCACCACGTACGAAGAACATATTGTTCAAACTATATTCTAATCCGAGTTTATATTCATCAGCGTAGTAGTTGCTGTTTTGATAAACACCATCCAATTGTAGAGAATTTGAAGCATTGAAATTATAGTTATAGCTCAAACCTATCTCAAGTGTTGATGGCAGATCGAATGCAGCTGCGGTCATTTTATATGTAGCTTCTCCTCTTTCCAGACTTCCAGGTGTAGCTAATAAATAAAGACCGGATCCGTCATATCTCATTTGAGAACCAAAGTTTTTTAATACCATGGCTAAGTTGAAGCCGTTGATATTAGCTAAGTTTCTGTATGTAACTCCAAAATTGAATGCAAGTGCAGTTGAACTAACAAGATCTAATTTTTCTGTAATATAGTTCATTGTTAATCCTACGGAAATTCTATCACTCAACATTTTGGAATATGATAAACCAATAGTTACAAATGACGGTTTGAAAGACTGACCTGTTCCGTCAGGGTTGTCTACTGTTGTAACGTTGATACTACCGATACCCAATGACTTCAAGGTAACTGCTATAGTACCAAATCCTTCTAAATTACTCGAAACACCAAAATAGGTAACACCTATATCCGCAATGTGAGACATATAGGATACCATAACATTCGTTCCGCCTTCAATACCAAGGTTAGCAGGATTCCAATAAAGAGCCTCTAAACCGGTAGAACCGGCAATTGTAGAACCGCTCATCGCGATTCCTCTAGCGCCAACCGGTATTAAGAGCTGCGATGCAGCACCCGTACCATTTCTAACTCCACCATCTGCAAAAACAGTGCTGGCAGTAAGAATCAGCATAAATAATTTTAAATATATTTTTTTCATTTTTTTCTCCCATCATTTAGAAGTGATCAAGAATCTGTTGTTCTTGAATGATTGCTAGTTTTACGGTTTTTGTCGTGCCTAAATCAGGCATATCGATGTGAATTATATATAATCCACTAGCAACAGGGAAAGAACTATCGTTTACAAGATCCCAGGTTATAAACTGGCTGGGAGAATTCTTCTGTAGCACGCGAACTAGCTGCCCAGCTAAATTAAATATGCGTAAGGTAGCTACTTGGGGTAAGTGACTGAAAGTTACCATACGTTGATATTTATTTACTTCTCTTGGGTTTACACCATAATAAGGATTTGGGAATACATTTATTTTATCAACCTCTGCCTTAGCGAGATCCAAATTATTTGTCACTACTGTCGGAGCTGTAAATGCAAATTTGTCTCCGCTTGTACCGGAAGTTGGTTGATTTGGTTTGGTTGTAATTATCTGGAAAACTGTACCTGGTTCAGGTAATTCTTTGCCTGCAGGTATAGTAGCAAGAGCTGTAATATCTGCTAAGTTCCAGCCAACTAAAACAAATCTTCTCCATGCATCTGTACCGGCTGTAGTTGCTCCATCTAAATATGTATGAGCAGCACCCTGAGCTACTATTGCATTGTAACCTGCTTGACCAGGAGATTGATCTTTTGGAATTACCCAGTAGAACCAGTCTGTTTCAGGATCATTTGTACCACCCGAAATTGTATGATCTACACCTGATAAATCAAATTTATTATTTCCAGCATTGGCATTGCTTGCATCAAGTATGTAGGGGAAATATCTAACATCATCGCTTGCATCTGCTTTTGTACCAACATTCCATAATTCAAACGGAACATCAGCCATTTTACCGGAAACACCAAACGTGTTACCTGGCCAGATAAATCCTTTAGCGCCGGCTTTGAAACGAATTTCAAAATCGTTTGGTATCAAGAGAGGCCAGCGTGCATTACTCTGTGTAACTCTTGTCTTAAAGAATGTAAATGATGCGTTTGCAGGATCACCAACTTCCGCAGTATGGATACCCCAAACATTGTTTCCATTTACTTGTTGGCCTGTAGTTGGGCGGTCTTGTCCTGAAGGTGAGAATGGGAAACCACTGCTATTGAAACCAAAACAACCCATGTTAGGTGTAGCTAATTTACCACCCGCGTTAGCAGTAACCAATAAGAACTTAACATCATTCGGTGCGCCTGTCATATCAATCTGGATACCGTCAAGTATCGGAGCAACGGCGCCAAGACTTTCAGTAACACCGGTCAATACGGTTTTATTTGTTGTTTTATTAAACAAATTCCACTTTGTATTTCCGGAAGTACCGGTAAATGTAATTTCGTATGAATTTCCATTAACTCTGGATGGATCAACTACTTTTGCAATTACCTTACCATCGCTTGAACCTTGTGGATGTGTATATGTTAGAAGATCTCCAATTTTAGCATTATATGCCGTTCCCGGATTTACCTGATGGGGTACAGCTAAGATTCTGGCAGAGAGACTTTCCAATACGTTTGGAACAGCGTTTGGATCTGCATTATAAGAGTAAGCAGAAACTACGTAATAGTATTCTGTTCCGTTAGCAAGAGGAACGCCGCCTCTGATGTAATCTTTTGTAATACTAATAAATCTTTGGATACCGGAATCGGAGCCAAATTTTGTGAATTTTTTAGTTGTACTGTTTGTAGAAGCATCAAAGACCAAACTCTCAATGTTGCCTACTAAATCCACTTTATCAAATGTTGCAACAATTTTACCTTCGGTTAACTGAGCGTTAAGTCTTGGTAACTGGTAAACAACATAACCCTGGAATTTATATCCAAGATTATTATGTCCTTCAGTAGCCGCAACAGAAGCTTGATCTTCTTCCCAACTGATAATTAATTGTTTATCAAATTCGGAAGCTGTTCCAATTTTTGTAACAGCGTTAATTGGAATAACAGGAGCTTTAGGAGGTGTTGGAACGTTGAAGAAGTTATCGTAGGTTTGTTGAACTTGCAAATCCTGGAACTTCAATAAAGCAACTGCACCTAAACGAGATACCGGCGCAACTCCACCTGCTGCTAACTGACCTACTACTACTTCTTGTGTATCGCCAACAGCTAAAGTAAATGGACCTGAAACTGCGCCAATACGTCTATCTTGTTTTGGAAAAAGAATTCCATCAACCCAGCCTTTACCTGTTACAGGATCGCCGGGTGCAAAAAACATTGATTTCTTTCCGGTCAAAGGATCGATAAACGGTGTACCGAGAGTAGCATTTTTCCCCTGGAATAGATTTCTAAAACGTAAAGCACCGTTTGCATAACTGCCTAATGTTGGATCGCCCCAGTTAGCAACGCTTTGTGTGAATAAATAGAAAGCGGTCATAGGCATATTCTTAAAACCGGTTCTGTATTTGCTCTTGAAAATTGCTTTATCTGTAGCAAGACCTTTAACAATAGGACCTTGCATAAAATCGAAACCAGATGCCGGGATGTAAGCGCCGTAGGATGGATCGGAATCGTCACCGTTGTAAATAAAACCTAAGCTCAACAGAGTATCGCAGCCCGCAAAGTCATCGCCTGCATCGCCGCCAAGATCGGGATCCGACCACATGTTAACATAACATGAGTCAACCGGGTAAAAGCCTTTATTGATCATTGTATATTTTCTGAAAAGAGCATCACCAAGGGCATTTTGCTGATTGTAGCCCCAGATTGTTGCCTGCATTTCGATACCAAGACCAATTGAACCGTAAAGTTTTTGAGCTGTAGTTGGGTCAACATCATTAGCAACAAACCAGATGGTCTGATCTGCGCCCGGAACACCGGGAATGTCTATAGCAGGTTCATAAGTTTTGTTATTATTTTTATCTTCGAATGGAGCTCCATAAATTGCAGGCCATTCAGCCCAGTCCTTATCGTATTGAGCAAAAATTGCTGCCTGGGTTTTTCCTTCATCCATGATCTCTTTGCTGTAGTCAGCTTGAGGATCTTTATAGTCTCTACGTACTCTATAAATTCTTACATGTGGTAGAGCAGCTGCTTCTGCAATACCCAATGGAGTTGTTAAAGTACCGGGAGTAATAATTCTTCCGGGTACTTGACCACGTGAGTAAGTAGAACCGCCCACGCGCCATTCTTTATTTACATATCCACCATATACGAAACCGGATTCATAAAATACAGTTTTACCGCTTCCAATTGGGAACTGAAATCCAGAGTCACCAGTGGTGGAAAGATCGGATATACCATCGTTTCCAAAAAATGTAGAGATATTATTAATATTGAATTTAGTAGCCGCTGGAGTACCAGTAGTCTTACTAAGCTCTTTACCTTTTTTTCCTTCAACTCCTTCAGCCCTAACAATTATGTTAGTGTTGAGAAGAATCAGAGAGAGTACAAGATAAAAGCTAAATTTTATTAATTTCATTTTGCTTTCTCCTTTAATTAAAATATACCATTAATAGTCTAATCTGATGCCTAACTTAATCTGACGCATATTATTCCACAAACCATTACGAGCAATATTCAGCTGATAGATATCAACATAAGTCTGACCGTCTGTGGCAAGACGTTGCTGCAAGGTAGTAGGATTACTTAAATATCCGTCATCCGTATTTGTACCTGTTAGTAAGTAAACATCAGTTGTGTTCTTTGTATTTAATAAATTAGTTACAGAGAGATAGATTGTAGTTTTTAATTTATCAAATAAAGAGAAAGACTTATCAATTCTTAGGTCCATATTAAACATATCAGGCATCTGCGAAGATCCTAAAGGTTCAAGAGGAGTTCTGAATCTAGAATCACCTGACAATTGTTGTGAAACACCAACGGATGCAGGGTTACCTGAAGCTCTTGTAAATGGACGACCGGCTTGATAGGTTATGAGTAAATTAACACCCAAATTATGAAGAAATGTTGGGCCGTCATTATCGCCAAAACGGTAATCGACGTTCAAATTAGACATAAATGGTCTATCAAATTCAAGTGGAGCTATATTCTTTGGTGTATATGGTTGACCGGCAACAACCGGCGCACCAACAATACCACGGCTGGAACTTGGATATGAGCCTGTTCCCTTAGCATCCTGGAAAGACATACTGCCGTTTAATTGTAGTCTCTGGTATCTTCTCATGCTTACAACAACTTCAATACCTTTAGTTGTAGCAAAATCAACATTTGCTCTTAAGTAATAGTTACCATAACCTGAAGCGATATCAACCGGAGCTGGAACCATTTGAACTAGGTCTTTTATATCTTTATAATATGCTGTAATATCGAAAGACATAAAGTCAGCAACTGCTTGTGAAAATCCTAATTCGTATTGTGTTGTTCTTGTTGGTCTAAGACCGGGACCTCTCTGGTTACTGAAAAAGTAACCGGTCGTTAACTGATAAGCATAATAATCATAGCCAACGTACGATTCATTCAAATCCGGCTGTTGAATAAATTTACCATACTGTGCATGGAAAACTGTTTTATCTGTAACCGGAAATGAGATACCTATACGCGGGCTTATAGCGCTGAATGTGGGCACTTTTTCCCATCCGGCTGCAATTAAAGTATTATCTGCTTTATTGATAGAATAATCCGGTCTTGTTGGATCAACCATTTGTAAGTTATCAATGTCTATATAATCATAACGTAAACCGATATTCAAAATAATATCTTCATATTCGATCTTATCTTGTAAGTATGCAGATGCGAATACCGGTTTGTGAGCAGCATGGAAGATATCATCCGTACCATCATTTTTATTTCCGAAATAATCATATCCGTAGATGGTAGATCCAAGATTCCGATGAATATTTATTTTGATTTGGTCATCAGACAATTTATTAGGATTGTTGATTGTATTATTATAATATGTCTGAGCAAGACTAGCTTGTGTTGCTCTTGAAGTAGCTGGTATGAAGTTTCTGTATGTCCAATTCTGATAATCACCGCCTAATTTAATAGTGTGGTATTTACTAGGTAACCAGTTTAAGGCACCTGCAAATGAAAGTGAATTGGTTTCATCCTTTCTGTAAGTTGCAACAACAGCACCGGTGCGTGCAAAATTCCAGTCGAATACTTGATAAGGACGAGGAGCTACAAAACGACCATAAACATTTCGCGAAATATCCTGAGGTGTTCTATTCCAAACAAATCCAACTCCTGCGTTTGCAACGCTATCGCCATAGCGCCAAAAATCATCCATCAACCATGGATCCTGCTCCGAGTAATCTGTTCTTACAATACCGGCATTCAATTCATAGAACAAACTTGGACTGAGAACGTGAGTCATCTTCAAGTTCGCAGTTCCATTATGCGCTTGATATTGACCTGCGCGATTATCGAACTGAGTGAAAGCTCCGGTATAAACATCTGAGAGAACTCCGTTATTATAAAGATTGTTTTCATCAATAAAATAAGAACCGGATAATCTGAACATGAGGGGTTTGAGATCGAAGTTCAATGTACCTGTTGCAGTATAATATTTTCTAGCTTTTTTAGGTTGAGCACCGTTATTGAAAACAAAATTAACGGTATCTCTTGATGCCGCAGGAATTTTCGGATCGAAAATTAAGCCGATATTAACTGCAGGCTGATCCGGTGTAACGGGACTTCTATTGAACTGGTAGTTCAAATTGAAGAAGAATTTAATTCTTTGGTCAAAAAGAGGACCGCTTAAAGAAGCAGAGGTTTCATCCTGCCCAAACCAGTAAGTTCCAAAAGGAGTTTTCTTTCCGTCAAAAGCATTCTTAGCACTCTTGAATGAGAAGTTATCGGTAATATATTCAAGGCTTGCTTTAATTTGTGAACCACCGCTCTTAAATGTAGAACGAACGATACCGGAATTAGCACCGCCAAATTCAGCAGTGTAACCACCTGATTGAACCTGCATCTCTTCAATAGCGTCTTGAGCTATCGTAACAGATCTGCCGCCGCCGCGCGGGTTTCTTACAGAAACACCTTCAACATAGTAGCCAACTTCATCGCTACGTCCGCCACGAAGGTGAAACTCTGTATTACCGGCATTATCAACGTTTGTGGAAACACCGGCTGTTAGGTTAAGAATATTGTTGAATCCGCGAATAGGAAGTGAAGAGATATCGTCACCGGTAGTAATACGTACCGCATTCGTGTTATCTTTCTGAATGATTGGTTTCTGTGCAGTAATTGTTACTGTTCCAACCTGAATATCTTGACTAGGTAGTTCAAAATTCTGGAAGGTAGTAATATCAGCATTAACTCTGACATTACTAATTGTAATTGTTTGGTAACCCACGTAGGAACATCTGAGTGTATAAATACCTGGGTCCAAATTTTGAATTAGGAATTCGCCGCTTGCATCTGTGTTGCTGCCTGCTGATGTACCAACTATTGTAACGTTGGCTCCAATCATGGCTTCGCCTGTTTGCAAATCGACTACTTTTCCCTTGATTCTACCCTTTGTTCCCGCATTGATTAGTACAGGACAAAGTGCTAGAAATAGCAAAAAGTAAAAAATCTTTCGATGCATATTTTTACTCCTTATTTGTTGAATAACTAAGAAAGGGTTTAAGAAATGAAAAAATTTGTAACAAAAACGCCAAACACTACCTCCTCTTTTTTTAGAAGTGAATTATTATGTTATTATGAAGAAAATTTAGTGCCGATTTTTTTACCATAAATTCTAAGGAACAAATTGTCTGTCTTGCCAGTCTAAAACAGCGAACGTATTTATTATATTATTTTGTTTGAAGCGAATCTAAGATACTCTAATGACATTTCTAAATCAAGGGTAAAGTTGCGTATTTATTTCAAAATTAATAGGTGATTTATTTCTGAAATTAATTTAATACGCTATGGTTTATTTGTCAAGGCTTTATTTGGGTAGTTCCACGACCACAAATGGATAAAAAAAATATCCACCGTATGTTTCACTCGATCAAAAAAAATTATTTTAACCCGTTGTGTGAATTAGAACAAACAATAAAAATTCTATAAACAACGAACAAATAACTCCAGCATTTATGCTGGAGTTAAAAAAAGAAATTTACCATACGGACTTTAGTCCCAAAACAAAAGTGAATAACTGTGGCTATCCGTAGGATTCCTATGGAAAAGCCTAATTTGTTGTGGTTATGAGCCGAGGTTGTCTCAAAAGTAATGTTTTATAATAGAATAGCCCACGGATGACGCAGATAAAACAGATTTCCGCAGATTATTTATTTGAATAATTACTTTTGAGACAGCCTCTTTAATTCACACAACGGGTTATTATATATTTTTTAGAAACTTACACCATCTTCATTAAAAATAGTTATTCCTCCAAAGTAGGTTGAAAACCATTTATTATTTTTTGTGTCAACATAAATATTGAATATCAAATTATCATTCAATTTCGAATTTGATTTATTCCACAATCCCCAATTTGAGCCGTCATAGAAGACAACCCCTTCTCCAAAACTTCCTGCCCAAATAATTTTCTTTTTATCTTCAACAGCGGAATAAAAACCTTCAATTGGGATTTGGGAATTTATTTTTTTAAATATTTGAAAATGCTCGCCATCAAAAAATACAAGACTGCCGTATTTATAACTGATTAGTTTTTTTCCGTTACTGGTCTCGGATATCCAATAGACGACATTATCTAAAGTATCAATTTTCATATCCGATTCGGATTTCCAATTATCTCCATGAATAAATACAAGCCCGGCTTGAGTACCAAGAAGCTTATTTCCATTCTCGTCAATATGAATATACGTAACCTTATTGTCTTTAAGGATGGAGTTAAATTTATTGAATACAGTCCATTTTTTACCGTCGAACACTCCAAGTCCCTCAGAAAAGGTACCCACCCAAATATTATTTTTTTTATCAAGAGCTATTGAATAGATCCAATTTTCAGGAATTTTTGAATTTGTTGTATCGTACACTTTCCATTTCGATTTACCGTCAAAAATAGCCATCCCCCCGCCCATTGTTCCTAAATATAGATTTCCTTTTCTATCGAATGTTATACTGTAAACGCAGTTGTTGGGTAACGGGGAATTTTTTTTATTGAAGACTGTCCATTTTTTTCCATCGAATTTTACTAATCCGCTGTCCCAGGTCCCTATCCAGTAAATTCCCTTAAAATCTTGAGTAACGCACCTGATTGTATTTGTGGGAAGACCACTGTTTGATTTATCGAAATGTTTCCAATTACCGGCTTGTGAAAAAGAAACGCTATTCAACATGAATAGCGTTATGATAAAGAGGAAAAATTTTTGGTGAAAAATCATTTTGCCCAAAAGGATCTAAACTAATTTTGTAATTTTTTCAACAAACATTGATTTTGGAACCGCTCCGATAACAGTATCAACCACTTCACCACCCTTCAAAAATAATACAGTAGGAATACTTCTGACACCATATTTAATAGCAACGCCTTGATTTTCATCCACATCAAGTTTACCAATTTTTACTTTTCCCTGATATTCGCCAGCCAACTCTTCAATGATCGGGGCAATCATCCGGCATGGCCCGCACCACGCAGCCCAGAAATCAACAATAACCGGGAGATCAGATTTTAAGGCTTCGGCATCAAAATTATCATCTGTAAATGTGATTGGTTTCATATTATTAACATCTCCTATGAATTAATTATGGTTCTACCGTTAATTATGTGAAAAGTTTGAAGTCTCTAATCCCAGAGGGATTCAATATTGGTAGAAATATTTCAGGACATAATTAAGTCCCGTTAGGGACGAAATATTATTATTCCGGTTCTTTTAAAATGTATCGCTCATCATATTTAACCTCATAAGCTTTAAGAAATGATTTATACTCTTCCATAAATGTTATCTTTTTATGGTGCTGTTCTTGTTCCTTTATGTAATTGATTACTTTCGATAAATGAGAATGACTGTATGAGAATGCGCCATATCCTTCCTGCCATGCAAATTTTGAGCGAGTTAAAAATATTTCGTCCCTATGGGACTATTTTCTGTTGTTTGATTTATTTTCTACCAATATTAAGCCCCTAACGGGACTAGCATTCTTCACAAATTTATACCGCTTTTCCCGAAGGGATGCATTCGCACACACAATTAGCGGTAGAACCAATATCTTTACACAACACCGTTCTTTTTCAATATTTCGCGTGCAATAATTCCGTTTTGAATTTCACTGGTACCTTCAAAAATTCTATTAATACGAGAGTCGCGGTAAAATCTTTCAATCGGAAGTTCGCGTGAGTATCCCATTCCGCCATGAATCTGCACTGCGTAATCGGCAATTTTATCAAGCGCTTCCGAACAAAAAACCTTAACAATAGCTGAAGTTCTGCCAACTTCTTTTTTCATATCATAATCGACCGCTGTACGGTAAGCCATTGATTCCATTGCGTAAATTAATGTTGCCATATCTGCAAGCATGAACTGCACTGCTTGAAAATTAGAGATCGCCTGATCGAACTGTTTACGCTGCTTTGCAAATTGTGTAGATAATTCAAGAAGTTCTTTTGCAGCACCGATACATGCCGCACCTAAACCAAGCCTTCCGGCATTTAGAGTCTTCATCGCAAGAATAAATCCGCGTCCATCTGTTCCTATAAGATTTTCTTTTGGAATACGGACATTATCAAAAGTGATTGCGTTTGTTGAACTGCCTTTTATTCCCATCTTCTTTTCGGGAGGACCGGCATGATAACCGGGATTATTTGTTTCAACAATAAATGCGCTAACGCCTTTTTCGGTTCGCGCAAAAACCGAAACTATATCTGCAATACCGCCGTTTGTAATCCATAATTTTTCACCGTTGATAACCCACTCGTTTCCATCAAGATGAGCACGTGTTTTTACATTGAAAGAATCCGAACCGGCTTGTGCCTCGGTTAAACAAAATGCTCCAATTTTTTCACCCTTTGCAAGTGGAGTAAGATATTTAAGTTTCTGTTCTTCCGTTCCGCCAAGATAAATTACATTTGCGCCTATCGACTGATGGGCTCCGATAAAAGTTGCGGTTGACATACATCCGCGGGCAATCTCTTCTTGCATTATACAATATCCAACTTCGCCAAATCCGCCGCCGCCATATTCTTCAGGAAAGGAAACACCAAGAAATCCAAGTTCACCAAGTTGCTTAATTAACTCCGGAGGAATTTTTTCATCCTCATCTATTTTTGCCGCAATAGGTTTAATCTCATTATTAACAAAATCGCGAGCCATGTCGCGAAGCATTAATTGTTCTTCCGTGAAGCCGAATTCAGTCATAAATTATTCCGTTATTTTATTGTTTGACTAGTTTTTTCACCGATGAAATTAACTATATACTCTGCACCATCAACACCTAAAACATTTCCGGAAATCCAATCGGCTCTTTCATCGCATAAGAGTACAATTGCTTTTGCTACATCTTCGGGCGTTGTTAATCTGTTATGAGGATTCTTCATTTTAGCAGAGTGCATCATTTTGTCGAACATAGGAATTTTATTTCCGGCGGCTGTGTCGGTAACACCTGCCATGATTGAGTTGCAAGTCACTTTCATAGGACCGAGTTCAACGGAAAGTTGACGTATATGTGCTTCAAGCGCAGCCTTCGCTGCAGAAACCGCACCATAATTTGGAATAACCGTATGCGAACCGGCGCTGGTGAGAGCAAAAATTCTTCCTCCTTGAGAAAATAAATCTCGCTGGATTAATCCCTGAGTCCAATAAACCAAAGAATGCGCCATTACATCCAAAGTCATGCTCATCTGAGCAGGAGAGATACTATCGTTTGGATTTTTAGAGATGTAAGGTTTGAGTGTTCCAAATGCTAGAGAATGTATCAACACGTTGACACGAGGATGGTCTTTTGTGGCAAACCGTTCTTTAATTTCATCTAGAGTATCATTTCTTTTGATTTGATCTGCCGCATTTATATTAAAGAATACCGCTTTCTGTCCGCTTCGTTCTATTTTTTTTATTACTTGGAGAGCTGATGGCATAGTAGCTTGACGATCGAGATGCACACCAAAAATATTATAACCATTTTTGGCAAGTTCAATTGCGGTAGCGCCGCCGAATCCGCTTGAAGCTCCGAGTATAAGCGCCCATTTATTTTCCATATTTTTTCCTGTCATGTTAATTGCGGCACAAACTTAAGAAATACGAAAATGAAATCAAACGTTCCTTTCTTGTCCACAAGAAATTGTTCATCTGTCATTTTTGTCTTTGAATTATTTGGAAAAAAATCTATATCTATACCAGTAATTCGACCGCAAGATGAAACACTCTTGTGACGACCCCCTCAATAAACAATGCTGTCAACTTAACACGCAATAGAACGCGGATGACACTGACCCGCCTGCCATGCCTACGGCAGATAAACCGGACGGGCATGATAAACGGACTTGCCTACTGCAAGCAGGTTTGCACGGATAAAATTCGCGATTATCAGCGTCATCTGTGTAATCCGTGTTCTATTTCTTTTATCCTCTTTTTTCTTCCTCTTTCTAAGTTGACAACATTACCTCAATAAAGGAGGGGTCACTTCTTTTAAGTAAACCTTATCTTTACTCCTACTCCTTAAGAAGCAAAATAAACAACAGATTCCTCTCCGAGAAGTTTTTTTATTTTAGGAATGAACTCTGAACCGAAAGAAATTTTATAATTTATATGGAACTCGCGGTTGATACCGTCAACTTTAAGGCAAACCAGAACCGGCATCGATCCTTCATATTCTTCCATCAGTTTTTTTATTTCATTAATTACAGTTCGATCATGAATGGAATCATCAATAATTACTCCGATCCGTTTTGTTAGCTTTTGTTTGACATCATCGAGCGAGAGCGCTTCATCAACATGAAGTTTAACGGCATCACCGCTGCTCTCAAGTTTTCCGGTAACAAGAATTGTCGATTCCGGAATTATCAAATCTTCGCAAGTTTTATAAACTTTTGAAAACATCAAACACTCGCACGAACCGCTGAAATCATCCAGCTTAAAAAACACCATTTGATTTCCACGCTTATCAATTTTTGTTCTTACTTCTGTTACAACTCCGCAAGCTCTAACAGATTCATTATAGTTGTAAGTTTCAGTTTCACCCAGATGAACCGTCGCGAATGAACGGTATTCAATTTCATATTTTCTTAGAGGATGATCTGTTAAATAAAATCCAAGCACTTCCCGTTCTCTCGCAAGACGATCTTTTGTTTCCCACGGGCGGATATCCGGCAGTTTCGGTTCATGAATATGCATAGCATCAGAATCGCCTCCAAACAGACTATCGGTGTGAGAATTTTTTGCGGATTGAGCTTTGCTTCCAAAGCTTAATGCTTCTTCAACGGCTTGAAAATTTTGAGCTCGGGAACCGCCGCATAAATCGAATGCGCCCGATAAAACTAATCCCTCTAGAGCGCGTTTATTAACCAGACGAGTATCTACATTTGAGCAGAAATCGTAAATACTTTTGAAATTTCTGCCAAGATTATTGTGGGCTGTTTTAATTGCCTCTACCGCATTCACTCCTACATTTTTAATCGCACTCATTCCAAAAATGATCTTTTTCTTTTTCACTGCAAATTTTACTGTTGGATTATTTATATCCGGTGGAAGAACTTTCACATTCAGCTTCCGGCAATCTTCCAACAGATTTGTAACTTTATCAGTGTTGCCGTATTCGTTCGAAAGGTTCGCAGCAAGAAATTCTTCTAAATAGTGTGCTTTCAAATATGCCGTTTGATAAGCCACCACCGAATATGCCACAGCGTGACTCTTATTGAATCCGTAATTTGCAAATTTATCAATCGCCTCAAAAATCTCTTCGCCAATTTTTTTGGTGATGTTATTCTTTAATGCACCTACAAGAAATTTTTCTTTTTGTTCAGCCATAGCTTTCAAATCTTTTTTACCCATAGCGCGGCGCAGAAGATCGGCTTCCGCAAGGCTCATATTTCCGGCTTGATTTGCAATTTGGATTACTTGTTCCTGGTAAACAATAATACCGTTCGTTTCTTTTAAAATCGGTTCAAGAATCGGATGCAGATAAATAATCTGTTTTCTTCCATGCTTGCGCGCAATAAAGTCATCTATAAAATCCATAGGACCCGGACGGTACAACGCGTTCATTGCCGCAAGATCGTTAATACTTGTTGGTCTCAGCTTTTTAAGATACTCGCGCATTGGGGCACTTTCAAACTGAAAAACTGCCGTGGTTTGTCCCTTACTGAACATCTCGTAAGTTTTTGCATCGTCAGTCGGTATCTCATCAATATCGATTTCAATATTACGCGTCTGTTTAACTAACTCAAGAGTGTCTCTTATTATAGATAACGTTCGCAGCCCTAAGAAGTCCATCTTTAATAAACCGGCATCCTCAAGATCTTTCATGTTAAATTGTGTGACAATCGAATTATCATCGCCGTAAGTTGCAAGTGGAACAAAATCACTTACTTCACCTGGAGTTATAACAACACCTGCGGCGTGCTTCGAAGCATTCCGGTTCATTCCTTCAAGAATTTTGGCGTACTTTATTAATTCAGAGATTTGAGGATCATCAGATTTTTTAACCCAAGCAAGTTCCGGAACTTCGCTTAGAGCTTGATCAAGGTCGTAAACCTTTCCAAATTTTGATGGGATCCATTTGGTAATTTTTTCTACAGTTGGAATCGGAATTTTTAGAACACGCGCTACATCTTTTAAGACGGCGCGAGATGATAATCTGTTAAATGTAATAATCTGAGCTACGGATTTTTCACCATATTTTTCTTTAACGTAAGTAATAACCTCGCCTCGTTGATCATCGGCAAAGTCAACGTCAATATCGGGCATCGTCTTACGTGCCGGATTAAGAAAACGCTCGAAGAGCAAATTGTATTTAAGCGGATCGACATTTGTAATACCGAGCACGTAGGCAATTATACTTCCCGCGGCACTGCCTCGCCCCGGTCCAACCGGAATTCCACGCTGCTTAGCTGCGTTAATAAAATCCTGAACAACCAAAAAATATCCGGCGTATCCCATTTCATTTATAACTTTCAACTCGAATTTAAACCGCTCTTCAATTTCGGGAGTTACTACTTTAAATTTTTTCTCTAACCGTTCTTCGGAAAGTTGAGCCAAATATTCTTCAAGGTCTTTGGCTTTAGAATCATTAGGAATTGGGAACTGCGGAAATTGATGACCGCTAAAATCTAACTTGAGATTTATCTTCTGTTCAATTTCAATTGTATTTTCTATTGCGTCTTTGTAATTCTTGAAAAGTTTCTTCATTTCATCTGCTGTCTTGAAGTAGATCTGATCGGTGCCGTAACGCAATTCTTTATAGTCAACATTTCCTGTTTTATCGCCGAGCTGAATTAAAATATTATGCGCAATTGAATGATCTTTTTCAATGTAATGAATATCGTTTGTGGCAACAAGTTTGATTCCCAAATCTTGCGCAAGCTTAGGCATTCCGGCAAGAACAGGACGCTCAACATCCATTCCGTGATCTTGAATCTCAAGATAAAAATCGTCATCAAAAAGTTCTTTCAATTTAATGGCAGTTGAACGTGCTTTAGCATAATCATCATTGATGAGAGGTGCCGCTATTGGTCCGGCGGGACAAGCAGAAGTACAGATCAATCCTTCGCTGTATTTGGCTAACATTTCAAAATCAATTCGAGGTCTGTAGTAAAATCCTTCAGTATATCCTATTGTGGAAAGTTTTATCAAATTTTTGTAACCGGTTTCATTCTTTGCAAGTAGAAGAAGATGGTTATAAGGTTTAGCTCTTTTTTTCGGATTGTCCGGATCATCGCCCCTTCTATCGAAACGTGAACCGTCTATAACAATGTAGGCTTCCATACCGATGATAGGTTTGATACCTGCTTTTTTTGCTTTCTTATAAAACTCACCTACACCGAACATTACACCATGATCGGTCAACGCGACAGCATGCATATTATTTTTCTGAGCGGCATGAATCAAATCTTCAACCGTGCACGCGCCGTCCTGCAAGCTGTAATGAGAATGATTATGTAAGTGTATAAAATCTGACATTTAAAATCCGAATTAAGAATTTAGAATTGCAAATTGAGAATTAATTATGAGTTCACTCTAATATGATATTATCTGTATTTATTATTGCCAGCCAATTGCAGGGACAGAAATAACCATTTTAGGCTAAACTCAACTCTCCATTCGCAATTCTCAATTATTTTTTCCCAGTGTGTCCAAAACCGCCTTCACCGCGCGAACTACCATTTAATTCATCGGTGGTAATAAATTTTGCACGGTAAACCTTTGATAGAACCATTTGAGCAATTCTATCGCCGCGTTTGATAATAAAATCTTCTTCTCCAAAATTGAAGAGAATTACCTTTATCTCACCGCGATAATCTGAATCAATAGTACCGGGAGAATTTAGAACTCCGATCCCATTTTTTGCAGCCAAACCGCTTCTGGGACGAATTTGCAATTCATAACCTACCGGAAATTCTACTCTAAGATTGGTAGGCACTAATCCAACTTTCCCTTTCTCAATTTTTATTTCCGAATCTACTGCGGCGCGTAGATCTAGCCCGCTGCTGCCTTCTGTTGCATACTCCGGCAGTTGTATATCTGAAAATCTGTTTTCTATATGTTGAATTTTTACAAGGATAGATTCCATAACCGTCCGATTTTTATAACGCGAAGTTAGAATAAAAGAAAAAAATATTCTGCTTGTTTTTAAATAAGTTTGATGAGAACGATTACTACTTGACTCGAAGAAGCATTTTTACTAAACGAATAATTTCATTCTTCTCGATAACATTCATTACTAATAATGAGCCTATGAATCCGAACAACAATATCAGTTTATAAGAGAAGATTAATCCAACTTGATAATAGATATAGTAGTAAAGTATACATGTAACAAAGATTGCGACAAGAATTTTAAGCACTTTTAGGAATTCATATTTGACGGGGTAATATTTCTGAGAAAAGTAGTATAATCCTATTGCCATAATCATGTAGCTTGCAAGTGTCGCTAAAGCAGCTCCAATTAATCCTAATACCGGAATCAATAAAATGTTTACGATAACATTTGTCAACGCACCGGCACCAGTAACGTAAGGATAATATTTTGTCTTCTCTTCAATATAAATTCCCGCGTGAAAATTGTAATAGATCCCGTTAAACAAATATGCCAACAGAATTATTGGAACGATTGTAATTCCGCTTAAATATTCCTTTCCGATTATTGACTTACCGTGTAGGAACTCAAAACGGGCGAAGTCTTCGACGAATAGAGTTAATACAATCCAGATCAGACTGGAAATAATCATGAATAGAGTCAGAATTTTCGCAAATATTTCTTTAGCGTTTTTTTCCCTGGCATTATTCAAAAAAAACGGCTGCCATGCGTACTGAAACATCGAAACAAACAGCATCATAAAAATGCCAAGTTTGTAATTTGCCTGATAAATACCAAGTGTCGATTCATCTGTCATTGCCAGCACAACGGGGCGATCGATAACTTGAACAACTGTGGCGGCTAAACTTGCCGGCAGATAGGGCAATCCAAATCTTAAGTATTTCTTCAATAACTCTTTATCAATTTTGAAAACCAGCTTTTTGAATATCTCCGGTGTAAGCACTGCAAAAGAAAAAGCAGAAGCTATGAGATTTGCAATAAATATTGCTTCAATACCAAGCTTATATTTCAACACAAGTATGAAATTTAACGCGAGATTTAAAATAATATTGGCGAGTTTTATTGTTGTAAACTTGCCGGCTCTCCTTTCCAGACGAAGGTTCGCAAATGGAACAAGAGCAAGTGTGTCAAAAATTAGTATGAAAATCAGATAATAGTAAAGGTTCGAATAGCTGGCGGAAATTTCCATTACCCGACTGAGAGGTGATTTCAATAAAAGAAGAAATAACGCCAAACCAATTGAAGTAAGAGACACAAATAGGAAACCCGTTGAAAATATTTTTTTCTTTTCTCCTTCATCATTTAATGAGGCGTATTTCATAAACGCCGCATCCATTCCATAAATGAATACTACATTTAAGAAGGCTAGATATGCATAGATATTGGAATAAATTCCGTAGTCATTTGTATTGATAACGTTTGTATAAAACGGAACTAGAAAAAATCCGAGAAATCTTCCTACTATTGTACTTATTCCGTAAATAGCGGTGTCTTTGGTAAGTTCTTTTATCTTTTCAATCATCTCAAAATTAAATCAATCGGAGAGAAATACCTCCGGTAAACTTAATAAATCACCTTACACAGAAATATTAAAATTGTCATTCTGACCCCGGTTTATCGGGGGAAGAATCTAAAAATTTCTTCTTGTTTGATTATTAGATTCTTCGCTCCACTTCCCCGCAAAGCGGGGTAAACTGTTCCGTTCAGAATGACACGTTGCGTAATGTACATTAATGAATTTTATTTTATGAAAAATTTGCTCAATGCCTCAACATAGATTTTTGGCGGTCGTACTGCTTTTTTAGTATCAACCTTGATGAATACGTGAGTAGTAAATCCTTCGGCTATCAATTCACCCGTTTCTTTCCGTTTAACGGAATACTCTATGTGAACTTTTGGAGATTGAAGTTCTTTTACTGTTGCTTCAACAAGCAAAAGATCATCATAAACCGCTGCATTAAAATATTTCAGACCCGCTTCTAATAATGGCAATTGATATCCATTTTTTTCAACTTCGGAATATGCTAATCCTACTGCTCTTAAAAGTTCGGTTCTTCCTACTTCAAAGTACTCTAAATATTTTCCGTTGTATACGAATTGCATTTTGTCCGTGTCGGCATAGCGTACACGGATTTCGGTAGTATTAGTGAGCATCAAAAAATTCCCAAAAAAGAATTATTCAACAAAGACACCCATCTTTGCGAATTTTTCTAAACGATTTTGTACCAATTTTTCCGGTTTGATTTTAAGAAGCATTTCAAGTTCTTCTTTGATTGTTTTCTTTAGCGTATCGGCCATTAGTGTATGATCCTTGTGCGCACCGCCCATCGGTTCGGGAACAATGCGGTCTATAATGCCATGTTCTAATAAGTCTTCTGCGGTAAGTTTCAACGCCTCCGCCGCGGTTTCTTTATACTCCCAACTACGCCATAAAATACTCGAGCAAGATTCAGGGCTGATGACGGAATACCACGTGTTCTGCAGCATCAAAATTCTATCGCCGACTCCGATTCCCAAGGCACCGCCGCTAGCTCCTTCACCAATAATTGAAATAATAATAGGCACACGCAAACGGCTCATCTCAAATAGATTCTTCGCTATCGCCTCCGCTTGTCCGCGTTCCTCTGCTTCAAGTCCCGGATATGCACCCGGAGTATCAATCATCGAGATTATAGGAATTTTAAATTTTTCCGCCATCTTCATTAATCGCAAAGCTTTGCGGTAACCTTCGGGATTCGACATTCCAAAATTTCTATAGAGATTGGATTTGGTATCGCGCCCTTTTTGATGACCGATGATCATTACTTTTTGATCATCTATTTTTGCAAACCCGCCTACAATCGCTTTATCATCTTTGAATAATCTGTCACCATGCAGTTCAATAAAATTTTCCGTCATCATATAAATATAATCGAGAGTATATGGACGTTCCGGATGGCGAGCCAATTGAACTCGCTGCCAGCGGGTAAGATTGTCATAAATGTTTTTTTTGAGATCGAGAACTTTCTCCTCGAGAATTTTAATCTCTCCTGAAATATCAAGTTTCGATTCGTACTTGCGCATTTCTTCAATTTTATTTTCCAATTCGATGATTGGCTTTTCAAAATCCAATATATTTTTTGCCATGTTAATTACATCCTGAAAAACATTTTTGAAATTGTTCTGCCAAGAATTTCCATATCAAGCCAGATATTTTGATTTTTGGCATAAAAGAAATCCAGCTTTTTCAATTCTTGAGAATCAGCGCCGGATAAATTTTCTGTGAACCAAAATCCGGTTAGACCAATTTTACCGACAAAAAGCTCACCGTGATAAGATGAATCACGCGGACCAACAAAACTCTTCTTAGATACGAAAACACTCGGAACTTCGAGAATGAATTGAGAGAATTTACTTCTCTCCGATATGAACTTCTTAAATAAATATATGAAAGGATAAATGAATATCAAAATTAGGGTGCTGTAGAGAACATCAAATAATCGTTTAGAGAACCTATGAAAATATGATGAGATATTATATTGTACTTTCAGAAGCGGAATATCATCCAGCATTGTTATAGCAGACTTGCCCACTAGATAATCAGACTCTTTTCCGGCAACGAGGAATTCTATATTTTCGCCCTGGCATTCGGCGATAACAGCGAACATTTGATTCAAAGAAAGATCGTCGGAAGAAAAAATAACTTTATCAATTTTTTCTTCCGAAATAACCTTTTTTATATTGTCCACTGCACCGAGAATTTTATAACTGCCAACACTCTCTCCTACACTTTTTCGCGTCAATCCGATCAATCCAATAACATGATATAATTGTGTAAAAGTTGACCTGAGTTTTAAGGCGAGTTCTTCCGCTTTGCTTTGACTAGCTACAATTAAAGTGCGTGATTTTCTTGAATCGGTATCCAATCCAATTTTAAAGAGAACTTTGAGAGTAATTCGCCAGAATAAGAAAAAGAATATTGCCAGAGCGTAAGTTATAAGAACAACCGCCCGGCTGAATGCAACCTGCTTAAAAAAGTAAGTTAAGGCAGAGAGGAAAATCATTCCAAATAGAAGTGAAATTAGTGTTCGAATAACAGAGAATGAATTTTTCTTATACACTCCTCCGAAGGAAGAGATAGATACTTGAATTATTGCCGGGACAAAATAAACCCACGGCAAGACAAAAGCCGGAAATCCTTTCCAATGAAGATTAGCATAGTTTTTTTCGGCAAGAAAAACCGCAAGTGAAAAAGTAAAAAAATCAACTATCAGTGAAACTATAGTAAGCTTATTAATATTCGCGAAGGCAAAAAATTTTCTGAATATAATCGCAATTTGTAAAATTGATTCAACGAGAAATGAAGAAGAAAGGTGTTTTCTCACAAACAAATGCATTGCATTGTAAAATACCCTTGTCTCATCAATACTGCTGCGCTTTGTACTCTCCCCTTTGTAATGAATTATCTCCGTGGAATGTACATAATAAACTTTGAAATTTGATTTTTGCACACGGTAGCAGAGGTCAAGATCTTCGCCATACATGAAAAATTGTTCATCAAATCCTCCAACCTTTTCATAAACATCTTTACTTAACATAAGGAATGCACCGCTAACTGCATCAACTTCGTAAGTTTGGTTTTCGTTCAGGTAAGTAAGATTATAACGTGCCAGAATTCGGTTCTTTGGGAATAATTTACTCAACCCCGTCACTTTTGTGAAAGATGTCCAAGGACCCGGGAAACTTCTGCGGCAGGCAAGCTGAATTGTTCCATCCGGGTTTAATACTTTGCATCCGGCTATCCCTGCATCCGATGTATGATCAAAAAAATCAATCATCTTTTCAAATGTATCTTGGCGGACAATTGTATCTGGGTTGATAATTAGAAAATATTTCCCGGAAGCAATTTGCATAGCCTGGTTATTTGCCGCACCGAATCCAACATTGGTTTTGTTGGCAATCAATTTTACATCGGGAAATTTTTGGTTAAGTAATTCTACGCTTCCATCATCCGAGGCATTATCAACTACAATAGTTTCTACGGAAATATTTTTTGAGGCGGCACGAATCGAATCGAGAAGATTGAGAAGAAATTCTTTCACGTTGTAGTTAACTATTATGATTGAAAGATCTATCATCATTTCTTTAGTTTAGTTTACCGAATATGCTCTTGCAGCGGAGTTTCCAAACCATAAAAACAGCCTCGCGGACAATTTTCTTTGACATTTTAGATGTGCCTTGCACTCTATCAGTGAATGTTATAGGTACCTCGATTAGCCGGAATCCTTTTTTCCATGCCTTATAGTTCATCTCTATTTGAAACGAATAACCGTTGGAATGAATGGCATCGAGGTCAATCGATTCCAAAACTTTTCTGCGGAAACATTTGAAACCGCCGGTTCCATCTTTTACAGGCATCCCAGTAATAATTCGAGTGTAAAGATTTGCAAAATAACTTAGCAACAATCTTCTGATCGGCCAGTTGATTACTCGAACTCCGTAGATATATCGGCTGCCTATTACCAAATCGTATTCTTTGATATTATCGAAGAATTGTTCTAACTCTTTTGGATCATGGGAATAATCAGCATCCATCTCTATGGCTACGTCATAGCCATTAGAAAGAGCGTATTTGAAACCGGCAACGTACGCCGTTCCAAGTCCCATCTTTTTAGCGCGCTTAATAATTTTAACACGATGATCGGTTTTTCCAATTCTCTCAACGTAGTCCGCAGTACCATCGGGAGAATTATCATCAACTACCAGAACATCCGTGTCAATATACATTTCCAGCAGATCAGGAAGAAGTTTTTGAATATTATGAATTTCATTATACGTCGGTATTATCACAAGAGATTTCATAATCGATTCCCATTAATCGTAATGCCCTTTTCCAAAGAATACTACAAATATAGTTCTAAAAAGAATTTTAAAATCCATTCGCAAACTCATATTCTCAATATAAAATAAATCATAACGAAGTTTTACTTTCACATCCTCAATAGTCTCATCGTATTTATGTTTTACCTGTGCCCAACCGGTAATACCGGGTCTAACTTTTAATCTTCGTTTATAGAGAGGAATTTCGTGCGAGAGTTTTTCAACAAAGAAGGGACGTTCGGGGCGTGGACCAACAAAGCTCATGTCACCTTTCAAAATATTAAATGCTTGTGGAATTTCATCTAATCTGACTTTGCGCATAAATTTACCTACACGCGTGATGCGTGGATCATCCTTGGTTGACCATACTGGTCCCGAAAGTTTTTCCGCGTCTGCCACCATGGTTCTGAATTTTACAATTTTAAAAACTTTTCCATTCATACCCGAGCGTTTTTGTCTGTAAAATATTGTGCCCTTGGTTTCTAATTTGATTAAAAGAGACATAATAAGTGTTATGGGGAGAGTAATTATTATTAACAAAAATGAAAGCAGAATATCCATCAACCGTTTAATTTTTTTCTCCCACTCCGGCATCAACTCCGGCATTACATCTATTAGGGGAAAAGCATATAGATGCGCAACTTTAGCCTGACCGCTTATAATATCATATAAGTCGGGTACAATTTTAATCTCAACATTTTTACCATCGCACCGAGAAATCACTTCAAGAATTCTCTCCTCCTCATGACGTCCAAGTGAAATGATAACATTTTTAATACCATACTTATCAATTATTTTTTCGAGGTTATGGATAGTATCTACGACCGGTATGTTTTTGAATGATTTGTTCACATCAATTTCATCAACTGCGGCATATGCCACAACGTCTAAGCCCAGTTCGCGGAATTTAGAAATTGAATTATGGATTTCATTCGCCGCGGAGTTAAATCCAATTATAAGTGCATTCCTTCTTCCTATACCCTTGACAAGAAGCCTTCTCTGAAGACTTCGAATAAATAACCTTCCAATACCAACTACAAAAAGAAAAATACCCCAGTAAAGAAAAATATAAAATCTAATTGTAGTAGATACACCGGTCATGTAATCATCGTAAAGAATTAAAAACAACAAAAAGAATATTCCTACAAACGTGGCTTTGAAAAGTGTGGAAAGTTCATCAAATCTTGAAAGCGCAAACCAGGTGCGGTACATTCCAACAAACGTGAATATTATTAGCCAATAGAAATAAACGGCAACCATTGAAAGCAATATATCCGGCTGCGCAATTACATTAAACCAACCTGTCTGTACACGTAGATAGAAAAAAAGCAACCAGGCAAAATTGATTGTTATGAAGTCTATGGTAAGTATTAAAAATTTCTCTGTTTTTTTATCCATAATAATCGAATTATAATTTTGCTAAAACTTTTTCTGAAATAAAATCACCAATCGATAAAGAGGCAGTTGCCGCCGGAGAGGGTGCATTGCATACGTGAATGACACGCCTGTCTTCAACTATATAAAAATCATCCAACAGATTTCCGTCCAGCGTGCAGGCTTGCGCGCGCACTCCTGCACCGCCGGGTAACAAATGATCCTTCTGAATTTCAGGTATTAATTTGTTCAATGCTTTTACAAAAGCTGCTTTATTGTAAGATCTGTAAAATTCTCCAAGCCCCATCTTCCAATGTTTTCTTATCATTGAATGGAAGCCGCGCCAAGAAAAAGTTTCGATTGTGTCGCTCAGATTAAAACTATTTTTTTTATAACCTTCTCTCTTAAACGATAAAACAGCATTTGGGCCACATTCAACTTCTCCATCTATCATACGCGTAAAGTGGACGCCTAAAAACGGAAATGCAGGATCTGGGACAGGATATATCAATGCATTTACCAAATTCTTTTTTTCACTCTTCAGTTTATAGTACTCACCCCTGAAAGGTATCAAACGTAATGATAAATCGGGATGTGTAATTTTCGTTATTCTATCTGCAAACAAACCCGCACACGTAACAATAATCTTTGATTGAAATGTACCATTATTAGTGACAACTTCGCACTCATCATTCTTGAGCAGTATATTTTCTACACTCGTATTAAACTTAATTTCCGCATCAAGCACTTTTAACAACTCAAGAATTTTTTCAGAGACCTCGATGTAATTAATTATTCCGGTTTGAGGAACGAATATTCCCGCAATCCCGGAAGTATGCGGCTCAATACCTAGCAGCTCATTCTTGTTGAGTTTTTTTAATCCTTGCAGCCCATTTTGTAATCCCCTATTAAATATATTTTCCAATGCTGGAAGTTCATTTTCTGAGGTAGCAACAATTACTTTTCCGCATATATTATAACGAACATCATGTGTTTTGCAAAACTCGATGAGCATTCGATAGCCATCAACGCAATTTTTAGCTTTCAGGCTTCCCGGTTTGTAATATATTCCGGAATGGATTACTCCGCTGTTATTTCCCGTCTGATGCCTGGCAACACCATTTTCCTTTTCCAACATCAAAAGTTTTAAAGAAGGATTCTTCTGCAATATTTTAAGTGCCGAGGCTAATCCTACAATTCCGGCACCAACAACAATGACATCAAATTTCATTTTAGAATCATCCAAAATTAATTGAGCACAGGAAAATCTTATTCTAAAAGATTCGTGAGAGAAAATATCAAAAATTCTTTATTTATTGCTGATACTAATATTATTATTTAATAGTCATAAGTTCGACACAAAAATCCACAAATTTTGAGAGTATTCCAATTATTACAAAAATCCTTCTAGTGCAAAAAGTAATAGAACTTTCGAAAAACAGAAATAAAATATTTTCGCCTTAATAAAGTGTGGAAGTCTAATAATTCTGCCAAGATTCATATTTAAGAGTAAACTACTTTCCACAGAAGGATTATTCGATTTTTTACTCTTCAATAGAGCGGCATTCAGTTAAACAATTAGTATTGCTCTCCTTCCTTCCTCTTAAAAAATTTTTAGGCTAGCGGCAGGATGGATGAGACAATTCAAAATACATCTGCATTTAATTTTTCAATGACATATATTTCGCCACTTTTGAAATATCTCAGGCCTTAATATGTTCAGCAAAAATAATAGAACAATCAGCATTATAGATAAATTGATTTATTTTTTTTCAATATTGTTTCTGTTGAGCCTTACCAATTCGATATTTGTAAACCAGATTGGGTATTATTTTTCATTAATTTTCATTGTTATCAGATTTTATCTAACTAAAGAAAATCCTTTCCACAAAACCGGTCTTGAGTATGCAATTTTATTTTACATCGTTGCAGAAATACTTTCAACGCTATTCTCTATAGATCCGGCATACTCGTTTCGCAATCTCATGAAAAGATTTTTCCTTATCCCCATTCTTTATACTTTCGTTTATTCGGCAAAAGATTTTGAAAGCGCAAAACGTTTTGCAATTGTTTATCTGGGCGCTGCTTTAACTACTATGTTTGTTTACCTTGGATTATCATACAATTATTTCATAAACAACTTTTACCAACTTTATGAATCGGGTCCATCAACTTTTCAGTACCCAATTACATCAAGTGAATTGATGAGTTTTTCACTTGTCTTTCTTTTTACATTTTTAATTCATGAAAAGATGCAGAAAAAATATCGATTCATTGTTTTCCTTCTTTTTATCATAAACCTTTTGGCACTGCTCGCAACATATAAGAGGACCGGATGGATGGGCGCTACAGCCGGAATTTTGTTCGTCATAATACTTGGTCGAAAATGGCTTCTCTTAGTTCCGGTGTTATTGCTGTTAATGGCAAGTGCATTTATCGAAAAAAATATTAGCGAAATACGTATCTATGATTATAAACCAAATGAACTTGTTCCAAAATTCAAAATGAACACCGATGGACGGGCGTATTCTATTCTTCCAGAGGGAGATGATTATTATGTGAGTGATTTTGAAAATGGTTTGACAAAATTTAAAGGCAGTCAAGTTCTTGATAAATATAATCTTGGCTCGCCAGTTGTTGATTTTAGAAAATGGCGGGAAAATTATTACGTAGCGAATTTAATTGACACACGTTTTATACTAATGACAAAAGACTCGGTAAATAAATTAAAAAGTGTGAGCGAATTCATAACACCCGGTTTTACAAGAGAATGGTGTGTTGCAAACGGATTTATCTATGTGATTGACAGCGATAGCGGAATTACTGTTTTTAGAAATCCGGTAAATCTTAAAGACAAGATTAGTTTTACAAAAGAAATTGGTGTTGATAATGAAAAGATTTTTGTGGATTCATCTTTTGTAGTATTGTTCTCAAAGTCAAAACAATTAACCGTAATTTCGCTGAGGAATTCTCTGCCCGATAAATTAATGATCAAAGAAAAACTCACCGGTAAAAGTGATCTAATTTTTTATAAAGATTCTAAGTTGATCATTTCGGAAGGTGACACACTCCGCTTATATACAATCGAGTCGGACAGAATCATCGCCGCAGATTTAAACGATAAAATGTCCGGCGCTGTCCGTGCTATTGAAAGTGAAAACAAGTTGTTTATCGTAACTGCAAAGGAAGCTATTTTTGAACTTGAATTTCCTTTGAAAAATAAATTTATAACAAAATCAAAATTTAATTTAGGGTTTTTGCCCCAAAGTATAACTTCGAGTAACGGCAGCCTATTCGTTACTAAAGTGAAAAGAAGCCGTTTGTTAAGCGCAATTGATCCATACACCCCTTCAAATTTTTCGAGATTCGCTTTATGGCGTGCTGGATTAAAGATATTTATGGATTACCCAATTGTCGGCGTGGGCGATATCGATTTAGCGGAATTGTACAAACAATATAAAAGAAATTTCGACAAAGAGATTCAAGGGCATTTGCACAACAATTACATTCATCTGCTCGTAACTTTAGGCCTTTTCGGTTTTGCATCCGTAATGTTTTTGCTTATTTCGATTTTTATTATTCATTTAAAAAATTATTCCATTCTTAAAAATGAACCTTTCGCCGCATCCTATGCACTTGGAGCAGCCGGAGCATTTGTTGCGTTTCTTGTGGCGGGGTTAACGGAATGGAATTTTGGTGACCATGAAATAATTACTATGATCTGGTTTATGCTTGCGCTCAGCATCGCTTTTGCCAGATATCATAAAACTAAAATTTCCTAAAGGCGATTATTATTTAGTGTGCAGAAGTTTTTCT
Organism: uncultured Ignavibacteriota bacterium; assembly: GCA_947085815.1. Taxonomy (GTDB): domain Bacteria; phylum Bacteroidota; class Ignavibacteria; order Ignavibacteriales; family Melioribacteraceae; genus Fen-1258. Next base: position 46,578 of record CAMTXU010000022.1, on the reverse strand, counting down.
TGTTAGCATTTGCCAGATTGTTAATACTATAATCTGAATGTCTAACCAGAAATTCCAATTTTCGATATACCATATATCATACTCAATTCTTTTGACCGTTCTCCTTCTATTCTCTATCGGATCGGCAATATCTCCTCTCAGTCCATGAACTTGGGCCCAACCTGTCAAACCGGGTTTAACTAGATGACGTAATTTAATAGCATCGAAATATTGTATGTATTCTTGATTGAAAGCAACTGCATGTGGACGGGGACCAACAACGGACATTTCCCCCTTAAGAACATTCCAGAATTGCGGAAGCTCATCCAGATTAGATTTTCTTAAAATTTTACCGAGTTTTGTGACTCGTTGATCATTTTCAATCGTCGGATTGAAATCAGCTTCACGAGCTTTTTCATTTGCGTACATCGAACGGAATTTGAAACACCTGAATTTTTCATTCTTTAAGCCGATACGGTCTTGAATAAAAAAGACTGGTCCTTTTGATGATAATTTGACAAAAATCGCTATCAGCGGAATCAACCAGCTCAAAACCAAAATCATAACCGCAATTGAGAAGATAATATCAAAAACACGCTTAACAAATCGCCACTGTATCTCGGCAAGCGGTTCATCCCGAATTGTTATTATAGGAAAACTTCCAATATTGCTTAATAAAAATTTTTTTGATAGAACATGAAAATAGTCGGGAATTATATGTACTCTTACAGCATTTTTATTACATATATTAATAATAGTGGCGAGTTTGTGTGAATCGCAGTTTGGAATGGCAATTACGACTTCTGCTATTTTTTGTTCAGTTAATATTTCATTTAGGTTGTCCACCGAGCCTAAATATTTTTCTCCAATATTTTCGTCTTCGTCAATAAAACCGACTAACTTGAAACCAAAATTAGGATTTGATCCAATAAGATTAGCAAACTCGTTTCCTATACTATTATTTCCAATGACAGCTAAATTTCTGACATATTTACCTTTTTCTCTCAACACACTTTGAATTATTTTAAATGAGATTGTTCTAAGGCCAACAAGAATCGTAAGAAATGATCCATAATAGATTATAAAATTACGCGTGAAGAGATCTTCTTTTTTAATGAAAATGAATATTATAGCAGCAATAACCTGAACCAGAACATTTTTTAATATTCCAAATGCTTGCGAATAAAAATCATGGGGACTAAAATTGTCATAAAAATCAGATACGTTTGCTGCAAAATACCAAGCAATGTTGAGTATAAACAGAAGAAAGAACAGATAGGGTCTTTCATAAAGAATATACGCCGGCTGGGCAAGCCATGCCGCCAAGAAGAAAGTGATATTTAGAAGCAGTAAATCGATTGCCAGTTTAATAGAGTAAAGCGATTTTTGGTTAACAATCATATGCGGTCATCAGCAAATCGTGGTTGCAAAATAGTGCTCAATCCAATTATTAATTGATTTTTTATTTATAATAGCACAATTGAATTTGACTTGAAGGTAATTATACCATTTAAAGAGAAAGAGTGCAAAATGTATTTAAGCAAGTTTGTTCTTTACTAAAACAAAGTTAAGAATTTTTTCATGACAAATAATATATTATAGATGATCTCAGTTATAATCGTTCAATACAATAATAGTCATTTAACACAAGAGGCTATATCTTCATTTAGAGAATTTCATAATTCTGGATATGAGATTATTCTTGTAGATAACGGTTCAACTGAATCCTACGCGGTTGATTTCGCAGAGAACATTCCCAATCTAAAATTAATTTGTCTGGATACAAACGTTGGATTTGGTAAAGCGAACAATCTAGCTGTCAGTGAATCGAAAGGAGATATACTATTTTTTCTTAACAATGATACTATCACAACTTCCGGCTACATTGAGCAGATTAAATCTGAATTTAAAAAAGATGCTGCAATTGGAATTATAGGACCTAAGTTGTTCAACCCCGATGGTTCAATTCAATTATCTTATGGAAGACTTCCCTCGATTGCTATAGAACTTGCCGATAAAATATTTTATGCCCTGGTTGAAAAGAAGAATAAATTTGTTTTGAATTTCGTAAAAAATAGATATGCGCAAAAAGCATCTGTCGAGTGGGTAACGGGAGCGGCTCTATTTATTAGGAGAAAAATATTTTTGGATTTGAATGGATTTGATGAGTCATTCTTTATGTATTTTGAGGATAAAGATCTGTGCAAGCGTGCAGGTGATTCGGGCAATAAAGTTATTTTTTCACCCGAATGTTCATTAATTCACCTGCGGGGTGCAAGTCTTAAAGATCCTAACAGGAATTTTCTAAATATGGAATACCGCAAAAGCCAGCAGATCTATTATAAAAAACATAAAACAAAATTTGAGCAACTATTACTAAAAATGTATTTAAAAATATCAGGTAAATCCAGTTGAGAGCTATCCCCACAAAAATTTTGATGCTTATAGATGAAGCTAAAATGGGCGGAGGTCAACAGCATTTGCTTTGGCTTGTTCAAAGAATTGATAAATCAAAATTTGAGATAGAGGTCGCATGCGAAAAGGAAGGATATCTTGTTGATGAACTTAGAAAAAATAATATAAAAATTTATCCACTTGATATTTCTAACAACCTGAGTGTAAAATCTTTTATATCAACGTATCAACTTCTTAAAAAAGTTTCTCCGGATATTATACATACACATGGAGGTACGGCTGGTTTTTATGGAAGACTGGCTTCTATTTTTAATTACAGCGGAGTAGTCATTCATACTTACCATGGAATTCACTATCTGAATTTTGACAAAAATTTATTGGGAAGAATCTATAGATTAATTGATAAGTTCCTACTAAAATTTACCGATTGCACAATTTGTGTTGCTCAAAAAGATTTCGAGATTGGATTGAAAGCAGGCATAGTAAAAAAGAAAAATTCAGTCGTAATACATAATGGCGTTGATGTTAAAAAATTTTCTTTACCAAGCCAAAATTTCGAAAATAAGATACGCCTTAAAAGTGAGAATAATTCAATTGTTATTGGTTCGGTCGGTCGTCTTCATTATCAAAAAGGGTATGAATATTTGATCAGGGCATCTAAAGATGTACTTGAAAAATTTCCGAATGTGAAGTTCGTATTAATTGGTGACGGAGAACTTAGAAGCAGTTTGGAAACACTTGCCAAAGATTTGGGAGTGTTTGATTCTTATTCTTTTTTGGGAAATCAAAAAGAGATTCCCGAACTACTAGCCCAAATGGATATCTTTGTCTTACCCTCATTATGGGAGGGATTACCGCTTGTTATACTAGAAGCGATGGCAGCCAAAAAACCAATAGTCGCAACAGATGTAAACGGTATTGTCGAGATAATTGAATCGGATAAAGAAGGGCTACTTGTCCCGCCGAAAAATTCAGCGGCTCTCTCTTCAGCCCTTATTAGGCTTTTAGAGGAAAAAGAACTCTGCAATATTTTAGGGACAAATGCTTATAAAAAAGTTGAACATAATTTTAATATATCAAAGATGATAAACGAAACAGAAAGTATTTACCAGAAACTCTTACTGAAAAAAGAAAATGCTTAAGAAATGGCTGCCAAGTTTAGTCGGTTTGAGCGCATTGGCTTTGCTAGGACGGCTGCTGGGTTTTGTTCGCGAAGCGTTAATGGCTTCGAAGTTTGGCGCAAATGAAATTACCGACGCGTATCTCTTAACACTATTATTGTTTGATATCTCCATTGCCGCCAATTCATCCATTCTTTCCGGGACTTTGTCTTACTCAGCTGATTTCTTAAAACAAAAAAATATTTTCGGTTCACTGTTAAAAGTCGGCTTTAAAACGTTTGCGGTTCTCTTTGTATGCTCACTTATATTTTATCCTCTTGCAGACAAATTTATTCCTCTAATATTTACACGTTCAAACGCAACTGCTCAGATTATTATTTATGCATCCCGGATATTTTTAATTCTCACTTCGTTTCTCGTAGCAAGCGGAATTTTCTCTGCACTTCTGCAAATGAAGGGTAATATTACAAATCCCGGCAGATTGATCATCTTTCTAAACGTTTCATCAATAGCGTTTCTATTTTTTTTCACAAAATACTTTGGTATTGTTTCTCTTCCATTGGGGTTTCTTTTCGGGGGAGTTCTCTTCTTTTTATATCAACTTTACGAGATTCAAAATATTCATCGGATTGAATCCGATAATTCCATGACAAATGATTTCAATATGATCGGTTGGGGTGCAATTGTCTTGTTGGTGTTTGGAAATTCACTACTGCCAAGTATTTCCGGGTTAATAGAAAGATATTTTGCTTACTCTTTCGCAGCCGGAACATTCTCTCATTATCAATATGCAACCAAAATAATGTTGCTGCCGCTAACAATTTTTAGTTTTGCAATCAGCACTTCTCTTTTGCCAATTCAGATAAAATCAATTGCAGAAGAAAACGGAAATGATTTTCTAAAAGCAACAAATAATGGAATTCTTATTTCGGTGGTTACCTCCTCCTTTTTTGTGCTTCTTTTTTCAGTTTTAGCTGAACCAATCATTCAGTTAATTTACCAGCGGGGTAACTTCACATTTAACGACAGCATTGAAACAGCTTTAGCTCTGCAAATAATGTCTCTTGGGTTGATTCCTTTTTTATTAAATCCGGTAATCGCCAGTATTTTTTACTCATTAAAAGCTATTAAAGATGTCATATTAATAAATCTAGTATTTATTTTAATTCATGCTATTGTTCTTCTGATCCTTTCAAAAACATTTTCCGGAATTAAAACACTTTCAATAGCTTGGACAATTTTTGTCTGGATTAACAACGGCACTCTCTTATATTATCTTAAAAGAGTAAAGGGCGTTCAGTTTGATAAGGACATATTGTGGAAATTATTCCTCATTCTTGTCAGTACTGTTATTATGATTTTGATAGGAAATTTTTTGATGGTTTATTGGATTGAGACTTTCAATAATTCCGAGAGTACTTTGATGCTTCTAATAAAGACATTTTTGATAGGGATGGTAATGTTCCTCATTTTTACATCGATTACGTTCTATGTGTTTCGGGAAAAACTTGACGGAATTAAAATTTACTTTAAAGAATTGCGCAAGTAAAATTTTAAATATTAATGAACCTCCTCGCCGCAAGGAGACTGTGTAATAAGTGCTTCCGTCATTTCGACCGAAAGGAGAAATCTTAGATTTTTCAGTCGCTACTCTTCTTCGAAATGAGATTCCTGAGTTTTTACACAAACTGCAAGCAGAGAGGTATCTTGTCATGCCCGAATGTTTTTATCGGGCATCCACTTATAGATTCCCGCTAAAAACATGCGGGAATAACGCCGCAAGCGGCGTGGAATTCAACCTGAAGAAATTAAAGTATGATAGTTTTATTTTGTGAAATGGTCTGCCACTTTTTCTTCAATATACTTTTTGATCTTCTCCTTAAATAGAACGCGATCAAACTTCAATGCGTGAGTACGGATTGATAGTGGGTCGAATATAGTATCTTCAAAATTTTCTATTACTTTTATTAGTGAGTCTGGAGTTTGTTCATAGAAAAATATTCCTGTGGCATTTGCACCCTCATTAATCACTGTTTCAAGAGCACCTCCCTTTCCGAATGCTATTACCGGCTTACCGCATGCCATTGCCTCGAGAGGTACTATTCCAAAATCTTCTACTCCGGGGAATAGTAAAGCACGGCAACCTGCATAAAATTCTGCCAGTTCATTATCGTTTTTCCATCCCAGAAATTCAATATTCTTCTTGGCAATCGTCTGCAATTTTTCACTTTCCGGTCCTGTGCCAATAATTACCAGTTTTTTACCTATCTGATTGAATGCTTCGATAGCAATCTCAACTTTTTTATACGGCACTAAAGCGCTTACGATTAAAAAATAATCTTTGTGTGTTTCCGATAATTGGAAAAGAGATGCATCAACCGGCGGATGGATTACATCGGCTTGGCGGTTGTAATATTGTTTAATCCTTCCGGCAACGTTATAAGAATTCGCAATATATTTATGAACGCGCGAGCTAGTCCGTACATCCCACCAGCGCAAGAATGGTGCAAAGATTTTCATTGCAGCTCGTGTAATGAATCCGGCTTTGTCTTTTCCGAAGTATTCATCATACATTTCCCAGACATAGCGCATTGGAGTATGACAATAACAAATATGTAATCCATTTTTACCAGGCTGCGCACCTTTTGCAACACAATGGCTTGTTGAAATTATCAGATCATATTTTGAAAAATCGATCAATTCTATCGCTAATGGAAATATGGGAAGATAATTGCGATACTTTTTCTCTTTCATCGGAAGTCTATCTATAAAAGATGTTTGAATCTTCATCTTTTCAATAGTAGCGGATAACATTCCTTGATTATGAAGGAGTGTAACAAGTGTAGCACCGGGGTAAAGTTCACAAAGCACTTCCAAAACCTTTTCCCCGCCGCGCATGCCGGTCAGCCAATCGTGAACAATAGCGATATTCAACTTTTTTGTATTAGAATTCATAAATATTTAGAAAGAATTATTGAATAAGATAATATCTACTAGAGAAAGAAATAGTTAAACAATTAAGCAAAGAGGAAAAATCGATTAGAATTACATTTCAATTAATAAGTTGTATCAGATATAATTTGAAATATTTTTCTTATAGTACTCGTACGTCAAAGATATTCCTTCTGCTAATGAAACTTTAGGTTTCCATGCGGTAAGTTCTTGCAGCTTTGAAATATCAACCGAAATGTCGCCAGTTTCAATCTTCTCATAATTTTCCGGCCAGGGAATGTATTCCACTTTACCGCTCTTAACAATATTTATAACGCTATGCACCATGTCGCTAAATCTAGAAGAAACACCGGATCCGATATTAATAATTTCGCCTACGGAATGATCGGACGCGGCGCTTTTGATCATTGCATCTACAATATCATCTACATAAATATAGTCTCTAAGCTGTAAGCCATCGCCATAAATTTTAATCACCTTATTTTCCATTGCTTGTCGTATGAACCAGCCAACAAGAGAATATTTGCTGTGTTTAATCTGCTGTCTGGGTCCGTAGGGATTAGTTAATCTTAATATTGAGCAAGGGATTCCGAAATCTTTGTAATACATTAAAAAATATTTTTCTGATGTTAATTTATGGATGCCATAAAGACTAAGCGGATTAGTTTCGCAATTTTCATTTATAAGAGGTTTATCAGCCTTTCCATAAACCATTCTGGAACTTGAAAAGATAATTTTGACTTTTGGATTATACTTCCTGCAAATTTCTAAAATATTTAAGGTAGTGCGGGCGTTTAGGTCTAAATCCTCGAAAGGCATGTTAAGACTATCAATGTAACTGACTTGAGCAGCGAGGTGAAAAATTATATCCGCATTTTCTATTAATGACCGGATTGTTTCCGACTCGCGAATATCCTGTTTTACGATTTCAATTTTGTTTTCTATGCCAAAAAGATTAAATAAATTTCCGCCGTAAAGCGGATTGAGGTTATCAATTATTTTTACATTCGCGTCAAGTGAAACTAACTTGTGAGCTAAATTGCTTCCTATAAAACCCAGACCACCGGTTATTAATACATTTTTATTTTTGTAGTAATTTTCCATTAAGCATTGCCGCCATATTTAACTGAGTATATTAGTTTTTTTGCATTCCATCAAACAAATCTTTGTAATTATTTGTAAAGCTCTCTAACGTGAATCTATCCTTTATCGAGAAGTTAAATTTAATCAACTCATTACGATTGCTTTTAATATTCACAAGCTTAGAGAGATAATCCTCAAAATCATCCAGAGCAAATAATTCATTAATGTTATTCCCAACTACATCCGGATTCCCTCCAACATTTGAAGCTAAAATTGGAATTCCGGCATACAGCGCTTCAATCAAACTTATAGATACGCCCTCGTACCGCGAACAAAGTGTAAAAAGATCGAACCCCTTCATATACTGATGGGAATTTTTAAGCTCTCCCACTAGGAAGAAGTCATTTTGTGATCCATGCTTTTGAATCAACGCTTCATAATTTTCCCGGTCGGGCCCTTCGCCTATGATTACAACTTTAGCATTCGGAATTTTTTCTTTAATCTTAGTAAAGTGACCGATTAGAAATTCATAATTCTTCTGGTATATAAGTCTTCCCGTCGATCCGATCAAAAATGAATCTCTCAAGTCTAAACCGCATTTTTCTGAAAAGTAATTTCGAGCATCCTCTTTGCCCAAAAAGTTCATTTTCATTTCATCCAAACCGTTATAAATTACCTCGGCGTTTTTCACCATACCGGCTTCTTTGACTTCTTTATAGTTAAGATTGCATTCGAACACAACTCTATTGACTGTGTTTAAAAGCAGTTTATAATAAAATTTGGCGAGCATCTTAAAAAAGACGTTTGCTTGATAATTTTTATCTATAAAAGACAAACCATGAAAAGTAAACACCGTTTTGGGTTTCTCTTTTAGGAAATGCGCAGAAATTGCGCCTATCAAAGTGTTGGAACTGTTTAGATGAACTACATCATATTTATTTGCTTTCAGTAGCCGGTACAGATCATATAAAAAATAAAAAGAATTAAGAACACTGAAATTTCTTTTCAGCGAGTTTAGGTAGTGAAACTTTATCTTCTCTTTTTCAAGTTCTTCGGAAAGATAATCTCCGTCTCCGGCAGCTACTTCAACATCTAATCCAGTTCTCTTGAGAGAACGTGCAAGGTTCAAAACAAATACTTGAGCTCCCCCTATCTCGGATTTTGTGATAACAAACAGTATCTTCATATTTTGTTGAATGATAAAGCTTCTCAATTTTTGGTGTATTCCATAAAGATGCCGACTAACTGTTTTGTTGTCTCTTTTATACTGAATTTTTTTGACTGTTCCAACGCTTTCGATTTCATTAAGGAATAATATTCCGAATCCCTTTCCAAGTTTAATATATCATTTACATATTCGGTATGATCATATGGATTATGAATCAGCCCGCCCTCTCCCACCACCTCAACCAGCGCTGAGGTATTGGATGACAACACAGGAATTGCGGACTGCATTGCTTCCAGAGGAGGAATTCCAAATCCTTCATAAAACGAAGGAAAAATAAAAGCGAAAGCCGAGTTGTAAATATATGCTAAGGCTTCGTCACTAACGAAATTAAAATACTTGATATTTTTTCGCTTTGAAATTTCTGGAAGAATTGTATCCGAATCGTAGCCAGCCTTACCAATAATTACCAGTTGTAATTGACTCCCCTTTTTTTCGAGAAGATCGAGGATTTTAATTATACCAAGAATATTTTTCCGTTTTTCCACTACCCCGACATAAAGCAGATATTTTTTTGGTAAGAAATATTCTTTGAGGATATCGGAATCGCCGGCATCATCAAACCCACGCGGCTTAAATTGTTCCGATGCTGTATTATAGACTACTTGAATCTTTTCTTTAGGTATCCTATAATATTTTATAATATCATTTTTTGAAAGTTCAGAAACCGTTACTACGCAATCTGATTTTTTTAACGATGGCGGAAGAAGTAATGAAAGATATTGCCGGTAAAAGAAAGGATAGTATTCTTTATACACCTTGAAGATTACATCATGAACAACTGAAATACATTTTATTTTTCCAAGATCTACAAGCGGAAGAAGAACATTAGGTTCGAATAAAAGATCAATCTTATTTTTTTCAATCAGTCGGGGTAAGGTTGAATTCAACCAGATAGGCGAAAACAACTTAAGAGGAAGTAGAGAAGGTTTATGAGAAACTATTTTGTAAAATGTCTTATCAACTGGAAGATTGGAATTACTGAACAAGAAATATTCGTTTTTTAGATCATGGTTAGGCAACTCTTTTAAAATATTCAGCAGATATCTTCCGGTTCCGGTGATCGGTCTGTCTAAAACTCTTGCATCTATTCCTATTCTCATATCAATTATTTTATATCAAAAGTAATTAATAAAATATAAGTGAGTCTTTTGCTAAAAAAATATTCAATTTAGTTTTTTTAATACTTCGTTATAAACATTTTCCAATTGACGATAATGTATCTCAGGTGAAAAACTATTAAGAGCAAACGAGTACGCATTTTCAGATAATTTTGAATATTCTACCTCTTTAATTCTTGAACACTCAGATACTAGTCTCGATAATGCTTTATAATCTTTAGGTTGAAATGTAAACCCTGTTTTACCTTCCTTAATCAATTCTGATAAGGCTCCTATCTTTGAACCAATTACAGGCTTTCCCATTGCATAAGATTCAACCGTTGTCAAAGAATTTGTCTCATAACATTCAGAAGGTACTATCACAAAAGAAGCATTTTGAATTAATTCTTCTAATTTTGATCCAGTTTCATACCCAAGTAATTCAATATTTGCTGTAATATTATTTTCTATTAAATTCCTAAGAGGACCAGATCCAGCTATTTTCAGTTGTAATCCAGGATTTTCCTTAAATGCTTTAAGCAAAGTTAGAAGCCCTTTTTCATAAGCAAGTCTTCCGAAGGATAAAAAATAGCTCCCTTTTGATTTCTCTTGATTAAATTTGTCTGTAAAATTATAAATTTGAGAACACTTCGATAATATTTGGGGGTTAGATTCTAAAAATTTTTCTTTGGCAAAGTTACTAACAAAAATATAATGATCAATTAAATCACTAAACGGGAATAGTATATCACGCAAGTAACTTTCGATCGTCAATGAAAAACTTTTAATAATTCCATCATGAGAACAATTGTTAATAGTACAATTATAATATTTACTCCCCTGGCATTTTTGACACACTTGATTTTTTCCATCAATAAAATGGCAGACGGGACATAGTAATCGAAAATCATGAATTGATGCAACTATAGGAATTTTATATTGTTTAAGAATTGGTAAAATTGAAAATGTAATTCCACCAACTATATTGTGAACATGTGCAATATCAGGCTTTTCTTTGATAATTATTTGCTTAATTAGACTTGCAGCATCAGGAGAATAAAGTCGTTTTAGAAAAGACTTTGAATAGTTAATAAAATATTTATCTTGAAAAGTAGGCTCGTTAACTTCTTCATTTCTGCTAAAGGAAATTACCCTATGATCTTTCTTTCTCAAAAGGTCAATAGTATTTATAAAGACAACTTCTGCACCACCTACTCGACTATAATGATTATTTATTTGTAATATTTTCAATGGGTTTATTTTCCATTAATTATTTTTAGAATTTTCCGCCAGATATTCAATTTTGCTTCAATTTATTTTTCGGTGCTGACCAAACACTGCATTAGTTCCGACACTCTTTTAGAATTTTTATTTTTTAATAGTTTTTTACAGCAACGAATTGCCTTGTCCTTTTCACCAAGCCGATCATGAATGAGTGCCGTTACATAGTAGACAAATTCATGTGTGAAACGGTGAATCCGGGGATTTATTTTTATTTGTACTATATTTTTTCCTCTTAAAAATATTATCGGAATTTTAGTACTGAGCTCGAACTTACTTTTAAGAATCATCAATGCAGTTTCATCAAGAGAATTTACGTAATCAATAATATATTCCTTGGTCATATCGGTTTTTTCCTGCTCAACAACTTTTAGATTATTGAGCGAGATATTTGACTTTTTCTTATCAACATAAAATACTCCCAGAACAATTGGAAGATGCTTAATCTTGTATTTTTGAGAAATTTTTATTTCAAAATCATGATCGCCGCAGATTTTAAGTTCATCTTTAAACCATATGTTGTCAGTAGTATGTAAGGAATTCCTCCACATCGGCTGAGAATATACTAAACACCTGTCTAATTGTACCAGGTAATCGAATAAGGGTATAATTTTAATCTTACCGTTTTGAATTTCATCAAAAGTCAGATTGGGAATATTTGATTCATACATATCGGCATGCACCAGAGCAATGTTACTATTACGATTCAATTCATTTGCCAGAATTTGAAAGGCATCATTTTTTAATCTATCATCAGTATTTGCATTAGTAATATATTTCCCGGTTGCAATTCTAATTCCTCTATTCCATGCTTTATAAACAGTTTCTCTTTCTTCTGTCCTTATATATTTAATATTGGAGTACTTTGCCATATACTCTTTTATCACTGAATCTTCATTTTGGGTTGATCCGCTGTTTACAATAATTATTTCAAGCCGATCGAAAATCGTCTGATTTAATAAATCTTCAATCTTGCCTCTTACAAATTTTTCGGAGTTGTAAATTGAAACGATAGCCGACACAAGCGGATAATTCCCGGTGACAGTCATGGTAATCTTATGATTTATTTTTAATGTTAATAAATATTGAATCAGCTTGCAAAATCTGTCCGTTCGAAGGATTTGAAAGCTGTTCTAAATTTCCAATAAATTGAAATCCATGTTTCGTTAAATATTTATAGATATCGTCAAATAAGGGTTGACCCTCGTACAATTCGACAAAACTTGTTTCAAGGATAATAATATCAAATATGGGAAGTGCTCTTAATGCACCCCTAAGGACTGTCAGTTCAAATCCCTGTACATCAATTTTTAAAAGTATTTTTGGAATAAGCGCTAACTCATCAATTATACTATCAAGTTTTTTTATAACAATCTTTTCTCTAGTCACATTTTTAGCATAAGGGAATGCTTCTGTGTGAGCGTCTTTGACTTTTAACATTGAGGAGCTTGGTGAGAATTCATTGTGATAAATGATAGTCTCTCCATCGGTATCTCCTAATGCGTGATTAAAATATTTTACTTTTTTGATATGAGCGGTCATTTTAATCAATTCTTCATAAGTATTCATTAACGGCTCAAAAGTATAGATAGATGCTTCCGGAAGCACTGTATTGATTAATCGTACAAAATTCCCGTTATTAGCCCCGACATCAATTACAGAATTAATCCCCATATTCCGGAGCCAATCAAATTCTTTTCTTTTAACTCTTTGGGGTATGGATGTGCTTCTTATTATATCCGCTCCGAATAGTGATAATATTTTTTTTGTCATCTTTTTAATCATTTCGCGAAGTCAATTTTGTTTAAGATCAATCGTAAATATTGTTTTATCTCTTTTCTGAATATCATGAACGATACCAGCGACAACAAAGCTAAACTGATTGTAGAATAGCCGGGAAAGGATGAAACAAAAATAAGAACTAATAAATGGATAGAGATAAGAACCAGAAGATTTTTAAATCTTATTCCTGTTAAAAATTGTTTTAGAGAAATAGCAGAATGCTTCCTTACAAAGAGCAGCATCAAAATATTTACAAATAACACCGTAAAGAAATACCCCAAAAGTCCAAAAATATTATGAAAAAGAGAAAAGCCCAGTATTAAACTGCCTGTAATGATTGTAACATTTATAAACTGGACAAGCACTATAAAGTATGCTTTTCCGATTCCCAGAATGAAATTATAAATAGTATAACCAACATTGTTAATTATTTCAGGAAGACTAAGCAATAAAAAGAAAAGAACTATCTCATCCATCCTGAACCAGAATTTTAAGAAAAGAATAATAGGCAAAGAAAGGATTCCGTAAGTAACTCCTGAATATACCATTCCCATTTTCACAAACTTAATTCCATCGGTTAACAAGAAATCTTTGTACTGTTCCTTTGTTTTTAATACACTGGTTTTGGGTAAAATTATTTTGAATGAGGTCATGAATAGACCGGAGATTGCCAATGCAGCACGCCTGGCAACTTCGAATACCGACACCATATCGAGTCTGAAATAAGTTGCAATTACGTATTTCATTGCAGGATCAATCAATGCAAGGAAAAAAGATACTGACTGCACCGAGAAGCTATAACTGATTAACTGCTTGATCAATGCTAATTTGAAGAGCCTCCCTTTTATATGGAGAAACGGGTAGCTTTTTTTTACAAGAAGAAAATACGTCAATACAATTACGAGCGATGCTACAACATATGTGGATGCAAGATAAACCATCGAAAGTTTATTCAAATAGATGATAGTAACTCCGACCAAAACTATTAAATTATTTGCGAGATTTATCTTGCTGGACATTACAAAATTATTCATTCCTTCCAAAACCGACCTGAAGAACAGAATAATGTACTGAAATAAAAATGCTATACCCAATAGAAAAAATACTGTTTGGAATAATTTATGATTATAGCTGGAAATATATTTTTCCGTACTAAAATAGATAAGTTCCCCAGCAACATTCAGAATTACAAAAACAATCATTCCGAACAAAATAAAGACATAAAATATCGTTGATATTAATTCATTGATCTTTTCTTTATTATGTTTATTATAATCGGCAACATATTTTACGACTGTAAGCCCAAATCCTAGATCAAGAGAAGCACCCATTCCCCAAAGAGAAAACAGTAACAGCCATAGACCGAACATCTCCTTACCATACAAATCTAAATTCAATTTTAATGTTATTAAAGTGGAAGAAAAAGAGATAATAAATTGTAAGGCAAGCCAAAAAGAATTTTTCTTATCTGAATTCATTTATCAATTTATCAGTATAGAATTTTTATTTTGAGCAATGAGAAGACCTAGAAATATTGCAATTATCATAAGTTGCTGTCCCCATAACCATGCGTCAGTCATAAACATCGAGATGAGCATGTAGATAAAAGTCCAATTAATTATTAAAGAAAATGGGATGTTCCTTCTGCTCTTAAGTTGCTTTAGATTTTGGAAGGCGGTCTTTATTATTACAATCAGAAGGAAAATGAATCCGATAAAACCAATTATTCCGGTTTCCGCAAGAACCGCAATAAAAGTAACATGTGGTGTTCTTCCTTCAACATAAACTTTATAAAAAGCTTTTGGTATAGTATAGTAATATTGTGAAGAGAAAGGAAAAGAGTAAATTCCGATTCCTACAAAGGGATGTTTTAAAAATGCATTTCCAGCAGTATGCCAGATTAGTGCTCGTGTAATAAATGAATTTTCACCGATCGAAGCTGTACTCTCAGTTAATTCAGTAATTTGAGTTTTCCCGCTAATTCTGTCATTCAAACTTGTACTTATGTTTGAGGCACTGAAATAAACTACAGTTCCAACAATTAGCATAAACAGTATAAACGAAGTTAAGAGTTTGGGAGAGACTGAATAATTTTTATGATTTTTAAGCAGATATAACATCAATAGAATAAAAGAAAGAGCAAAACTAAGCCAGGCGTTTCTGGTTTGAGTTAGCATTAGACCAGTAATAAAAAATATCAACAGAAAACCGGAAAATATTTTTTTAGCTCCTTTTGTGTAAATAAAAATAATTACAAGAAAAAGAGATCCTAAGCCCACAAAATCAACATAGAAAACACCTGAAAAACCGAATGCTCTGTTCCCTGTACTTATTGCTGAATAAACAACATAGATTGTGTTGAAAAAAACACCGGTCAGGAAAAGATAAATTATGCTGGCTATTTTTTTATCATCCCTCATCGATATTGATATTGAATACATCACAATCAACATGGCAACAATATTAAATAGCTTACCCAAAGTTACCAGCTTATCAACCGAGTTGTAAAAAGATGGCAGAATAGATAAAATGTAGATGAATATTGCTTTATTTAATGGTGTTTGAAAATCATCTATATGGTAACCGTGAGAATTTAGTAGGAAGGATAACATTATAAATACCGTAAAAAAGACTGATACGTGTAAAAATGGGTTATAGGGTAAGAAAATAGTCGCAACGAATAGAAAATAGATCATTGTTGAACTTAAGCTTACTAATAAACCAAGAAATCCTGTTAAAATAATAAGGAGTAACTTCTCATTAATTCCGTAGTATAATGAGTATACAAGAAAAAAGGTAAATACAAGGCTTACCAGTATCAGAAGTTTATTTGATTTAAAAGATAATTTCTCATCCATATGATTCAAAACAATCGAAGTCAATTCATTCTCTATAATTACTTTCCAAATTTAAAAGATCTTCGCAGCTCTTCCATTTTTGGGCTCTGCGAACTAGTTATAATATGGCGCAGAATTATCAGCAACAGTGCAAACATTAAAACAATCGAAGTGATCATGACAGTTATTAAGCCTCTCTTTGGATAAGCCTTTTTCTCTGGAGCTTTGGCATGATCAATTATCTGAAGGAAAGGGATATTTTTTTGCTCTTCAAAACGGGCTTGTTCGTAAAGAGGAATTATAAACTCTAACATTGCCTGATTTATTTTAACATCTCTGTAACGGCGTAAGTAGTTCATCCCTTTTGATGGAAGATTTTTTATAGCAAGAAATAGATCGTTACCATCCGTACCTGCTTTAATTTCGTTTAGCTTATTCTCAAACTCGGTAACTGATATCTTCGAATTATAAGCTTGCGGAGAATCTTGACCGTATAGTTTTTGCACAATAGAAAGTTCTGTCTGCTTTGCAGCTAAGTCTGCTTCTAACTTCGTATACGCTTCAATTGATGCCTTAGTTTGGTCTTCCGCCATTAAAATGCCCGTCTGTTGCTGAAACCTGGTTAGAGAGTCTTCAGAATTCTTCAAGTTGTCTTTGATTTCGATATACCTATTAGCAAGAAATTCTCTATTCTCTTTCGATTTTCTAACATCCATTTCAATTATTGTACTATTAAGTTGATCTACCAGATAGTTGGACATCTCTTCGGCTTTCTTTGGAGAACTTGCACGGACTGTAATCTCGTAAGCGTTTTCTTTTGTCTCTTCAGCAAAGACGTTACTTCTTGCTTCTTTGATAGTCTCATCCATAGTATCGTAGCCATATTCTTCATACAACCCAAATTTTTCTATCAGCTTTTCCATGGAAGTACGGCTGTAAATAATTGTCTTGTAGATATCTGTACCGGTGGATTTTTTTAAACCCGGAATGCTTACAGGCAGATTAGAAAAACTTTTCAAGAGCGAAGTAATGCCGCCCATTTGATCTTGTTCGGATGGAACAATAACCGCTGTAGCATCATATTGAGGCGGAATTAAAAAGTAAATACCGAGATATGATATTACAGCTACCGCCACGGCAAGTGAAATTAAAAACTTCTTCCACTTTACAATTACTATTAAATAGTCAAAAAAACTTAATCCTCTATTCTCAGCCATTTCTAAATTCTCTCAAATTTATTTACCAAATTGAACTAACAATAAAATTATAGTTGCCACACTGCCGATGATGCCGGCAATGCTGCTTACCCTTGATAAGTAGAAATTAAAATTCCTAGGAATAATTTTAGGAACGTAAACAAAATCACCAGCTTCAATTTTTAGTTTTTCTTTCTCCTTTGTAACCCAATCTTTCCCTTTTCCTTTAATAACAACTATCTCATCATCATCGTCACGTGCCATTTCTGTTCTACCGCCGGCTTTCTCGACGTAATAGCTAAAATCTTTTCCCTCTACATGTTTTACGTAACCGAATCTAGAAACCTGACCGAAAACATAAACATAATCAAACGGTTGGGGTATTATTATCAGATCGCCATCTTTAATAGAAAAATTGCTTTCGTCTGAATTTGGATCCGACAACTTTGTAAAATCTACCAAACTTTCACCGCGTAATACTCTTAATTGATTGTCAATATTGAAGAATAACGTATCCTCAAGTTGCAAATTATTTGTGCGGGATAATGAGAGCGCGTCTTGCATCTGATGTATTCTCAATTGCGACTCGGGAAGAAGAAGTTTCTCCGGGCTATTTAAGTATTCTTCGGTAAGCTGATATTTTTTCAACATTTCCAAAGAGGAATAATCCCGAATAACCTCAGCCCGGTAGAGATCGGCTGACTCCTTAAAACCGCCTGCTTTCTCAATTACCTCTTTAAGAGCTGTTCCACTTTGTTTCAAGTAAACATATCCCGGGTTTTTAACCTCGCCGAGAACCAGTGCTTTAAAAATTCTTTTCTGGTTAGGGTCAGCCAGAATTCTTATCCTATCTCCCCGTTTAAGAGAAAAATTAGAATTAATATCGGCAAGAATAATCTCTTCCTTGTCCCCTGCTGAATTTAAGCGAGATACCTCGGCGTTCTTGATATTCTCATATGAAGGGTTTAATCCTCCCGCAAAAAGTAGTGCATCGGAGAGCTGGTCTCCATCAACAAATTGAAATTTAACTTCCTTATTCACAGCGCCAATGATCTCCACAAAGCTCGTGGAGAAATCGAAAGCGGGAAAAATAATAACATCGTCATTTTTCAAATACGGATTGAATTTAAAATCTCCGGTCAGTCTGAATTTTTCCAGGTCGAGTTTTATCACTTCACCTGAAAATCTTTTAAGAAGTAAATCCCGCTTGGCGTAGCTATCAAATTCATTTTTGATTTTTGCCATCAATTTTTCATCTTTAGCGCTGGCAAGGACTTGAGATTTCGCCTCGTTAAAAATTCTGGTGATGAATTGATCAGCCCGCTCTGTCATTACTGAAGGAAAAGTTCCGTTAATTATGAATGACCCGCCAATGGTAACACTTATTATGCTTGCTCTAGCTAAATCGCTTTTGCTATTAGATGATGAATTCTGGTCTTGTGCACTAGTGGAATTCACAATAATTAGCGCGATGAAGAATAAAATAATTTTTTTCATATAGATTCGATTATAATTGTAAAAAATGTGATAATAAAGAAAGGTAAAAAGAGGCAGTAGTATATTACTCCATGTTGGTTTTCGATCATGCTAAACTTAACGATTTTTGTACTGAAGTTCATAATATTTTTGATACTCACCCGAAATTATTCTTTCCCACCAATTTTTGTTTTGGAGATACCACTCAATTGTATCATTAATCGCCTGTTCAAATTCAAACTCCGGACTCCATCCAAGCTCATTTTGGATTTTAGATGAATCGATAGCATAACGGCGGTCGTGTCCAAGCCGGTCTTTGACATATTCTATAAGATCTTCCCCTTTGCCGAGTTTTTTCAAAATCAACTTAATGATTGAAATGTTCGTCATCTCACGGCTTGCGCCAATATTATAAACCTCTCCCGGTTTTCCATTTTCAAAAACTAAATCGGCAGCTTTATTATGATCGATTACATAGATCCAATCTCGCACATTGAGCCCATCGCCATAAACCGGAAGTTTTTTATTGTTAAGAACATTGATAATCATCAGCGGAATTAGTTTTTCCGGAAATTGAAGAGGTCCATAATTATTTGAACAGCGGGTGATAACAACCGGCAATCCGTAAGTATGATAGAATGCCAGCGCTGCCATATCCGAGGCGGCTTTACTTGATGAATAAGGACTATTCGGTGAAAGTGGAGTTTGTTCCGTGAACAATCCGGTCGCACCTAAACTGCCGTAAACTTCGTCTGTAGAGATCTGCAAAAATTTTTCGGCTTCATATCTTCGGGATGCTTCCAGTAATATTGTTGTACCTATAACATTTGTTCTGTAAAAGACTTCGGAACCAAGAATGCTTCTATCTACATGCGATTCGGCGGCAAAGTTAATAACATACTTAATCGAATACTTCTTAAAAAGATAATCCACCAATTCATTATTTGTGATATCCCCCTTTACAAAATGATAATTCTGCTTCCCCTCACTCGGTTTTAAATTTTCAAGATTACCTGCGTAAGTCAGTTTATCTAAATTTATTATTTCGTAATCATCGCGGGTTGAAAGAACATGATTAATGAAATTGCTGCCGATAAATCCGGCGCCGCCTGTAACAAGTATTTTTTTTGTCGTCATAAATTAAAACGCAATTAAGCCAAAAAATATTCCGGTTTGAATGAAGAATGAGTTACTGCTTAAATCAGAGGGTGTACCGCTCAGTGATTTATCGTTATTAATTTTCCAATCATTACCAAATGATGCCACATAACCGCCCCCAACTCTTACCGCAACGAATCTGGAAAGTGGAATATCTATATTGAGGGTGGGAGTGACTGAATAAAAAGAGTTTGTAATTTTATCGCTCACCTGATTTGTCATCACAATGCCACTATTAACTTTGCGCCATGTATCTATCCAATTAAAAGTACCGGAGTTTTGATAAATTTCTACGCTTGTTGTTCCCATTCCAATTACAGTTCCAACCGAGACGGCAATATTTTGAATGAAGGGCAAAGTATATTCAACAGAGACTCCGCCAAAGCTGTAATTATATTTTACTTCCTTGTTTAAACCGCTGACAGTACCGCTTGTACTTTTTGTTCCGGTTACACCCATACCACCAATTCTTAAATTATCAACCAACATTATGTAAGCATAGCCGCCGCCGCCAATAACAAACATTCCGGAATTTGACAGTTGATCGATTTTCATCTCCTTTACTTGAGCATTTATCGGATCAAAATTTGGAAAAACATAAGCGGGTGTAACGCCAACTGCTGCGCCAAAACGCGCAACCCAGCCCACATCTTCCGCTTCTTGAGCCTTTGTTGATAAGGTTGAAAATAAAATAAGAGCCGCAAATAATATTTTTTTCATTTGGATGTGTATTCTTATGGTGGGCAAAATTAGCAATTCCAATGACAAAATGGAAATGATAAATCTGAAAAGAAATTGAGAATTTAGAATTGCCAATTGAGATTTTTGATTTGAATGAATTGTGAGAAAGATTGATAATTATTTCAAGAGCTGCATTTTCTTGGTTAACTGATAATTACCTGCAACAAGTTTGTAAACGTATGTCCCGCTTGAAAGTCTTGAAGCGTCAAATTCAACTTCAAACTTTCCGGCAGGTTTGTTCTCATTAACAAGTGTAGCAACTTCACTTCCAAGCATATCATAAATTTTTAACGTTACAAAATTTGCATCGGGTAATAAATAAGAAATTTTTGTTGAAGGATTGAACGGGTTAGGGTAATTCTGCTCAAGTGAAAAATCTTTTGGAGTTAATTCTTTTTCTGCTGTCTCTGCAAAATATTTTTCTTGTTTTAATCCGTCATTTTCAACTATTGCCCCTTGAGGTGGAGGTGAATTAATAACATCTACCGTCCATTCATTAGAAACTTTTGTTGTGCCGCTTCCGTCTGTAACCGTGCATCTTAACTTATAATCGCGCAAGTCATAAGGATTGTGAGGTTTACTAAAAGTAGATGAGTTTGTACCGACTGAAAACCAATAATTACTTGGAACAGATTCAATTGTAATATCTCCCTCTTTTTTTTTCTCTTTATCTTTCTCCCGTTTTTCTTTTTCTTTTTTTACGCTTTCAAAGTTTTGTAAGAAACCAACACCATCTGAATACATTATTTCCCAATGGTATGTAGATGGCTCAAAACCGTTCCCCAATTGAACATACCAATTACCTGTACCTCCCTGGTATAATTAATAAGTTCCTGAAACATACGCATATGTTAGAGGTATTGGTAAAAGATCGGCTTCCTTTGCGAACCAATATAATAAACCAGCTGTAGCACTAATTGCTTGTGGGAACATTCTATTACGAACGTTCATTATACTGTTGTAGTCGAAAGGGCCATTGATAGTTGTCGGCGCCCCAAATGATGAAACATTAAGAGCATTTAAATAACTAATTTCTTCAGGTAATGTATTACCCCAGAAATAGTCGTTGTTTAGTTTATAATGTGGTCCTTGTGTTGCAAAATGATTTGCCATTTGATTTGTTGTATACATCAAAAAATGTAAAGGATTAGATGATTGGTATGGGTTAATATAACCCCCAACCTAACTAAATGTGTTTTGAGCGTTCCAATAAAAATCATAACCAAAAATAATTTTCATAATAATCAAGTATAAGAGCATCATCATTGCCATGTGGATCAATATTGGCATGTGCTGGAACACTCATGTCCTGAAGAAGATGACACATCCTTCCCAGTATTTCAAATGAAACGATATCAAAGAAATTAAAATAAGTACCGTTATTAAGAGAACTCCAGTGCCTATCTAAAAATTTAATAGGGTTGTTATAAACAGTTTGTGCACCGGAAAGCCAAGTTACTTTGGTCACATAAATATTTTTGTTTTTATACAAATCAATTAGTGAATTATAATGGAAGGTAAGTATTGCTCTTTGATTTGCGCAAAAACCACTACTGTCCGCTCGAGTTGGAAACCCATAAAGAATCAACTCGATGTTTAAATCATAACCACCATTAACAAACGCAATCATCTTCTGATAAGAATTTTCCATCATAAAAGTTTGTCTCAATATTGGAGGAATATTTGGTGGTATGAAATGCGCGGCAGCTGTCATTGTTGTTCTTACATTATCACCATCATCAGCGTACCAAAAGTGAGTAATGCTAGAATAATATTCATTATTATTATTAATTGCTTTAATAAGGCTTTGAAAAAACTGGGAAGTAGCTCCGTCTGGTATATGGTTGTTAGAATATCCATAGACAACATCTTCAATGTCTTCTCTCCAAGCTCCCGTAGTAATATATCCTAATTGCCATGGACCTGGCCCAACATAATAAGCATCTAAACCACCAATTCTGTCTTTCATCACCCTGATATCATATCCTAACCGATTTTTTAAAAGAGTATACGCTTCTTTAGAAATATATTGATCTACATGCTGTTTATGTGGGAAAATAAAATTTGATAAAAATAATATTATTAATAATACTCGTTTCATAAATTCTCCTAAAATAAGTTATGAAAAATTCCAATTTTGATTGACGGCATAATCAGAGTTTTGTCATAGTTTTTATTATAACTTTTACCTAAGCCAATAGACCAAAATACTTGTAGTTTTCCTTTGGGTCCTTTTTGAATCCTTTCGTTTCCAAAATTAATCTCGTAATAATTTCCTTTAGATTTTATTCCATATGTGTCATCATAAATATTTGGTACATATAAGTAATAGATGTAATTGAATGAAACATTATTAAAAATCCATAAATCTTTAAAATATTTTATCTCTAGACCTATTCCATTGGCATAAGGTGGAAAGACATAACTTCCACCAGCACCCGATACCCAAGTATTAGCGTGTTTTAATGAAAATGAAAATTTAGAATTAATTTGATAACCTATTCCAAAGTTAAACCATTCAAACAAACCAATACCTGTATAAAGAAATACATTTCTTGTACTATCATTTTGAGATTTAGAGAATTCATTTTGAGAATTAACTTGCTGTCCTCTAAGACAATTTTGATTAAATAACACAACAAGTGTAAACACCATTAAATAATGTTTATTTTTCATAGTAATTCCTTAAAATTAATTATCTGTCTGAATAATTAGTTGCGCTACGTAAACCCAACAAAATATATATCAAGAAGAAATTCATTTTTAACAGCAGGTAGGAAGAAGTTATAGTCAGCAGTAAACAGTAGGTAGTAGGCAGAAAGTAGTAAGAATGGCTATCAAATTTCCCTCTTGTCTGGAACTACATTAATTTCAATTAGAACGTATTATTTATATAAGGTTTTGTCAAGTGTAATTTTATTCTACTTTTTTTATGGTGCTAAAAAAGAAAACTTTCAATGAACCTCCTCGCCACAAGCAGCGAGGTATCTTGTCATGCCCGAATGTTTTTATCGGGCATCCACTAATGGATTCCCGCCAAAAGCATGCGGGAATGACAGCATCAGCAGCGGGGAATTCAAACCCGAAGTGATTAAAGTGCTGAGTGGATTTGAAATGTGAATTGATGTTGAGGTTTGCCGGGTTAATTATAAAGACCGCATTAGTTTTCATTTCTATGTTTACCACAACAAGGTGAAAACCAATGACGGTCTTTTGAATTGATAATTGATAATTGTAATTAGTGAAACAATCCTAAATTCATAAATCACAATTCGTAAATCACTTAATCCATAATCTTTCTCAAGAACGAGGAGCTGTCATCCTCATCTCTATTTTTGTTAGTAAAATAATCGCTATCGCTGTAATCATTACGTTCTGTTTTGAATCCGGCTTCTATTGATCCTTGTTCAAATAGATCTAAGTTGGTTTTCTTAACCCGGAGAATAGTTGGTACATTCAAGTCGTCGCTATTCTCAATCTCCATCTGACCGCGTTTAGAAGAGAAGCCGCCATAGTTCACAGCTTTCTTTTCCATCTGTTTACGTTCTGCTTTCTCGTTTTTTAGATTGCTTATAGTTTGTGAACTTGCTTTTGCTTCAAACCCGGTTGCTATTACGGTATAAGATACATATTCATTCATCTGATCTTTGATGACGGTTCCGAAAATTACATTTGCTTCTTCACCTGCGGCTTCAAAGATTACATTATTACCGGCTTCTACTTCAGCCATAGTCATATTTGTTGGACCTGTAACATTGAGAAGAATATTTTTAGCACCTTTTATTGAAACACCTTCAAGAAGCGGTGATGAAATTGCTTTTTGAGCCGCTTCAACAGAACGGTTTTCACCACTTGCAATGCCGCAACCCATCAATGCTTGTCCGCTGTCTCTCATTACTGTTCTAACATCAGCAAAGTCAACATTGATAATTCCCTTCACGGTTATTATATCTGCAATGCCTCTGGTAGCTTCATACAAAATTTCATTCGGTTTATTAAATGCAGCTTTAGCTGCTGTAGCTGTATCAATAATACTGAGAATTCTTCCATTCGGAATTACGATCAAACTATCAACGTATTGTCTAAGATCGGCAATACCTTCATCGGCGTTTTTCATTCTTTGCTTGCCTTCCCATCCGAAAGGTTTTGTAACAATGCCGATAACAAGCGCACCCATGCTTTTAGCAATTGATGCAACTATTGGTGCCGCACCGGTGCCAGTTCCGCCGCCCATGCCAGAAGTAACAAACACCATATCGGATCCTTCAAGATGACGAGTAATTTTTTCTCTGTCTTCTTCGGCAGATTTCCTTCCAACATTAGGATCGGCTCCCGCACCGAGACCGCGCGTTACATTTGTACCAATCTGGATTTTTTGCGAAGCCAAGCTTTCTTCCAGCACTTGCGCATCTGTGTTAACTGCAATGAACTCAACGCCAGTTAATCCGCGCTCGATCATACTATCAATCGCGTTACAGCCTCCTCCACCGACTCCTACTACTTTTAATTGTGCCGACATTGGTCTTTGAGTTTCCAAAGTAATGAAACGGGGACGTTTTTCTGAAATAGTGGACATGATTCCTCCTTGTTGTGGTATTTATTTATAGTTTGTCAAAGAATTCTTGTATTCTTTTAAAAGTCTTACCAAGATTTAATTTATTTTCCTTACCGGTTGTCTTTACTGTTGTAAATTGTTCAGATCTGCTTCCGGGAATTCCACGAATCAATCCGGCTACAGTTGCAAATTCCGGACTTTCAACTTCATTGGATAGCCCGGAACCGAGATCGAGCGGTACACCAATGCGGGCGGGCATTCCAAAAACTTCTTCAGCCAATTCGGTGCATCCTTTAAGGAGCGAGCCGCCTCCGGTAAGAACAACTCCTGCTTTTATTTTATTTTTAAATCCCGCGTGGCGAAGCTCGTTATCAATAATTGAAAACAATTCTTTCATTCTTACGCTGATAATTTGTGTAAGAAGTGATAATGGAATTTTCACATTGCCTCTTCCGCCAACGCCTCTAATAAAAATATCTTCTTCTCTGATGATTGCATGTTCTGTTGCGTAGCCATGTTCTTTTTTTAATTTTTCCGCATCAGCAGTAACAATACCAAGTGTTTCGCGAATATCATTTGTAACCTGGTTACCTGCTACGCCAATAACTTTTGTATGTTTAATCGACTTGCGGTGAAAAATTGCTATATCGGTAGTACCGCCGCCGATATCAATCAACAGTACACCTAAATCTTTTTCATTGTCTTCTAAAACTGCAAAGCTCGATGCGATTGGCTGAAGAACGTAATCTTTAACAAAGTATCCGGCGCGTTCTACAGATTTTTTAATATTCTGAATTGCCGGAATAGATGCGAGCACTACATGATTAACTGCTTCGAGACGCGAACCGCACATGCCAATCGGATCATCAATGCCGCCTTGATGATCAACAGAATATTCTTCGGGAATAATGTGAAGAATTTGTCGGTCAGATGGAATTCGAATTGTCTGAACATCGGCACGAAGTCTGTCTAAATCTTGCTGGTTAATCTCCTTTTCAGGATTGCTTATAGTTACATAATTTCTATGGCGCAAACTTGTTATGTGTTCACCGGCAACACCTACGTTTACTTCTTTAACTTGCAGACCGGCTCTATTCAGAGCAATGTTCATCGCTTCAGTAATAGCCTCGGCAGTTTTAGAGATGTTTGCAACCAACCCGCGGTTTAATCCTTCCGAAGGTGCAACACCAAATCCAAGTATGTTTAGATTATTATCAACTTGCTCTGCAATCACTGCGCAAACTTTTGTTGTGCCAAGATCGAGTCCGGCTATAATATTTTTTTTCATGATTTCTTATGGCCCTCGTCAATATTCTTAACTAACCCGTTAGTCGAGTCAATTATCCCTAGATATACATGTCCTCCGTAGCGCAAATCCACATACTCCATGTAGTTATTTATTTCTTTTCCTTTCAAAAAATTCCAAAGGTTATTAAAGTAGATCACTTTTTTGATTTCGTTTCCGCGACCGATTTTCACCGGGTAATTTGCCGATGATAGATAAAAAAGAATTTCTCCGCCGTTCTGCAGATCAATTGATGAAAAATCTTTTTCCAATTCCGGGTTGAGCAATCGAACTGTTGAAATAATTTTTGATGCAGTTACGATGTCAAGATTTTTTTTCATTGACGATAAAATTTTCAATCCGCCGCCAATGAAAGCGTTTGATATTACCGGATAATCAATTCTTATGGTTTCAGGAAGAACCGGCAACAATTGTAAGTTGTCAGTTATGATGTATTGTCGGCTGCTGTCTATTAGCACAGAATCAAAAATTTTTTCCGTAATTCTTATTGCCGCTCTTCCTTTACTTTCAAAATGAACATCGGCTTGTTTAACGTATGGGTGTTTTTCGATTCTATCCTTAATTATTTGAAGAGATAAATTTTCATAAGTTGTTCTGTCCACCAAATTGGCAAAATTTAAGTATTGCTCTTTTGAGAGATGAATGTTTCCCTCAAGTGAAATAAATTTAATCTTGTTTTCATTTCCAGACTTCAGTCCGATCGAGAGATAAATCATCAACCCGGTAACAAGCATCAGGAATGATACGCTCAATATTTTTGCAAATTTTGACATCAATTATTTTTTCACTTTTAATAGTTCTACAAATTTTTCGCCGTACTTCCAGATATCCCCCGCGCCCAAGGTTATGATTATGTCCCCTCTCTGATAAATATTCTGTAACAGTGCAGGTATTTTGGTCTTATCCGGTTCATAATAGACATTCTTATGACCAAACTGTTTTGCACTGTTTGCAATCAGTTCACCGTTAATTCCTTCAATTGGTTTTTCTCTTGCAGGATAAACATCTGTACAAATAAAAACGTCTGAGTTCAGAAATGATCTTCCGAACTCTGCATAAAAATCTTGTGTGCGTGAAAAAAGATGAGGTTGAAAAACTGCTACCAATCTTCTGTTCCATCCGCGCCGAATTCCATCAAGTGTTACATTTATTTCGGTCGGGTGATGACCGTAATCATCAACAACCATAACATCGTTATTATATTTTGTTTCGAAGCGGCGGTACACTCCGGTGAAAGACTCAAGCGCGCTTTTAATTACACCGAACTCTACACCCATCTCCTTAGCAATTGTTACTGCTACGAGAGAATTTTTGATGTTGTGCAGTCCAGGAATATTAATGCGAATTTTTCCAAGATCTTTTCCGAGATAAACTACACTAAACTCAGAATGGTTTTCGGAATGCGCAATATTAGCAGCTCGTACGTCAGCTTGAGGTGATAAACCGTAAGTTAAAATTTTCTTATTGATCTGCGGAATAACATCTTGAAGAGCCGGCTCATCCAAACATAAAACAACAAAACCGAAGAATGGAACCTTGTTTGCAAATTCTACAAATGCAGATTTGATGTCGTCAAGATCTTTATAAGTATCTAAGTGTTCTCTTTCTAATGTTGTTAGTGCGGCAATTGTTGGAGTTAATTTTAGAAATGTTCTATCGAATTCGTCAGCTTCTACTACAATGTAATCTCCGGCTCCGAGGCGAGCATTAGTTCCGCCGAGTGAACTTAATTTTCCGCCAACTATAATTGTTGGATCAATCCCGGCTTCGGTTAATACCAATCCAACCATTGAAGTTGTTGTGGTCTTTCCATGAGTGCCTGCAATTCCAATTCCGTATTTCATTCTCATACATTCGGCAAGCATCTCAGACCGTTTGATTACGGGAATTTTTCTTTCAATAGCTTCTTTCACTTCCGGATTTTCTAGAACTACCGCCGAGGAATAAACTACAACGTCCGCATCTTTTATATTTTCTTTTGAATGTCCTTCGCAAATTTTTATTCCAAGACTTTCGAGACGGTCGGTAACTTCCGTCTTGGTGAGATCCGAGCCGGAGATTTTGAATCCCTGACTAAGAAGAATTTCTGCAATACCGCTCATTCCTATTCCGCCAATGCCTACAAAGTGAACATTTTTTATTGTCTTCATCATCATAGTTGTATTCCTCACATTCTCTCCGCTAAGCGGATTGCGCTTTCTGCAATAATTTTTGCTGCCAAAGGTCTTGCAAACTCTGAAATATTTTTTTTCATGTTTTCCTGCCTCGTTACATTCACCATCATCTCATTAATTACAGGCAAGAACTCAACTTGTAAATTTTTATCTTCTATCAACTCAGCCGCATGTGCAACTTTTAATGCTTTTGCGTTCATGTATTGATGATTAGCCGCGACATTTTCTGATGGAACAAAAACCACAGGCAATCCCAAGCAGGCAACTTCAGCAATTGTAGTAGCACCGGATCTTGCTAAGACAACATCGCATGAAGAATATGCAGCCGACATATTGCTGATGAAAGGAAATATTTTTACTTCATTACGTTCAAGCGATTTGTACTGATCATAGTAGTGCTTTCCGGTTTGCCAAATGACTTGAATTCCATTTTCAAGTAAGCTATCGAGATTTGCTGCAACGGTTTCATTGATTGAACGGGCACCGCCGCTTCCGCCAATTACCAATAAAACTTTCTTTGTTAAATCCAAGCCGAAACTTTTTACTGCTTCTTCCTTGTTACTAAGTAATAAATTTATTCTTATCGGATTACCGCTTAATTTCAATTTTGACTTGTCTCTGAAATACTTTCTTGATTCTTCAAACGAGATATGAATTTCTTGTGCCTTCTTCTCAAGGAGTCTATTAGTAACTCCGGGATAACTATTTTGTTCAAGCAGCATAATCTTTGCGCCAAGTACAGACGCTGCCCAGATTACAGGACCTGAGACATAAGCGCCGCTTCCAATTGCTACACGCGGTTTAAATCCATAATTAATAACAAATGATTGAATTGCCGATATCACCAATTTTATAGGGAATAATAAATTGCTCAGGGTCAACCTGCGTGAAAATCCGCTTATCCAGATCGCTTTGAATTGGAAACCAAATTCAGGCACTACGTGTTCTTCAATTTTATTTTTTGCGCCAACAAATAAAATATCGGCTTCCGGTTTCATCAGACGAATTTGCTGGGCAACAGCGAGAGCCGGATATAAATGACCGCCGGTTCCGCCGCCAGCAAAAACAAAACGATATGGTGTTGTTAACTTCATCCTACCTGAGCAATTTTTAGTTCAGTTGTTTTAACTGTTTGTCTTCCTACATTGACAATAATTCCAATTGAAACAGCGAAAAGTATAATTGATGTTCCGCCAAAACTGATGAACGGAAGTGTAATGCCGGTAGTTGGAATTAATCCTGTTACAACACATGCATTAATAAATGCGCTAACTATAATATTAAAGCCGAATCCCAGTACAAGAAGCTGACCAAATTTATCTTGCGCTTTCTTAGCGATGACAAGACATGTTATAAACAAAACCAGAAAGAGAAACAGTATCGTAACAGTTCCTACAAAGCCCAGTTCCTCGCCAAGAATCGAAAAAATAAAATCACCGTAGGATTCGGGAAGGAAAAGATCACTTTGCCTGCTGTGTCCTAATCCAATTCCTAAAATTCCGCCGCTGCCGAGAGCAATTTTTGCCTGCTTAATTTGCAGGTTAATATCACCGCCATTAATCAAACTTTCGATGTAAGTAAAAACTCTCTCACGTGAATGTTTAAAAATTAGAATAACAATCCCAATAACGCCCATTGCCGGAGCTACAATTGCAGATATGTGTTTCATTCTCGCCCCCGCCATAAAAAGAAGCGCGAATGACGTTATTGCAATTATCAAACCCGTACTGAGATTTGGTTGAACCAGAACAAGACCGCTTACAATCCCAATCCAAATTAATGGGTAGATAAAACCCTTTTTGAAATCCAGAAGATCATCACCCATCCTTTCTATCATCAAAGCCAGATGCATAATTAAAATTACTTTTGCGGCTTCGGATGGCTGGAATTGAAAAAAGCCAAGATCGATCCAACGCTGAGCGCCTTTCACTCTCGCACCAATGATTAAAGTTAATACGAGAAATCCTATGATTAAAAACAAAAACTTTTTTGTGTGATTACGGTATTTGTCGTAAGGTATATATGCACAAATAACCATGGCTATTATTGCTGCTACGACTTTCCATAAATGACTTTTAAATAAGAAATAGAGACTATTAAACTTTGACATGCTGTATGTTCCGCTGGCAGTTAATACCATTATAGCACCAAGCGCTATCATACCGACAGCCAGAACAATCAATATTTTTACAAGTGTATTCATCACGCTAAATTGTTAACCGATTGCTTAAAAACTTTTCCTCGATGTTCGTAGTTATCGAACATATCAAAACTGGCGCAAGCCGGAGAAAGTAAAACTACATCTCCTTCGCTTGCTTCTTTTCTTCCGGACTCCACAGCCGCTTCAAGTGATTCTATTTTTTCTGTTTCAACAATGCTATTGAAATAATCATAAATTTTTTGAGCGGAGTCACCGATGGCGTAAATCTTCTTCACATGTTTTAGAACCAATTGCCGGATATCATCATAATTGTTGCCTTTATCTTTACCTCCAAGAATCAGGTAGATCGGTTTTGAAAAACTCTTTAATGCAACAATTACAGAATCAACGTTAGTGGCTTTGGAATCATTGTAAAATTCAACTCCGTTTAGCTCTCGTACAAATTCAATTCTATGCTCAACACCTTTAAAAGATGTGAAGGCATCTTTAATTTTTTGATTCGGAATGTTTAGTAATTTTGCAACCGCAAGAACCGCGAGAGCATTGGCAACATTATGCTCGCCTTTAATGAAAAGATCCGACGCAGCGCAAACTTCACTTACGTAACCTCCCGACGAAAAAAACATTTTGCCTTCTCTAAAAAAAGCTCCGGCTGGTAATTCGCTTTTCAGTGAGAAGGCAATTTGTTGAACTCTTTGGTTTTTCAAATTTATTTTTATGTTAGAATCGTCCGCGTTGTAAATAAAGAAATCGTTTTCATTTTGATTTCCGGTCACTTTCATCTTCGCATCAACATAATCATCAAAGCTGAAGTTGTATCTATCTAGATGATCTGCTGTAATATTAAGTATCAAAGAAAAGCGCGGTTTGAATTCATCGGTAAAATCCAGCTGAAAGCTCGAAGTTTCGAGCGCGACAAATTCATCTTCCTTCACATCAAGAACTATTTCTGAAAAAGCATCGCCGATATTTCCTGCAGAGTAACATTTAATGCCGCTTTCGTTCAGCAGGTGATTCATTAATGCAGTGGTTGTGGTTTTTCCGTTTGTTCCTGTAATTGAAATAATTCCCCCTTTACAAAACCAGGATGCGAATTCAACCTCGCTGACTACTCTAATATTCTTTTCAATAGCGCTTTTGAGAATAAACGAATTTGTTGGTACGCCGGGACTCGTAATCATCAAATCGCAATCAAATACTTTTTCCGAATGCGCTCCACATTCGAAAGCAATTTCTTCGGAGATAAAAACGGAAATTGAGTCTTGCAATTTTTCTTTAGTTCCGCTGTCACTTACAAATGGAACCGCGCCTAATTTCTTAGCAAGTTTTGCTGCGCCTATTCCGCTTCTTACTGCGCCGATTACCGATATTTTTTTTCCGTTTATATCCACTATCTAACCTTGAATGAAGCTAAACTTATTATTGCTAAAATTATTGTGATGATGTAAAACCTAATTACGATTTTCGGTTCCGCCCAATTCATTTGCTCAAAGTGATGATGGATCGGCGCCATTTTGAATACTCTCTTACCTTCACCAAATCTTTTCTTTGTGTATTTGAAGTAAAGGCGTTGGATAACTACTGATAATGTTTCAATAAAAAAGATTCCGCCGAGAATTGGAATAAGAAGATCTTTCTTTATTAGAATCATCATTACACCAAATGCCCCGCCAAGAGCCAGTGAGCCCGTATCACCCATAAAAACTTGAGCCGGGTAAAAATTAAACCAGAGAAATCCAAGTCCCGCACCAATTAATGCAGCAATGAAAACAGTTAATTCGCCGCTGCCGGGCAAATAAATTATATTCAGATAATCGGAATAGATCACATTACCGGTTACGTATGTCAGCACAGCAAGCGCGAGCATTACAATTATTGTTGTTCCTATTGCGAGACCGTCAAGTCCATCGGTTAAGTTAACAGCGTTTGAAATTGCCGTTATGATGAACACGACCCATGGTATATATAGATAGGAAAAATCCCAATTCAAGTTTTTGAAGAAAGGTAAAGTTGTCTGTGTGTTGAACTGAGAAAACTCCGGCAAAAAATAGATTGCAGTACCAACAATTAACCCGACAAATATTTGTCCCATTAATTTGTAACGTGCGATCAATCCTTTTGGAAGTTTCTTTACCACTTTTAGATAATCATCAAGAAATCCAACTGCACCAAGGAAAACTGTTCCAAATAAAACTAGAATAATGTAAGTACTTTTGATGTCGCTCCATAGAAGAACAGGCAGCACAACCGAAATAAGAATTATCAATCCGCCCATAGTTGGAGTGCCCGCTTTTTTCAAATGAGTTTGAGGACCCTCTTCGCGTATAGGCTGGTCTACCTGATTTCTTTTCAATTTATTAATTATCTTGGGGCCAAATATGAAGGAAATTAAAAGCGCTGTAATTGCCGCCAAAGCCGACCGGAACGACAAATAACGAAAAACGTCAAACCCAGGCGGGCTAAAAACTTTATTGATGTAATCAAATAGATAGTAAAACATTACTCAAACCTTTTCTCCAAAATGTTTACAAATTCTTCCATCTTCATTCCGCGCGATCCTTTTACAAGTATAACGGAGTTATCAATTTCTTCGTATTGTAAATAGAGTGATAAAGCTTCGCGTAAATAAAAATGTATCGATCTTATTTTTTTCTTCCTTAATTCTTTATGCAAATTTTTCATTAAAACGCCGGTGGTGAGTACGGTTAAATTTTTTTCCGGTGAGAAATTGATTGACAACTCTTTGTGATACTTTGGAGATTTTTTTCCTAATTCATAAATATCGCCAAGAACGATCAACTTGCTCTTAAACGTTTTTATTTTCTTTACAAGCTCAACCGCAGAATGAACGGACACCGGACTCGCGTTGTAAGTATCATCTATTAACATTGCGTTTTTAAATTTCTTTACATCTAACCGTCCATGAACCGGCAGAAATTTTTGTGCGCCTCGAATTATTTCTTTACCGGTAATTCCGAGCTTTAGAGCTATTGCAGAAGCTGCTAAAAAGTTCTTTGCATTCGATTCTCCAAATACCGGAAGAACCGTCTTAAACTCTTTACCTCTATGAGAAATTAGAATGGCTGTTCTGCCGTCTTCCGTGTAACCTAAAATTTTTCCTTTAACATCCACCTTGCCTTTGAATCCGTATGTAACTTTATTCGTAAAGAGTTTTGCGTTTTTCCGAATTGTGAGATCATCCATATTCAGAAAAACTACTCCGTTCCGTTTTTGTGTTTCATAAAATAGAGCCGACTTTTCTTTGAATATCCCTTCTTTGTTCTGAAAGAATTCCAGATGAGCATCGCCAATGTTTGTTATGAGTGAAAAATCCGGCTGTGATATTTTAGCTGAATACGGAATCTCTCCAAAATGATTAGTCCCCTGCTCGAGAACAAGCGCTTCACACTTTTCATTAGTTCCAAGAATCGTTAAAGGCACACCCACATGGTTATTGTTATTCGCCTCAGTCTTTACCACCTTAAATTTTTCTGAAAGAAGAGTCGATACCATCTCTTTAACAGATGTCTTTCCGTTGCTTCCGGTTATCGAAATAACTTTAGCAGATAATTTATTTCGCCAAATTTTTGCAATCTCGCCATACGCCTTTGTAGTATCATCAACTGTGATAATGGGAATTTCGAGGAAGCTAAATTTCTTCTCCCGAATGGATGTCCTAAGGACACTCCCGAAGGGGTTCCTTCGGAACTTCGGAGAAAACCCAAACTTCCTCGAATCGATAACTACTGCGGCAGCCCCTTTCTTAAGAGCATCGAGTATAAAATCGTGTCCGTCATATTTATCACCCTTAATCGCGACAAATAAACTTCCCTTCTTTACTCTGCGGGAATCAATCTCGACAAATGCCAACGGTTTAATTGCGTCCGGATTGAAAATTTCCGCGCTTGGAATGTTGAATAAATCCTCGATAGTGATTTTTATTTTGCCCATTCTGCCAGATATTTTTCTGAAAGTTCCTTATCGGAGAAGTGCTTACGCACTCCGTTAATTTCTTGATAGTTCTCGTGCCCTTTTCCGGCAATTAATATTACCGCATCATCTTCACTCTCATGAATAGCGGAACGAATTGCCTCTTCTCTATTTTCTATTACACGGTAGTTATTTGTTTTAATTCCTTTAAGAATTTCATCTACAATGAACAACGGATCTTCCGTTCTCGGATTATCCGACGTTAGATATACGCGGTTGCTCATCGAAGCGGCTATATCACCCATTACAGGGCGTTTTGTTCTATCTCTGTCACCGCCGCAACCAAACACTGTATAAATTGGTCTCTCTTCCTTTACGATATGATGTATTGCTGTGAGCGCTTGTTTGAGTGAATCGCTTGTATGAGAGTAATCCACTATTACTTTCTTATTTTTTTTAGTTACGATTTCAAATCTTCCCGGAACTTGCGGCGTAGTTCTAATTCCTTCTGCGGCGACATTTGGATCAATACCGTTTACAACCCCAGCCGCGAATGCAGACGCAGCATTAAATGCGTTGAAATGACCTACAAGTTTTGTCCTCAGCTGATATTGATTACCTTTATACGATAGATCGAAAGTCGTTCCATCCAAAGTGTACTCTAAATTTTGAATTCTAAAATCAGCTTTCTTCCCGCTACCGTAAGAATATTTTTGAGCCGGAGAATTTTTCAAGAGAGTTGGTGAATTTGGATCGTCTGTGTTATAGATTATTTTTCCGTCCTTCATAATCATATCGAACAAAATCTTTTTCGATGCGAGGTAATGCTCGAATGTTTTGTGATAATCCATATGATCGGATGTAATGTTCGTAAAAATTCCGGTGTCATAGTTCAAATAATCCGCTCTGTGAAGAGCCAGAGCATGTGAAGAAACTTCCATCACACAATGGCTGCAACCTTCTTGAATCATCCGGGCAAGAAGAGAATTAATTTCATTGGCTTGAGGAGTTGTTAAAATTGTTTTTACTTCTCTATCTCCGATATAATTCGCAATTGTTCCTATCAATCCGGTTTTGTATCCCGCTTGATGAAAAATATTCTTCACATAAAATGCAGTAGTAGTTTTTCCCTTTGTACCGGTGATGCCAATCAATTTTAATTTCTTTGATGGCTCACCGTAAAATATATTTGAGAACTCTGCAAGAGATTTTCTGGTATCTGCAACAATAATTTTTACACATCCCGAATGAGAAAATATTTGATCTGGTACGGCAGTGGCATCTTGCATAACAACTGCTGAGGCGCCTTTATTTATTACTTCCTGAATGAATTTATGCCCATCCAGTTTTTCTCCTTTTATAGCAAAAAAGAGAGAGCTATTTTCGGCAGTGCGGGAATCGATAGTTATTGTACTTATCTCTTTCAGCTCGGCATTGCCTGTAACTTGAACTGCTTTGACCTTATTTAAAATTTCAGTTAGCTTCATTCAGTTGATACCCGCATTTATTTTCTTTCTGTTTGGCTCACATTTAACCGTGCATACAGACCCTGGCGTAAAATTGGACCCCGGTTCGAGACTTTGCCAAACTACTTTTCCGCTTCCGGAAATATTACATTTCAAACCAAGCTCCGTTAATTGAGCAATAGCATCTCTCATCGATTGATTGATAAGATTCGGCATTGTGGTTGAATTCTTGTCGAAGAATTTTCTTGTAGGAATATTTGAGAGTGATCTATCGGCTACATTTGCAAACGATGTTGTCTTTATTTCTGGCGCCATTTTAATATCGGCGATCAACTGGTCTATAAATTGTCCCTTTCTTTCAATCTTCTTTTTATTGGGAACAAGATTAAGATCGGTCTCTAACATTCTTCTGGCTACTTCGTGAAAAACCGGAGCTGCAACCAATCCTCCATACTTTCCAACTTTGGGTGAGTTGATCAGAATCAAACAGACTATACTTGGATTTTCCGCCGGGAAAAAACCGACGAATGAAGAATTGTGATGATTACTTGAATAAGAATTATTTACAAGTTGTTGTGAGGTGCCGGTTTTTCCTCCAACCAATACATTAGTAAGTCGCGCAGCGATCCCGGTTCCTCTTTCAACGACTCCCACCATCATATTTTTAATTCTCTCGGAAGTAGATTCACTTATAACTTTTCTGATTATTCTCGGCTGAGTTACTTCCAAATCTTTACCGCTTGGATCACTAATTTTCTTTACAATAAAGGGCTGGATTAGATTTCCGCCGTTGACAAGAGAACTATATGCGGTTATTAATTGTATTGGAGTAACAGAAAGTTCATATCCGAATGACATGAATGGTTTTGTCAAAGGAGAAAACGCCCTTGGCTTTTTTAAGTAACCCGAAGCTTCACCGGGAAGTTCGACAAGTGTTGAATTACTGAAACCAAAATCTCGTAAATATTTATAAAAAATATCATCGGCTATCCGGCTGGATAATTTTGCCATTCCAATGTTGCTGGATTGTTCGAACACACCGCTTACTGTTAATTTTTCATGCGGATGTGTATCAATTACCGGAATATTTTTAATGTAATATTTTCCATTCTCCGTATCGATTACTTCATTTTCTGTGGTAAGATTCTGATCAAAAAGAATTGAAAGTGTAATAGCTTTCATTGTAGAACCGGGCTCGAATGTATCTGTTATTGCCCTGTTTCTTCTCTCGTTTGCGGTAGAAGTTTCATAATTAGCCGGATCGAAATCGGGAGAATTTGCCAAGGAATAGATTTCCCCGGTATATGGATTCATAATTATTCCAACCGCAGATTCACCGCCGTATTTTTGTAATCCAGTTGTTAATTCTTCCTCAAGAATCTTTTGATAAGTTTTATTTATTGTAAGGAAAATCTGATTCCCCGGGATTGCGGCATTCGATACTTCCTCATCAACAGAAATGATTCTGCCGATTACATCTCTTTCAATGCTGTAAAATCCCTCCACACCGGTTAATTTTTGCTGAAATGTTTTCTCAATTCCCTCAACTCCAATCATATCACGGTTTACAAATCCCAAAATGTGCGATGCCAAATTTCCATACGGATAAATTCTCGAGAAATCTTCTTGATGAAAAAGACCTTCAACTACATTTTTTTTTAATGCAAGGGCTGTTTCCATAGAAACTTTCTTTTCAAGACAAACATTACCGGAGCCATTCTCAATTATATTTTTATAAAATTCTTTCGGTTTGTCAAATACTTTAGAGAATGCCGTAATGATGGAATCTTCTCTCTTTGCGTTCATCATTCGCGTGTCAACAAAAAATGAGACATTATCGGTTGTAAAACTGAGTACTTCCCCATTAGCGTCTTTGATTATTCCGCGCTCGGCTTTTACTCTTAAAGGTTTATTCTGCTGACGTTCGGCGATAAGTGAATAATATTCGTGCTTAGCAATTTGTATTGTAAAAAGTTTTGCAATAAGCGCAACAAAGATTATCAACAGTAAACCCGTTAATATGAGCGCGCGCGAGTTATTCATATTTTACTTTCAACAATTTTTCCATTTGCACTATTTGATCTTTTGAAACAGAGATTATTTCCAATTTTTCTGCCGGTCTGATTAATCCGAGTGAATCTTTCGCAATTCTAACAATTCTTTCTTCCGTCGTTAGCTTTTGAATTTCAACCAACTTCGTTTCGATCCTGTTTAGTCTTTCATTCAGTAAATCGTGTTTCAAAATTTTTTCTCTTGTAATTCTTTTTATTTCCGACCTAACCATCACATAAGAAAGAAGAACCAAAGAAATTGTAGCAACAATTACAATAAAATTTTTTAGAGATGATCCTTTCATCTTTTAAGCTCTTTCCGCAACGCGCAGTTTGGCGCTTCTTGCCCGGCGGTTTCTTTCGATTTCAATTTCATTCGGCACAACAGCTTTATGCGTAACCAATTTTAATCTCTTTACTTTTCCACATACGCAAATGGGAATTCCCGGAGGACAGACGCAGCTTAAACTTTCATACTTAATTTTTTCTTTCACTATTCGGTCCTCAAGAGAGTGATAGCTTATAATGACTATTCTTCCACCCGGTTTAAGAAGAGTAACTGATTTATCTAAAAATATTTTTAACTCCTCCAATTCATTGTTCACATAAATTCGCAACGCTTGAAATACACGAGATAACGATTTATTTAAGAAGCGAACTGGAGTAACTTGCTCTATAATCTTTTTTAGTTGAGCAGTACGCGAAAATTTTTCATTCAATCTGAATTCGATAATTTTCTTTGCTATGAGGCGCGAGTTCTTTTCTTCACCGTATTCAAATAATATTTTCGCAATCTCTTCCTGTGAAAATTTATTGAGTAAGTCGGATGCGGAAATTCCTTCAGCTTTATTCATCCTGAGATCAAGAACTGCGTCCTCCCGGAACGTAAACCCCGCTTCAATATTGTCCAACTGAAAGGAGGATACTCCTAAATCTGCAAAGATGCCGTCAAATTGGTCAATGAACTCGATTCTTGAAATAGAATCTATATTTGTAAATCCGGTATGGTAAATTGAAAATCGTTTTTCGTTCTCAAATTTTTCTCTGGAATAATCAAACGCCGTTTGATCTTTATCCGTCGCAATCAGTCTTCCGTTTGTATCTAAACTTCTTAATATTTCTAATGAATGCCCTCCAAATCCCGCTGTGCCGTCGAAGTAAATCCCATTTGCATTTGTAACTAAAAAATCAATACTCTCTTTCAAGAGAACCGGTTCATGCCTCATTTCGGTTTTTTCTGCATTACTTGTTTTGCAATTTCAGCAAATGGTTTAGAGTTTTCTTTTTTCTGTGCTTCATAGACTTCGGGATTCCAAATTTCAATTTTCTTGTTTTGTCCAAGAATAAAAACTTCTCTTTCTATCCCGGCAAATTCCAGAAGATTTTTTGGAACGAGCAGACGTGATTGAGAATCGAGTTTGTATTCCGCCGCCAATTCAAACAACATTCTTTTGAATGCTGCTTCTTCAGGGTCAAAATCATCAAGTTGATTTACACGTGTAAGTACTTCTTCCTTCCAAAAATCTTGAGGGTAGATATCAATGCACTGAACAATTCCTCTCGTCATTACAAATGTTTCGTTTGCAACTTCATTGACATATTTTTTGAAAATAGAAGGAATACTTACTCTTCCTTTGGCGTCAACGGAATATTTAAAACTGCCTATGAACATTGGTCATCCACTATTTGGGAATATTAAACACTATCACCCACTGAGATGCAAAATAACTGATTTTATATGGGATTGTCAAGGTTTTTTTGCTTTAAGGGTTGAGAAAAATATTAATATCGGGCTTATATCACATAGAGATAAAAAAGAGAAAAATTATCCGTTAGTTATAAAAGGGGCGGCGAACTACCTGGTGGAAATTTGATAGTTTTGAGTCACCTTATAGATTCGACTTTCGTTCTTACTAATTACGAAACTGCGTTGCAATCAAAACTAAATATTAACCGGGAAATGAAATAATCTCGACCGCTATTGTAATTTTTATGTAAGAAGTTCAATTTCGAATAGAATTATAAATTTAAGTTCGAGTTGTATTTTTAAGCAACCTCCGTAAATTTTGATGTTTACTCATTTTCATTCAAACCCTTGTATTTTCTTTAGACTTGCAAGAAGAGTTTTGTTCAAATCTCAAGTTGAATTTCTGCGAAAATTTATAAGTCAATCCAACAATTTCATTAAACTTATACTTAAGCTTTAATGCAAATAATCCGATAATAAGAGTAAAAAGAAGGAACAATCAATGAATGATGTTCTTCCACTCGGGTTAATGGTAATAATTGGAATCTTCTCTATCATAACTTATTTCATTTTCATTGAATTGAAAATGAAATGGAAATTTTTACGAACTGCGCGAAATGAAAATGAATTTATTAAAAGAGAGAAGGAGTATGATAGGAACGAGGCTATTATTAGAGGGCTTCATTTTTTTCATCAACAAACCGCTATGAATCAGAACAGTAAAAATTAGAACTAAATTAGTTCTTGTTCAATTTCTTCTTGATACTTCTGAACTATTCAATTGTTATTCCCGCACAAAAGGGAATCTATTAGAATTACATTGGATTCACACTTTCGTGTGAATAACCAATGACCAAGAAGTAATTATTCATAGGTTTCTTCTTTTAGAATTTAACTAGCAATGTTTGGTCAAAAGAAGAGGATATTAGAATTGTTTGAGCCACCTGGCGGATTCGAACCGCCGACCTGCTCATTACGAATGAGCTGCTCTACCAGCTGAGCTAAGGTGGCTTATTAAGAAAAAATGGACAATGGTTGATGGTTGATGGAAAAAAATCCACATTAGTCATCGTACATCAAACATCAACCATTACATTATCTCAATTTCTTTTTATGACGATTTTTTCTTAAGCGTTTTTTACGCTTGTGCGTAGCCATTTTGTGGCGTTTTCTTTTTCTACCGCAAGGCATTTACATCCTCCTTTAATGTGTTGTAATTAATTCTTTCGCTTTTTTACCGATCTCGTTACTCGGATCTATTTCTATAGCCTTTTTCCAATAACCGACAGCTTTTTCTTTATTACCTGCCGTCATGTTAACTATACCAAGATTTAAATTTGCTATCTGATGGTTCGGATTTATCTTCAAACCTCTCTCCATAGAAGTAATGGCATCATCATTCTTACCTAATTCGAAATAACAAACTCCCATATCAACCCATACATCCGCTTCTTTCGGGAATTGTTTTAAATAAGCAATATATTTTTCAACCGCTTTCTCTTTGAATCCGGAATCATTCAACAAGTGTGCGAGCTGCAGTAGCGATTGATAATCTTTCGGATTCTGCTTTACAATTCCCTCAAGTGTATTGATCTGTTCAAGATTTTTAAGATCAACGCCTGCATGAGGATTATTAGCATTGCCCTGCTGAGAAGAAAAAGATTTTGGAGCTGAATCAAAAACACCGGTAGAATAGATAAGTATCGCACCGATCAAAATTAAGAAGAAGACCAGATAAAATAATTTTGTTGATGAGACCGAATTCAATTTTATTGCATCTTGTTTCGTATTACTACTCTTCTTACTCTTTGAGGATTCATTTTTAGTATTAGAGTTGGCGGGGTTTTTAAGATTATTGGAAGAAGAGGTTTTTGAACTTCCGCTTTTGTTATCTATTGATGCACCACAGCTTGAGCATGTTTTTTCATAAATATTTACGTCTTCTCCGCACACTGAACACCTTAACATTTCAATCTCCTACTTCTTGATTTTCTTTTAAGTCCTGAATTTTCATTCCGGCATCTACCGCAGATTTGAAATCTTTTGAAAATTTAAACATCGGGACATAATGCTCGCCAACATAAACTTTCTCACCGGTTCTAGGGTTACGCGCATAACGAGCTTTTTTCTTTTTCACCCGGTAACTTCCGAATCCGCGAATCTCAATTCCATTGCCTTCGCGCAACGCACCAATAACGGTATTTAAAAATCCTTCTACAATTGCTTCGGTCTCTAACTTGGTTAGTCCGGTTCCGTTCGCAACTTTTTCGACAATATCTGCCTTCGTCATC
The DNA here is from genome assembly GCA_947085815.1 of uncultured Ignavibacteriota bacterium. Classification (GTDB taxonomy): domain Bacteria; phylum Bacteroidota; class Ignavibacteria; order Ignavibacteriales; family Melioribacteraceae; genus Fen-1258. Next base: position 4,551 of record CAMTXU010000022.1, on the reverse strand, counting down.
TCTAACCTCTAATTTTTAAGTGAGTTACAGATAAAAGTGGGTCAAAAAATATCAAAAAGCAGGGTAAAAACAAATTCTTTGGAGAAGATTCCTTTTCGTTAAAAGCTTTAATTAATCTCAAAAATTAAATCTTGCCTCACTTCAATACAGATTATCCTTAGTGAAATAAAAAAAATCTAAAAATTTGCCTAAATCAGCATATTTCTTCTGGTACAGCATTTGATTTTATAATCAAAAAAACGGAAAATATCATGTCTCTCGTTCCTATTATATATACAAGTATTTTAATTTTTTCAGGATTTCTCCTCTTCGTGATCATTGTTTCCTACATTTCTTATAAAACAAAGTCCAGAGACAGAATACCGGTCCACCTGAAAAATTATGATCCTCTTGGAAACCGTTTAGCGTATCAACCTATTGCGGCTAATGGTTATAACCAAAACATAGTTAGGCAGGAGGCTTTTCAGTATGTGATACCTATACAGTCAAATAATCATTCGAAAAAACAGGATGAGTCTTCCAGAAAAGAAAATAATTCTCTCAGATTAAAACAGGAATCGCTGAAAAGAAATTATGATCCAAAAATTATCAAAGAGGTTGAGAAAAGTAAAAATGCAACACTAGTGAATGTCGATTCCGCTTATCAACCCCGACGCTTTAAAACTACCCAGCATATGAATAGACTTGAAATCATAAATCACTCCGAAAAATTCAACATTTCGGAACCTGCGAAAGTTGAGAATTATTCAGGAAGAGGCGATAAGCGTTATACAGGCCAAGGTGACGTAAATTTGATTTCCTACTATAGCGATAAGCCAGAACATGACTATACTTCATTTTCGGCTCCGAGAATTCAACAGGCAATTTAAAAGAAACTAATGCTTAACGGAATTGTCGCAATTATATTAATTTCATATGTTAGGTTATGGAATTAATACCAATAATATACACCATATTAAAAATTGTTGTTGTACTGACGATTCTTACTCTTTCGATCTCCTATATAGGTTTTAAGGTAAAGCAGAGAAAGGGTGAAAACATTATTGGCAAAGATAAAAATGCAACCTTTTTAGAACCAATCTCAAAAATTGAAATCCCTCTTCCATCCAATCCAAATCCAATTAAAGTTTATCACGAAGCAAAACCGAAAGAAGTTGAAAAGAATAGATCCGGTAGCCAAAAGAAGAAGGATGAAATTAGAAGAAAACCATCTCAAAAAGATTCCCCTAAACGCAAAGCTGAGAATAAGAGGCCTGAACCAAGAATTCAAAATAATCGAATCTCTGTCTTGAAAAATCTTTCTACTCTCAATCCTAAAGAAAATATCGTTGATGAAATAAAAGTTAAGACCGGTAAAGAACAGATACAAACTCTCGGCGATGATGTTCTAGAGAAGTACGTGGAAGATGGAGATAATGATATGTTTACTTTGAAAGTTACCAAAAAAGAAAAGCCAGAAGACAACACATAATTTTTCATTTCACTGAATCATTTCTTATTATTTACCATCTTATTAAGTAAGTTTTTTATTGAACAATTCATTTGGAGGAATAATGAACGAGTTGGGTTATAAAATAAATGGAATGAGCTGCGGACATTGTGTAATGGCAGTTAAAAAAGAGCTCTCAAAATTAAATTTGGAATCAGTTGAAGTTGAAATCGGATCGGTAAAAGTAAAATTTGACGAATCTAAAATTGAAACCTCTGCGGTTGAAAATGCAATTAGGGAAGCCGGATACGAGATTGCAGAATAAATATCATGAAAAATTTCAATCTCCCCGTCGAAGGAATGACATGCGCAAGCTGCGTTACACGTGTTGAAAAAATTATCGGCAAGTTTGATGGAGTAAAAAATGTAAACGTTAATCTTGCAACCGAGCGTGTTACGTTTGAAGTTGATAATGAAAATTTTAATCTTGATTCCGTAGTTGTAGCCGTAAATGATTACGGCTACAAACTAAAATTAGAATCCGATATAAAAGTGAATCTTTCTTCAACTGATATAGACTCTCCCCTGCCGGAGAAGGACGAGTATTTCAATCAGGTTAAAAGAGATTTTATTCTTGCATTAGTTTTTACTCTACCCCTTTTTGCAATAAGCATGTTGATGGATTTTTCGTTCTTCAAAAGCATTTGGCCTTTCTCGAATGATTACACTCATAAAATATTATTAATTCTTGCTACACCAATTGTTTTTATCAGCGGAAAGAGATTCTACCAAATATTTTGGACAAACCTTAAACATTTTTCTGCTGAGATGAATTCTCTTGTTGCAATCGGAACCGGTGCAGCATACGGATACAGTGTAATTGCAGCTCTATTCCCCGATGTTGTTTCTACTCACGGTGAACTGCCTCATGTTTACTTTGAAACCGCTGGCGTAATAATAACCCTCATTTTAATGGGAAAGCTGCTTGAACACAGTGCAAAAAGAAAAACTAACACGGCAATCAAAAAGCTGATTGAACTGAAACCAAAGAATGCTAAAATTCTTATCAATGATAAAGAAACTGTAATTAATATTTCCGATCTACAGGTTGGTCATATTGTGGTGATAAAACCCGGAGAGAAAATTCCATCGGATGGAATAGTTGTTTGGGGTAATTCCGCAGTTGATGAAGCGATGATAACCGGAGAAAGCATTCCTTCTGAAAAAACAATTGAGTCCAAAGTTATCGGCGGTACTATAAATAAAAACGGCACATTTAATTTCAAAGTAACTGAAGTTGGGGACAATACTGTTCTTGCGCAAATAATCAGACTAGTAGAACAGGCGCAAGCATCAAAGCCACCAATTCAAAAACTTGTTGATAAAATTGCCGGTGTGTTTGTACCAATTGTCGTTTTGATAGCACTAATAACATTTGCGATATGGCTTTTCATCGGCGGTCATAATTCTTTTAGTGTGGCGCTCATAAATTTTGTTGCAGTGTTAATCATCGCTTGCCCATGCGCGCTTGGACTTGCAACGCCCACAGCAATAATTGTCGGCAGCGGACTCGGTGCATCGAACGGTATTTTAATACGCAACGGAGAAAGTTTAGAGCTCGCTCAAAAAATTACAACTATTATTTTTGATAAAACCGGAACTATTACGGAAGGAAAACCAAGTGTTGCAGATATTAATGCCGTGAATATTTCTGAAGATGATCTACTATTCTTGAGCGCTTCTCTTGAATCAAAATCTGAGCATCCTTTAGGAATGGCTATAGTTGAAGAAGCAAAATCAAAAGATATTTCACTGGTACCGCCGGAAACATTTCAGAGTCTATCCGGATTTGGATTAACCGGGATTGTGAACAAGCATGCTGTTATTATCGGTAATATGAATTTGATGAAAGAGTATTCAATAAAAACAGAGTCACAAAGTGATAGATTCTATAAATTAGTTGAAGGTGGAAGAACAGTTGTGTGCGTTGCCGTTGATGGTGAGCTTAAAGGGATGATTGCAATTGAAGATAAATTGAAAGAAACTTCAGAAAGAGCTGTTCAAGAATTGAACAAACTGAACATAAGAACAGTAATGATAACCGGAGACAACTCCAAAACAGCGGAGGCGATTGCAAAGAGGGTGGGAATTACAGAGTTTAAAGCTGAAGTCCTTCCCGACGAGAAAGCAAAAATCGTTAAGGAGTATCAGAGCAAAGGCGAGGTAGTGGCGATGGTTGGCGACGGTATTAATGATTCGCCTGCACTTGCACAAGCCGATGTGGGTATTGCTATAGGAACCGGAACGGATGTAGCAATCGAAACAGCACAGATAACCCTAGTGCAGGGAAATTTACTTGGTGTGGTTAAAGCAATAAATCTTTCGAGACACACGATTAAAACGATCAAGCAGAATTTATTCTGGGCGTTTATATATAATACGATTGGAATTCCATTAGCGGCGGTTGGAATGCTAAATCCGATGATCGGCGCATTGGCAATGTCGCTTAGCTCCGTTTCGGTTGTAAGTAATTCATTACGGTTGAAAAGAGTAAAAATTTAGACTTGTCATGCTGAGTGTAACGAAGCATCTCAATAAATGAGACTCTTCACTTTGTTCAGAGTGACATAGGAAAGCAATATGAAAAACTATGAACTACAAACAAATCCGTTCATCGTTCCAACGAATGATGGAAAATTGATCGAAGAACATTTTGGTGAGGCAAGCATTAAGACCGGTGATTACAGCTTTGCTCATATGATCGCACCTCCAAAATGGCTTGAGCCATTTCAAACACCTGAGTTTGATGAAATAACATATATCATCAGCGGTAAGAAAAAATTTGAAGTTGACGGCGAAGAAGTAATACTTGAGAAGAACCAATCTATTTGTGTTAAAAAAGGAAGCCGAGTACGATACTCAAATCCGTTTGCTGAACCATGCGAGTATGTATCGGTTTGTATCCCGGCATTTACGATTGAGAGAGTGAAGAGGGAAGAATAAACGATTATAAAATGCCTAAAACTGATTATAATAAATCGTATTGAAGTTTGTGTATATTACCCCCCAAAAAATAATTTCAGATTTTTCTTCTAAGAACTACCATTCTATAAATAAGCGGT
>CAMTXU010000021.1:0-98233 GCA_947085815.1 uncultured Ignavibacteriota bacterium | reverse complement strand
TTTATATTATTGGTGAATTTTTCATATTTCAGTAAAAAAATAATTGATGATAAAAATTGCGATAATAGAAGACAACATATTTGCAAGAACTGCATGGGAAACCGCGCTCAGTTCGGAAAAAGATTTTATTGTTTCGGAATCGTTCGGTTCTTGTGAGGATGCGATCGAATCCAAAGTGATTGCTAATTGTGATGTAATATTGCTGGATATAGGACTGCCGGGAATCTCTGGCATTGAAGGCGCTGAAATTTTCAGCAAGCTTAATAACGACGCGTTAATAATAATGATTTCGATTCAAGATGATGATAAAAGTATTTTTGGCTCCCTTCAAGCTGGGGCAGTTGGCTACCTGCACAAATCTGTTTCGCCTGAAGAATTAATTGAGGCTATCAGGTTGGCTGTTAAAGGGGGATCGCCAATGACTCCTCAAATTGCCCGGAAAGTTCTGAAATCCTTTCACAAATTTAAACCAAAGTATACGGAAGATGATCTTACGGAAAAGGAGATAGCAATACTTAGTCTTCTATCGGAGGGAAAATCTTACAAGAAAATTGCCGATGAGATGTTTTTATCTGTGGACGGGATTAAGTATCATATCAGAAGTATTTATGAAAAACTTCATGTTCATAGCAGAGCCGAAGCCGTTAATAAAGGTCAAAAATTAAGGATCCTTTCAAAATGGTAATAGATTAATTCCTCTTTTGTAGGATGTTTTTATTCTCTGATTTAAGACGATCATTCCGAGTAATATTATTAACCGGTTGAGTGATAAGTGGAAAACTACACATTAGTGTAGTGGAAATATCCCTTATTGTTCACAAATTAGTTTTGTGTTTCAAAATCAAAAGAATCTTAAGATTTAGGCACCTAAATGAGAAAAATAGTTTATCTCTTCTACATTGCGCTACTATTACACTCAATATCAATTCTTGCACAAACTTCAAATCCCAAAAGAGAATTTAGAGGTGCTTGGATAGCTTCGGTAGCAAATATTGATTGGCCTTCTAGAACCGGATTATCGATTGATGCTCTCAAGAAAGAACTTACCGATATGCTTGATGCAATTAAATTAGCAAATTTAAATGCGGTTTTTTTTCAGGTAAGACCCGAATGTGATGCATTGTATAAATCATCCATTGAACCATGGTCATATTGGATTACAGGAACTCAAGGCATTGCACCGGCAGGAGATTTTGATCCTCTTAAGTTTGCCATTGAGGAATCTCATAAAAGGGGTATTGAACTTCATGCCTGGTTGAATCCTTATCGGGCTAGACACGCATCCTATACATATAGTAGAACCTCAAATCACGTTTCTAATTCGCAGCCGGATTGGATCTTAAAATTTGGTAACCTCTATATTCTTAATCCAGGTTTGCCTCAGGTTAGAAATTATAATATAAGTGTTGTGGTAGATATCATTTCCAGATACGATGTTGATGGAATTCATTTTGACGATTACTTCTATCCTTATCCGCCAGATCAAATTTCAACGCAAGATGCTGCAACATTTGCTGGTTACGCAAGAGGGTTTACTAATATTGCCGATTGGAGAAGAGACAACGTAAATATTCAGATGAAGGCGATTAACGACACTATAAAAGCAATTAATCCGAGAATTAAGTTTGGGATTAGTCCATTCGGTATCTGGAAGAATGGAATCCCTTCCGGAATTTCTGGCATGGATGCTTATAGTGTAATCTATGCAGATCCAATGGCTTGGCTAAAGCAAAAATCTGTAGATTACATTATTCCACAATTATATTGGAAAATTGGATATGATCAAACGACCAATAAAACAGATTATCTTAAACTTATGCCGTGGTGGGCAGATTCTGCAAAACAATATGGAAGACATTTTTACTCTGGGAATATTTACGGCAGCTATTCCTTATCTGAATTGCCAAATCAGTTAAAAGCGAATAGAAGTAATAGTAAAACAAACGGCATTGTTTTATTCAGCGGTAAACACATTCCCGCAAACACATTAAGCTTTACCGACTCACTTAAGAATAAATACTTTTCAACCCCTGCCCTCATACCCGGGATGGACTGGAAAGATCAAGTAAAACCGAATCCGCCTGTAAATTTGAAATATGATAAATTAGCTAATGCAAGAGGTGACGGATTATTTTGGAATGCACCTTCAGCTGCAGTAGATGGTGATGTCGCTTCGATGTATGCTGTTTACAAGTTTAGTACTTCTTCTGTTCAGCCGGCTGATCTAGAAAATTCATCTAACCTCAATAATATTGTTGGAACACCTTACGCTGCACTAAAAACCAAAGATGTTTCGGGTACGATGTACTTTGCAGTAACATCGTTAGATAAAAATTATAATGAAAGTACTATGAGTGGAATTATTCCGGTTCAAGTTAACATTCCCGCTAAACCAGTTGTTGTTTTTCCTCCAAATTTGGCAGTTAACCAGAAGGACACAATTAAATTTATATGGCAAAATACGGCGCATTCAAATTTTAACAGACTGCAAATTGCTTCTGACCAAAATTTTGTTAATTTTCTAATTAATCAAAACAACATTGTTGACACATTCAAAACCGTAACAGGTTTCAATGGACTTTCCACCTATTATTGGAGAATCACCGCTTCTAATTTAGCGGGTGAAAGTATTTACTCTGATGTTCGGAGTTTTACAACCGGATTCCCGATGCCTCCTCAACTACTGTTGCCGGAAGATAAGTCGCTCGGTAATTCATTGACCCCGACATTGGTTTGGAACAAATCGAAAGCAGCTGAAAGGTACAGGCTTCAAGTGGCAGAAGGTTTATCCATATTACCATCAATTACAATTGTTGATACCGTTCTAACAGATTCCTTACTTACGCTTAAAAAGCTGAAAGAGAATATTATTTATACTTGGTCGGTGATGGCTGTTAATAGTTACGGATCCAGCGCTCTGGCTGATGTATTCAAGTTTAAGACCACAACTTCATCTGATGTTGCAAAAGAAGAATCAATACCAACAACCTATGTGTTGAATCAGAATTATCCTAATCCATTTAATCCGAGTACGGTTATCAGTTATCAGTTGCCGGTAGCCGGTTATGTTTCTTTAAAAGTTTTTGACATTCTTGGTAGGGAAGTAGCTACACTTGTTAATGAATTTCAGAATGCGGGTAAACATAATTCTACATTCTCAACCTCGCCTACCGGCAGGCAGGTTCTCAATTCTAAATTAACAAGCGGAATTTATATTTATGTGTTGAAATCAGACTCTCACTTGTTGAGCAAAAAAATGATATTGATCAAGTAAAATTCGTTTTAATAAACAATGAATCAATCGAAAAAAAGCAGTACAAATCTTCCGTTAAACTAGTTAATTCAATATGAATTATTATTCTGAAATTTAGGAGATTTTGAATATGAGAAAATTTTTACTTCTCACAATTCTTACCTTGTTTTTTGCTTCTCAACTCCTGGCAGGTACTACTGGAAAAATCTCTGGTATAGTTATCGACTCTAAAACTAAAGAGCCTCTTATAGGTGTAAATGTAGTGCTAGTGGGTACCAATATAGGGACTTCTACAGATGTAGACGGCTATTATGTAATATTGAATATTTCACCCGGAACTTATACAGTAAAAGCCTCCTACATTGGATATTCAGCACGTACTATTACTAATGTAAGAATCAATATTGACCAGACGACCAACATTGACATAACCTTAAGTGAGGAAGCTATTCTTGCGAGTGAAATAGTTGTTGTTGCTCAACAACCAATCGTACAAAAAGATGTCTCTTCGAGCAGGGTTAATCTGAATGTTGAAGAGATAAAAAACTTGCCCGTTGTAAGTGTAGCAAGTGTTATAGGTTTACAAGCTGGTGTTGTCTCCGGTACTGCAGGTCCTCTCATAAGAGGTGGCGGTGCCGATCAAACAGCTTTTGTTGTAAACGGTATGACGCTTCGCGATGAAAGAGACAATACACCTTATACCGGAATCAGTTTTACCTCGGTAAAAGAAATTCAAGTACAGACCGGAGGTTTCAATGCTGAGTTTGGTAACATTCGTTCCGGTTTAGTTAATGTTGTTACTAAAGATGGTGATAAACAGAAATATTCTGTTTCATTCCTTGGCAGATATCGCCCGGCACAGAGAAAACACTTTGGCGATGCAGTGAATTCTTATAATTCTTACTGGATTAGACCTTATCTTGATGACGCTGTAGCTTGGACAGGAACTGATAACGGTGCTTGGGATAGTTATACAAAACGCCAATATCAACCTTTCCGGGGCTGGAATTTAGTGTCTCAGCAATTATTAGCCGATAACGATCCTACAAATGATTTAACTCCGGAAGCAGCTCAAAGATTATTCTTGTGGCAGCATAGAAGACAGTTAGATATAATAGATCCGGATTATGATGCAGATGTTAGCTTCAGCGGTCCGGTTCCGCTTATAGGAAAATACTTAGGCGATCTTACTTTTATTGCTTCTTACAGAAGCACACAAGATATGTACTTCATTCCGTTATCTGCAGATGCATACAAAGATTATAATTTCCAATTCAAAGTGATTTCCGATTTAAAATCCGGAATGAAATTATCTATTGAAGGAATTGCCGGTAAACAATGGGGAACCGGAAGTTCAAGAAGCGGCGGTCCCGGATTATTTAGATCAGCAAGCGGCATCGCTAGCGAACTCGATATTAGAGCCGGTGCCAGCTATTTAGATTCACGCGTCTACGCAACAGATTATTGGGCTCCATCTCAAAAGTTTAGTTCAGGCTTCGGCTTAAAGTTTACACACGTAATAAACTCAAGTACATATTATGATGTGAACATCAGCCAATTTGGAACTAGATATAATACAAACCCCGGCACTTCCAGGAATACTGATAAGATATATAATTTTGGCGGTTTATTATTTGATGAATCTCCATTCGGAAATTATAGCGGTACAAGCAGCGGAATTGGTTCATCAATGAATATGGGGCTGGGTTTTAGTAACTCAAGAGATAGCAGTAAAGTTAGTACTTTGACTGCAAGAATTGATTTAAACAGCCAGTTAGATAAAATCAACAACATTAAAATCGGTTTGGAATTTGTTTATACTGACAATGCTGTAAACTATGCATTAATAGAACCGGCATTGCCTAGCAATAATACTCAATCTAAATGGCATACATACCCGGTAAGAGGTGCGTTCTATATTCAAGATAAACTTGAGTTTGAAGGCATGATAGCTAACATTGGTGTAAGATTCGACTACAGCAATGCAAACGGCGATTGGTATGTTTTAGACAGTCCTTATTCAAAAGCATTGTCCGGTGCTTTATCCGGTGGTATTGATACGCTTCTTGAAAAAACATCGACAGAAGCTATACTTAATGTTAGCCCAAGAATTGGTATTGCTTTCCCTATTTCGGTTGACAGCAAATTGTTCTTTAACTACGGTCACTTTAGACAATTGCCTATCCCGGAAAATCTTTATTTGCTAAGAAGAAGTTCCGTAACACAAGCAGTAACAAGATTAGCTAACCCAAATAATCCTCTTCCAAAAACAGTTGCCTACGAATTGGGTTACGAGCATAATTTATTTGATGAATATTTGTTAAGACTTGCAGGATTTTATAAAGATATTTCTTCGCAACCAAGACTTGTTACCTATACAAGCCGCGATAACTCTGTAAGTTATTCCATTCCGGAACCTGAAAGTTACCAAGACATTAGAGGATTCGAGGTTACTGTTACTAAAAACAGAGGAGAATGGGTTAAAGGTTTTATTAATTACACTTACCAGGTATCAACCAGCGGTAATTTTGGTTTAGCAAGCAATTCTCAAAATCCAGCTATTCAAAGAGAGTATGAAAGGAACAAATCTTTCTTTGAACAGAATAAACCGTTGCCTCAACCATATGCTAGAGCGAATATAGATTTATTTACTCCAATGAATTGGGGACCGGAAATATTTGGTATTAAACCTCTTGAGGATTTGAGAGTAAATATACTTGCCTCTTGGTCAGCCGGTACTTACTTCTCTTGGACTGGTCCTGGCGGTGTAAAACCTTTATTCGAAAACAACATTCGTTGGAAAGATTCTTATGCTCTTGATTTAAGAATTTCCAAAGCGTTTGATTTCGGTCCTCTTAATGTTGAGCTTTTTGCAGACATGTACAATGCACTCAACTTACAACAGATGGGTTATAGAGCCGGATTCTATGATTTGAATGATTATGATGATTACATGAAATCACTTCACTTGCCGGAAGAATACAGACAATTTGCCGGTACTTATACATTTATTGCCGGCAATGATAAACCTGGCGATATAAGAACAGGCGCATATATTCCTTGGGATGAAAACGCAAGCGAATCCCAGAAGGAAGAATGGAGAAAGAATAAGTCTTACATAGATATGCCTAATTTACATTACACAACATTCTTAAACCCGAGATCAATTTTCTGGGGTATTAAGATTAATTATGACATTAACTAATAATTCATTAGAAAATTTTGAGGGAAGAATGAACTCAATTTTTTGCAGAATCAAAAATTTTTTTCCGTTTGTAATTATTTCATTTCTCGGAATGCAAGTGGTTACTCACGGACAATTTAAAAACGTTTGGATGTCTGCCGGTTCTCTGCACAACTGGTATTCGGAAATCGGTTCTGAATTAGAAGAATCCGGTTTCTTAAAAACACAACAGTTTGGTATGCAATGGCCTGCCATTTATTCCTATCAAGATGCTCAAGCTGCACGTGGAATGTGGATTGGCGCCAAGGATTTCACTGATGAGAAAGGGCAGTATTTTCCATTCAAAGTTTGTACTGTTGGACCTAGAAATCCTCAATTCTATCCTTTCTATCCGGTTAAAATGGAACAGAAAGCAAGATTTGCTCCAACCAATGTTTTTGTCAACGGTAATTTATCATATCAAAAAAATGTTGAAATTGATAAAGTTGATAACTCTCTGCCTTTTGATAGAATGATTGATAACGTTATCAACTCTCAACTTGGTATTACCGTCAACAGAAAAATTTTCCAGTTTGCGCAACAGTATAACGATAACTACATAGTTTATGAATATACTTTTACCAACACAGGCGATACCGATCCGAAACCTGGAATTGAACTTCCGAACAATACTATCAAAGATGCATATTTTTGGTTCACTTATCGAAATTCCGTAAATAAATCGGTTCGTTATGTTATTGGTAACGCAGCCGGCTGGGGTATCAATACGATGAATGATTCCCGTGGTGATGGTATTAAAACTGATCCGGTTAATGAAAGATATAGAGCCCAATTTTCTTGGCATGGTTACTTTCCCGGTAAAGATGTAAGCTATGATAATATTGGCGGTCCAATTTGGGCTTTGAGTAGTACAGCAGCTGTTTATAATGATAAGGCTGATACTGTAGGAAGATTAGGCGGCGCTCAATTTCTTGGAACTGTAACTCTTTACGCTGATAAATCTGCTACAGAAAAAGTTGATGACATTAACCAGCCAAGAACAACAGATTATTTGAATTCAGATCACCCGCTTTTATTAGCCGGCGCAAATGCACTTAATAAAGATAGAATGACTCAAGAATACGCTTTGATGGCAACTGGTCACAGATCTCCAAGACACGCTGATGCGGTTGAGCCAAGCGGTGATTTTGTTAATCAAAAGAATGCGCCTAATGTTGGCAATGCTTCCGGAGGTATTTCTTATAACACCGGTTATGGTCCTTACACACTAAAACCTGGCGAAAGTGTTAGAATAGTTATTGCCGAAGCAATGAATGGAATTGGAAGAAAGCTGCAATTAGATACAGGCATTAAATACAAAAAAGGTCAGATAACCGCTTCTGCAAAGAATCAAATAGTTTTTCAAGGAAGAGATTCTCTATTCCTAACATTTAAAAGAGCTACAGAGGCATTTAAAGCTAACTGGAAAATTCCTCAACCGCCTATGCCTCCATCATCATTCGAAGTTAATTCCGGCGGCGATAGAATATCATTAAAATGGGATGCTGCTGTAAATGATCCGAACCCGGCAACTTCTTATAGAATTTACCGCGCTCTTGGCAACGTTGATAGTAACTACACTATGATTTATGAAACTAAAAGCGCAAGTGAAAGAAGTTATGATGATAAGAGTTTAGTCCGTGGTTTCAATTACTATTATTACATAACAGCGGTTGGGGCTGCAAATGCTGCTGGTCCGGGAACTCCGGCTGGAAAACTTGAAAGCGGAAGATATTATACTCAAACCTATGATCCGGCAAACTTACAAAGACAAGCTGGAGACAAATTAACTGATATTAGAATTGTTCCAAATCCATTCAATGCTTCCGCTGCGGGTAAAGTACGGTTCCCTGGAACTATTGATGAAGATAAGATTGCTTTCTACAATATTCCCGGCGAGTGTACAATTAGGATTTACTCCGAATTAGGCGAATTGATTAAAACAATTGAACATACAAACGGAAGCGGTGATGAGTACTGGTATCAGGTTACTTCATCTAACCAAATAATTGTCAGCGGTATTTACATTGCGGTATTTACTGATAAGAAAACCGGACAAAATCATTTAGCAAAATTTGCTGTTATCAGATAAAATAATTTTGGGTAGATAAATGAAAAATTATACAATAATTACACTACTGATTTTGGGATTACTTGTTCAGACGGTAACTGCACAAGATAAAAAACTTGCACAGACCGGTATGAAGTTTTTAAGTGTCTCAACCGATGCAAGAACTACTGGTTTTTCGGAAGCCGTTACTTCTGTTGACTTAGCTTCTGCCTCGGCAATTTTTTACAATCCTTCAACAATGGCTTCTATAAAAGAATTTTCTTCAGTAACTGTAGGAAACGTTGGGTGGATTGCAGATATCAATTATCTTCATGCAGCGGCTGCATTTGCACCTTTTGGCGGCGATTATGGAGTTTTTGGAGTCTCTTTTGTCTCTGTGGATTACGGCGATTTTGACGGAACTATAGTTGCAAATAACGAAAAAGGTTATTTGGATGTCGGAACATATTCTCCGACTGCATACGCCTTTGGAATTGGATATGCAAGAGAACTTTCGACAAAATTTTCTGTAGGCGGCAGCGTTAGATTCGTTAAGCAGAAATTAGGCAGCAGCGTTATTGATGTTAATACAGATGGAAGTTATTTAGAAGAAGATAATTCGAAAAATGCGGTTGCCTTTGATTTTGGTATTCTGTACAGAACCGGATTCAAAAGCTTAAACTTTGGAATGAGTGTTAAAAATTTCTCTGCTGAATTGAAATACAAAAGAGAAACTTTCCAACTGCCTTTAACTTTTAGAATTGGTCTTTCGATGGATGCAATGGATTTAATAAATGTGGATAAAAGTATGCACTCTTTACTTGTCTCTATTGACGCATCACATCCGCGCGATTACAGCGAGCAGATTTTTATGGGTGCTGAATACACGTTTATTAACACTTTCTCCGTTAGAGCCGGATTTGTTTCTCCATCAGACGAAAATCATTTTACAGCAGGTTTCGGAATCAAAAGAAATATTGCCGGTTTGAATTTAGGAATTGATTACGCTTATCAGCCTTTCGGAATTTTTAATGATGTACACAGATTTACATTCAATTTCTCTTTTTAAGTGAATGCAGATAGATCATTTAATTGAAAAAAATATTGGTATCTAAATATGAAAAAGCAAAAACAAATTTTTTATCTGGTCATAATAATTTTTCTAACTGCAATTATTTATGGCTGTAACCAAGAACCGGCTCCGAGTTTATATCAAGTGGAACCGAAAGGAAGCACGCCGGTTATTTCCGGCTTACTTCCGGCAAATGAGGCTTTAGCCGGTGTTACCGATGTTACTATAAACGGATCAAATTTCTCTCCCGTGAAAGAAGAGAATTTCGTTTACTTCGGTACTAAGCAGGCAACTGTATTATCAGCCTCATCAACCTCTCTAATTGTCAAAGCCCCTCAGATTATACAAAATAATCTTAATGTAAAAATTGCTGTTAAAGGCGTTGAAGACTTCAGCAATATTTCAAAATATAACCTTTTGGAAGCTGTTGGAGTTTATTTTGCTTTCGCTAAGGGTGTTGATGATCCAATGACTGTTGCGGTAGATAAGAATGAGAATGTCTTTGTTTATTTAAAAGACAAAGGTGTTAAAAAAATATCTTCTACTGGTGCTATAACTGATTTTGCACCAAAGGGAGGCGAGTCGTTCTTCTTTGATATGAAAGTTGGACCGAATAATATTATTTACGCGACAAGAAACTTGAGATTAATCTCACAAGTTGAAGAAGGTAAGCCAAGTGCTACATTTGTTACCTTCCCTACAGGTATCTCAATAGTTGCGTTAGATTTCGATGCTTCGAAGAACATCTGGGCTTCAGGAAGCGGCGGCAATTTATACAGTGTTACACCAGCCAAAGTTATAACAGCCTTTCCAATCGATTATACCGTTTCCGGAGTAAGGGTTTTTAACGGTTATCTTTATGTCGCGGGAAAGAATAGTATGGAAGAGGCAGTTTATAGGTATAAAATCAATTCGAACACATCATTAGGTAATAAAGAAAAATATTTTGATATCGGCGCTAAATACGGATTGGGCAAAGTAGTTGTTAGCGGAGTTGAATTTGCTGAAGATGGAGGAATGATATTAGGTACCGATTTGGTAGACCCTCTAATTGTTGTAAGCAGCAGTGGAACCGCTTCCAGTTTATACCCCGGACTAATAGGTACTGCCGCCAAGTCGATGTCGTGGGGTACAAAAAAGAATTTATTCTATATTAGAGAGTATACTGACGCGGGAGCCATTCTTCACACATTAGTGCGTGTTGATATGCAGAAGCTGAGCGCACCTTATTACGGTAGATAAAGTATAATAGAAACATTAGTCGTATTCATTAATTGGTTTAATAAACAGTATTTCAAATAACAAGAGGAGGCATCATGCTTAAGAAAATTACTTTTATACTTGTTTTGGTTTTGATTACAGCAAGTATTAACATGGCTCAGTGGACAAATCAAGGGGCTTGGCCAGCTAATGCACCTACTGACGCTCTTTACAAGACAGGTCAGAATCATGCAATGGCAGTTGACCCTGACGGGAAAATATGGGCAGGAAGATATTCTAATGTTGCAACTACAGCTTTTATTAATCCGGCAACCGGTAAGCCGCTCCGTCTTGCTTGCTATCTCACATATATCTTCAATCCGGATGGTTCGCAGGCCTCTTTCTCTCCAATATTTCAAGTTCTGGGCGATACAATGTACAATACCTCACAGAGGGGTATGAGAACAAATATTGACGGAAATATTCTTTTAGTTACAGGTACTACTGCTCCTAATGGACCAATGATGTATTTGATAAACTACAAGACCGGTTTAGGGATAAAGAAAGTTATGTTGGCACCTGTTACAATGGGTGCATCTACAGCACCATGTGTTTCTTCTAGTGGAACAATCTTTGTCGGACCAGTTACAGGCGGTCAATATCCGCTCTCAATGTATGATCAAAATCTAACATTAATTGGTACTGCAATACAAACCACAACAAGTTTCTCAAGAAGTTTTGAGGTTTCTAGTGATGGTAATACAATTTACTATGCTGGTTACACAAATGGTAAAGTACACGTTTATACCCGGGCAGATGAGTTTTCCAGCTTTGCACTCAAAGATTCAATAATGATTGGAGCTAAGGTCGAATCATTCACATGGCATCCAACAAACAAGAACCAATTATGGATGTCAGGCGGATCTCAAAATGATCTACCATCACCTCCATATACAAAAGGTACCTGGTATGCTTATGATGTTGTGCAGAAAAAAGTAGTAGATAGTCTAAAATGGAAATTTGCCGTTCCAACTGTTGCGGATGAAAGACCAAGAGCATTGGCTTTCAGTCCTGATGGTAAAATTGCTTATCTTGGAAGTTTTGGTGTAGCAGGTGCTGATTTTATTCAAAAAGTTGTTCAAGGGCCTGTAAGTGTTAAAGAAATTGCTGAATTACCTGTTGGATATGATTTATCCCAAAACTATCCTAATCCATTTAACCCGACAACAAACATTAAGTTCTCAATTCCTGAAGAAGGATTTGTTAGCTTAAAAGTTTATAACACACTCGGGCAGGAAGTTGCCACTCTTCTAAATGAGTTCAAAAGTGCCGGTACATATCAGGTTGACTTCAATGCGTCCAAGTTATCGAGCGGCATGTACATGTATACACTTAACGCAGGCAAGTTCGTAATATCGAAAAAAATGTTGTTAATGAAGTAGTTCTTGTAGAAATAATTTGTTAGGAGATTCAAATTCCCCTCTTCAAAAATATTTTAAGAGGGGAATCTTTATAAATGAAATTAAGTTTCTTCACTCTCTTCTTTTTGAAAATTAATTCTGCACTCAACTTTATAAAGTTGAAAAAGTAAGATAACCCGATGGAGATATTAACTTAGATGATTACAGCGATTCTTCCCTATAGCGGTTTGCAGCATAGTATTGAAGCAATCAATGAGATGCTGAATAGTAACCTCGTTTCTAAAATATTTTTGTTAGCCAATGATGAAATTACTAACACCCCCGCCAATTGTGAAATTCTTAGAGTAAACGATTTAGCTAGTTCGGCTACAATTGATTTGGTCATCAGTAAAACCGGTACAAAATATATATTGCTTTTTACACAGGACAGCAAATATCAATTCGGTCAATTTGCCTTTGAACGGTTTTATAACGCGATAGACTCCACCGGAGCGGGATTTGTGTATTCAAACTACAATACAATTAAAGAGAACTCTGTAAGTCGCCATCCGGTTAATGATTATCAGTTGGGAAGTCTAAGAGACGATTTTGATTTCGGCAGTATGATGCTTTTAAATACGGAGTTTCTGAAAAATTTTAAGAGTGAGGAAGAGTATAAATTTGCCGGACTTTATAATTTACGTTTGCATCTTTCAAGAGAAAGTACCTTTCTAAGAATACCGGAGTTTTTGTACTCCACGTTCGAATTTGATACAAGAAAAAGCGGAGTAAAACAATTCGATTATGTAAATCCGAAGAACCGCGAGGTTCAAATTGAGATGGAAAAAGCGGTTACTTATCACCTAAAAAAAATAGATACATATCTGGCTCCGAATTTTAGAGAGATCGACGCAAATGTAAACGATTTCGAATTTGAGGCATCTGTTATAATACCTGTGAAGAATAGATTTAGTACAATTGGCGATGCTATAGAATCAGTACTGATTCAGAAGACAGATTTTAAGTTTAATCTCATCGTTGTTGATAATTATTCCGATGACGGTACAACAGAGAAAATAAAAGAATTCGTAAAAAGAGATTCCCGCTTGGTTCACATTATACCGGATAGAAAAGATCTGGGAATTGGCGGATGCTGGAATGAAGCGGTTCAAAATAAACTATGCGGCAAATATTCAATACAATTGGACAGCGATGATGTATACGCGGATGAAAACACAGTTCAAACCGTAGTAGATACTTTCAGAAAAGAAAAATGCGCGATGGTTATCGGATCATACAAAATGACTAATTTCAAACTGGAAGAAATTCCTCCCGGTATAATTGATCATAAAGAATGGACGCCGGATAACGGCAGAAATAATGCGCTTAGAATTAACGGTCTTGGCGCACCCCGCGCATTTTATACGCCGATTCTACGAGAGTATAAAATTCCAAATGTAAGTTACGGAGAAGACTATGCTGTTGGCTTAGCAATATCGAGAGATTATCAGATAGGAAGAATTTATAAACCAATTTACTTATGCAGAAGGTGGGAAGGCAATTCAGACGCGGCTTTGGATATAGAAAAACAAAACTCTTACAATGAGTATAAAGATAGGTTAAGAACAATTGAGGTACTAGCGCGTCAGAGGAAAAATAGAAATGCAGAAAGAGTTTTATAGAGAAGAACTTTATTTGAAAAAAGAGGATGATTTAGGAGATCTTCCACAAAAAGCAGGGAATTTATTTTACCAGCAACTCAATAATTGGAATCTCGCCGCCGATGGATATAAAAGCCTATCCGCAGTTCAAACAAAATTATTCGAATTCGATAATTATACAATTGAGGCACAGTTTAATCCGGGGAGAATTACCTCTTCTTCTGCGAAAGTAGATGCCAAATCAATCCAAGCGCGCCCCTGTTTTTTATGCATCGATAATTTGCCTGCCGAACAAAAAGCCGTCTCTGTTTTTGAAAACTATATTCTTCTAATCAATCCCTTTCCAATTTTTCATAAGCATTTTACAATTCCAACTATCAATCATATTCCGCAGGCAATTATATCTGAAATCGCCAACATGCTATTGATCTCTTCGATGCTCGGCAAGGACTATTCAGTATTTTATAACGGACCAAAATGCGGTGCTTCAGCACCCGATCATCTGCATTTTCAAGCCGGCAATTTCGGCTTTATGAAGATTGACCGGGAGTATAAAGAGATTATTAAAAATTACGGAAAAATAGTTTTTCAAGATGAGGAACTAAAAACTACAGCCGTTTCCGGCTGTCTTAGAAATTTTATCTCAATTGAGAGTGATAACAGTTCAAGAGTGATAGACGAGTTTGCTAAAATTTATGATTGTCTTAGCAATAAGCAATCCACCACAGAGCCGATGATGAACATCATTTGTAATTATGATACAAGTTGGAGATTGTTAATTTTTCCCAGAAGCAAGCATAGACCCACTCAATTTTTTGATGATGGGAAAAATAAAATATTAATTAGCCCCGCTGCTGTAGATTTGGGAGGAGTACTTATATTTCCGAGAGAAGAAGATTTTGAAAAAATAACAAAAGAATTAGTTATAGATGTTCTTAATCAAGTAACACTTAGCGATACTGCATTTGGGTGTTTGACTGACAAACTAAAGAACCGAGAGAAGTAAGGATTGTTACGAATGATTTTAGATAGTAGTCATCTGTTTACAAAATTACAGCAGAACTTCGAAGGAGAAATCCTAACAGATGAATTATCAAAAGTAATTTATGCCACGGACGCATCGGTCTATAGAGAAAAGCCGCAAGCCGTTGTTCTTCCCAAAACCAAACAAGACATTAAACAGATAATAAATTTTGCGATCGAAAATAATATTCCGATTATTCCGAGAGCAGCGGGTACTTCATTAGCCGGGCAAGTGGTCGGTAATGGAATTGTTGTTGATGTATCAAAATACATGAATAACATTATCGAAGTAAATGCCGGGGAAAAATGGGCTAGGGTACAACCGGGAGTAGTTCTTGATGAATTGAATATTCATCTTAAAAAGTATGGTTTGTTCTTCGGTCCTGAGACTGCAACCGGCAACAGATGCAATTTTGGCGGAATGTTTGGTAATAATTCTTGCGGAGCGCATTCTATTTTATACGGTTCAACGAGAGATCATGTTCTCGAAGCAGATGTAATTTTGAGCGATGGTTCGGAAGTATCTTTCAGATCAATGACAAAAGAGGAATTAATAGAAAAGTGCAGCGGCGATTCTCTTGAGAATAATATTTTCAAAGAACTATTCAAGATACTTTCCAATCGTAACAATCAAGAAGAAATAATTAATGAATATCCCTCTCAAGAAATAAACAGACGGAATAACGGCTACGCTATTGATCAGCTCCTCAAATGCAATGCGTTCGGCATGGGTGATGATAATTTTAATGTATGTAAACTGTTAGCCGGTTCAGAAGGAACACTAGCATTTACTACAGAAATTAAGTTAAACCTATTGCCGCTTCCCCCCAAAAATGTTGGTGTCATTCCGGTTCATATGAATTCTTTGGAAGAAGCTTTTAAAGCAAATTTAATTGCGTTAAAATATAAACCGGGCGCGGTAGAACTGATAGACGGAAAAATTCTTGAATGCACAAAGGTTAATATAGAGCAGAGCAAAAACCGTTTTTTTATCAAAGGTGATCCCGCAGCATTGGTTGTAGTAGAATTTGCGAGAGATACAGAAGATGAGATAAAAGAACTGGCTACGGCTCTGATAAATGATTTAAAAAATGAGGGATATGGTTATCACTATCCGCTTCTGATGAATGATGATGTAAATAAAGTATGGGCTATTCGGAAAGCAGGTTTAGGTCTTTTAGGAAATATTCCCGGGGATAAAAGAACCGAGCAGTTTATAGAGGACACTTGCGTTAGACCTATTGATCTGCCTGACTTCATGGCTGAATTGCAGCAAATATTGAAAATAAATAATTTGGATTGTGCCTATTACGCTCATATCGGTTCAGGCGAACTACACTTAAATCCTATGTTGAATCTGAAAGATTCTTTCGATGTAAAACTTTTCTATACTATAACAAAAGAAGTTGCTCATCTCGTTAAGAAGTATAAAGGATCATTAAGCGGTGAACATGGCGATGGAAGATTAAGGGGCGAATTTATTCCCATTGTGATTGGCGAGCATAATTACCAATTGTGCAAAGAAATTAAAAAAGTTTGGGATACTAATAATCTTTTTAATCCGGGCAAGGTTGTAGATACAGTTCCGATGAATTCGAATTTAAGATATGAAATTGACAAAAAGCCAAAAGATATTTCTACCGTGTATAATTTTTCCGGAACGAAAGGAATCCTAAGAGCGACTGAAAAATGTAACGGTTCGGCAGATTGCAGAAAATCCGATTTGATCGGCGGTACAATGTGCCCAAGCTTTAGAGCAACAAGAGATGAAAAAAATTCAACGAGAGCGCGTGCCAATACATTAAGAGAGTTTCTAACCAGATCTCAAAAATCAAATCCGTTTGATCATCATGAAATTTACGAAGTAATGGATTTGTGCCTTTCATGTAAAGCTTGTAAATCGGAATGCCCTTCCGGTCTGGATATGGCTAAATTAAAAAGCGAATTTTTACAACATTATTATGATTCGAATGGAATACCTTTAAGAACCAGGCTGATTGCTTATCTTCCTAAAATAAATTCAATAGTCTCAAATTATTCCAGTATAGTAAATTTCTTTATTAAATCGAAGCTGACAAATAAGCTAATCGGATTTAGCCCCGATCGTAACCTGCCCCTATTGTCTAAGAATACTTTCTCGAACTGGTATAAGAAAAACAGAGATCAGTATAAAAAAACAAGTTATCCCAACGGAAAAGTTTTTCTGTTCATAGACGAATTTACAAATTATAATGAAGCGGAATTAGGAGAGAAAGCTTTTCTTCTGCTCACGCATTTGGGTTATGAAGTATTGATTCCAGAACATGTGGAGAGCGGTAGAACTTTTATAACCAAGGGTTTGCTGAGGAACGCTAAAAAAATTGCGATTGAGAACGTTTCGTCACTCAAAAATTTAATCACACCGGCTGCGCCGCTAGTTGGAATTGAAGTGTCGGCGATTTTATCATTTAGAGATGAGTATTTAGATTTGGTCGATTCTAACTTAAGAGGTGCTGCAGAAAAAATATCGGAATCCACTTTCACGTTTGAAGAATTTATTTCATCGGAATTAAACAAAGGTAAAATATCACCCGAATCATTTACCGATGAGTTTAGAAAAGTAAAACTCCATGGACATTGCCAGCAAAAAGCCATAGCCTCTACAAGAGCTACAATTGAAGCACTTTCATTGCCTAAAAATTATCAAGTAGAAGAAATTCCATCAGGATGCTGCGGAATGGCAGGTGCTTTTGGTTACGAAAAAGAACATTATGAATTGTCGATGAAAGTCGGCGAATTGGTTTTATTCCCCGCTATTAGAGAAGAGAATTTGAATACTCTCATCTGTGCCCCGGGAACAAGTTGCAGACATCAAATTAAAGATGGAACCGAAAGGAGTGCGTTTCATCCGATAGAGATAATTTATGATGCTCTTAAAAAATAGATAATCCTATGCTTATTGAAAACTTTAAAAATATTGAATACCCGTATTTAATGGATGGCGCTCCGGGAGCTATCACAAAAATAAATGGGAAAGAGTATCTTTATTTTGGTGGAACGAGCTACTACGAGTTACACAAGAATGAAGACGTTATTAACTCAGCAATTGATGCGTTAAAGAAATATGGAATTAATAGTTCATCTTCAAGAAACAGTTTTGGAACGACAAAACTTCTAATTGAAGTGGAAAAGGAAGCGGCGGAATTTTTTAATTGTGAAGATTCCGTCTATTTGTCCTCCGGGTTTTTAACGGATCTAGCGGCGGTACACGCGTTAAAAAATAAAAACATGTTCGATGTTGTATTCATTGATGAAATATCACACTACAGTAATGAATACGCGGCTGTTTTAAGCGGCAAACCGATTTATAAGTTCTCACATCTTAATGATGCTCATCTCGAAGAAATGATTTTATCAAATCTTCAGCCCGGACAAAAACCTTTAATTATTACGGACGGCATTTTCCCGATCTATGGTACGATAGCTCCATTAGATAAATATTCTGGAATAGCCGAAAAATATAATGGAATACTATGGGTAGATGATGCTCATGCAATTGGTGTTCTCGGATCGGGTGGAAGAGGTACTTATGAGCATTATGGATTAGCTTCCGGAAGACTTTATTTCGGAGGGACATTTTCGAAAGCATTGGGTGGCTTTGGCGGAATTATTCCGGGCAATAAAGAATTTATCGAGGAGATTAAAAATAATCAGATACAAAACGGAGCTACACCGCCTCCTTCATCTGCGGCAGCCGCAAGTCTGAAGGGATTAAAATTGTTTAGATCAAAACCTGAATTGAAAATCAGATTGTGGGAGAATGCGGTAAAAATGAAATCCGGGTTAAAAAAATTAGGTGTCGCTGTGGAAGAATCAACAGTACCTATTGCTGCATGGACTTTGAACAGCAAATCAGAAATGAAAATGCTTCAAAGGGATTTGATGAAGAAAAATATTGTGATACAGTATATACAATACATCGGTGCTGGTGAAAACGGCGCCTTAAGAATTGTTGTGTTCTCATCGCATACTTCCGAGCAAATTGAAAAACTTATGTATGAGCTAAAAAAAATTCTCTAATAATGGATAAAAGTTCGCAACCTCTAAAACATGATTTGGAAAGATAAAAGATGAAAGAGATTATCCCGCTTGATAATAATTTGTTAATTACTTACGCTCAAAAATATGGAACTCCTTTATTCGTTTATGATGCCGGTCAGATTGTGGCTCGCTATAGAGAATTATATGAATATATAAAATGGCCAAAGCTAAAAATACTATACGCGATGAAAGCAAATTA
Organism: uncultured Ignavibacteriota bacterium; assembly: GCA_947085815.1. GTDB lineage: Bacteria > Bacteroidota > Ignavibacteria > Ignavibacteriales > Melioribacteraceae > Fen-1258. Next base: position 79,072 of record CAMTXU010000021.1, on the reverse strand, counting down.
TAATGTAGGAATTATGAATTTGCTGAAGAGTAATAATGCCTATCTTGATACGGTCAGCCCGGCAGAAGTTTATCTCGCGTTAAAATTGGGTTATTCAAAAGATGATGTTTTATACACGGCGAATAATATTACCGATGACGAGATGCAAGAGATTCACAAAACAGGCGTGTTGTTTAACATAGATTCTTTAACCAGACTGGAAAAATTTGCTTCGGCTTTTCCTGGAAGTGAAGTGTGTCTTAGATTCAATCCGGATGTCTATGCTGGCGCACATAAACATGTGAAGACCGGCGGTGATATTACTAAATTTGGAATATTATTGTCCGATGTGAATGCCATTAAAGAGATTACTGATAAATACAAGATTGAGGTTGTCGGTCTTCACGAACATACCGGTTCCGGAATTGGCGAAACTGATAAAGTTTATGAGAGCATGAATAACTTACTCAATATAGCCGATCCCAAAATATTTCCTAATCTAAAATTTATCGATTTCGGCGGTGGTTTGAAGGTTCCTTATAAACCAACGAGTAAAAAAATTGATTTTGCAATCTTCGGAGAAAAAATTACTTCTATATTTTCCGATTTTTGTTCGAGGTATGGCAGAGAATTAGAAATGTATTTCGAGCCGGGAAAATATATCGTTGCTGAATCGGGATATCTGTTAATGGAAGTGAATACTCTCAAAAATAACAGAGGTAGATTAATTGCCGGTACCAATTCCGGGTTTAACCACCTTATACGTCCAATGCTTTACGGTTCATATCATCAGATAGAAAACTTGAGTAATCCTGGCGGTGAATTAAAAAATTACGATGTATGCGGAAACATTTGCGAGACGGGCGATTGCTTCGCAGAACAAAGGGAGTTACCTGAGATACGCGAAGGGGACAAGCTTGTAATTAAAAACGCCGGAGCTTACTGCTATTCAATGGGGAGTATTTATAATTTAAGATCGATGCCCTCGGAACTATTAGTTGCCGATGGAAAAGAATTTTTAATTACCAAACGTATTTCAAATGAAGAGTTAGCTCAGTCAATAATATCTTCGGCTAATCAAATGCTCTCTTTGTAACTTGTAAATCATGTCTAATATGAAATCTCACCCAACAGAGTTGTCTGTGACTTTTAATTATGGAAGTAGACCATTAGTAGACTGAGCATGAAATGGTTTAGTTACCACTACTTTACACCCAACTTAAAATTATAAAAAGAAGCGACTCCTCAAATACCATTATTTTGAAATTACATGCCTTCGAAAATCGTATGCGACAATTATATTCCATAAAATAAGATTACCTTTACAGGAGGTTCATATCCATTCAAACATTCCTGTTAAAAGATCTTTCATTCCTCATTAATAATTTCTATTTTCAAAATGAAAGAAAGAAGAATTCACTTAATAAACTATTTGAGGATCTCATGAAATACCTTTCTCTGAATAATTATATTGATGGTAAATCTATTGATGGTGGAGAAAAAAGAATTGATGTAATTTCACCTCTTGATGGGTCAATTATTTCGACTGTTCCGCTTTCCGGAATGGAAACATTAGACGTGGCTGTGAATGCGGCAAAAAAAGTTTTTCCGGTATGGTCAGCCACACCTATAAAAGAGCGTGCGCAAATATTTTTTAGATACAAATCTCTGCTTGAAAAAAACCTAAATGAATTAGCTGAATTGATTCAAGAAGAAAACGGCAAGACAATTTCGGAAAGCATTGCCGAAATTGAAAAGAGTATAGAGGTCACTGAATTTGCTTGTTCACTTGAGCAATTAGCTGCCGGCGAAGTAATGGAAGTAAGCAGAGGAGTTGAGTGCAGAGTTGAACGATTTCCGCTTGGTGTCGTTGCCTGCATTACGCCTTTTAATTTTCCTACAATGGTTCCGAACTGGACAATTCCAAACGCACTTGTTTTAGGTAATTGTATGATCCTTAAACCTTCCGAGGTAGTTCCACTAAGCGCTAACAGAATTGCCGATCTGTTAAAAGAAGCAGGCTTACCGGATGGAGTGTTCAATGTGGTGCATGGGTCAAAAGAAATTGTTGAGGCTATTTGCGATCACCCTGGTATAGAAGCAGTATCTTTTGTAGGATCGACTAAGGTTGCAAAGATTGTTTATACCCGCTCTACATCAAATCTTAAAAGAGCATTAACACTTGGCGGCGCCAAAAATCACTTAATGGTTCTACCAGATGCGAATGTTGGAATGACAGCCTCTAATGTCGCGGCATCAATGTCAGGTTGCGCGGGACAGCGTTGTATGGCAGCCTCCGCAATGGTGGCAGTCGGTAACGTTGATCATATAATTACTCAGCTTGTAGAAGAAGCCAAAAAAATTATTCCGGGTAAAAATCTTGGCGCTGTAATTACTAAACAAGCTAAAGAAAGAATTGAAAATTATATTACCGAAGCTGAACAAGCGGGAGCTAAAATATTATTGGATGGCAGAAATTTTATAGTGCCTGGAAAAGAAAATGGCTTCTATGTTGGTCCCACTATCATTGATCATGTAAAACCGGAAATGCGTATTGCTAAAGAGGAAGTGTTCGGTCCGGTTCTGGCTATCATAAGAACAGAAAATGTCGATGAAGCTCTTTCAATTCAACATGGTTCCTTATATGGAAATGCTGCTTCAGTTTTTACTCAAAGCGGAAGTATGGCAAAATATATAAGTGAAAGGGCTAGTGCGGGAATGATAGGCGTCAATATTGGAGTTCCGGTGCCGAGAGAACCATTTTCATTTGGCGGCTGGAACGAATCGAAATTTGGAACTTGCGATATAACAGGTAAAAGTTCTATTGAATTTTGGACTAAGTTGAAAAAAACTACTGTCAAATGGAATCCGGAATCGCAAATTAACTGGATGAGCTGATGTTGACAAACAGCAAGGATTAAGAAATAAGTAATCAGAAGAAGAAATAGAATTTTGTAAAAACATTATCTATAATAAAAATTAAAGGTAAGAATATGTCACGAACCGTTCGCAGTGGTTTGATCCAGGCTACTCTTTCATTGTCAGCCGAGCAACCGATTGAAAAAGTTAAACAATCGATGATCGAAAAACATTTACTAATGATTGAACAAGCTGCCAAAAAAGGAGTACAAATTCTCTGTATGCAGGAACTTTTTTACGGTCCATATTTTTGCGCGGAACAAAAAACTAAATGGTATTCCCTGGTTGAAAATATTCCGGACGGACCAACAGTTAAACTCATGCAAGAAGTGGCAAAGAAATATTCAATGGTAATTGTTGTTCCTATTTATGAAGAAGAAATTAAAGGTGTCTATTATAACACAGCGGCTGTTATAGATGCGGACGGAAAATATCTTGGTAAATACCGGAAGCATCATATTCCCCATTGCGATCCCGGATTCTGGGAGAAGTTTTATTTCAAGCCGGGTAATCTTGGATTTCCGGTTTTCAAGACGGCGTTTGCAGATATTGGAGTTTATATTTGTTATGATCGCCACTTTCCAGAAGGAGCTAGAATACTTGGTCTGAATGGGGCAGAGATTGTTTTTAATCCATCGGCTACTGTTGCAGGACTTTCGGAATATTTATGGGAATTAGAACAACCTGCTCATGCAGTTGCAAACGGTTATTTCGTTGGTGCAATTAATCGTGTAGGAACAGAAGCACCATGGAACATTGGTGAGTTTTACGGTAAAAGTTATTTCTGCAGTCCGCGTGGTAAAATAATTGCGCAAGCCAGTAGAGACAAAGACGAATTGGTTGTAGCTGATCTTAACCTGGATGAAATCCTTGAAGTCAGAAATGTTTGGCAATTCTACAGAGATAGGAGACCAGAATCATACGGAGCGATTACAGATATTCAGAAGTAAGAAATCAGAATAAACTGTAAGGAGGGAATAGTGGATTTAAAATCGAAGAGTTTTCAGGATTTAATTGTATGGCAAAAATCTCATCAATTTGTCTTGAGTGTTTATAAGATTATAAAATTATTTCCGAAAGAAGAATTATATGGATTGAGTAATCAGTTTCGAAGAGCTGCAGTTTCAATAGCAGCGAATAAAGCTGAAGGATTTAGAAAAAATGGGAAATTGGATAAACTGCGATTTTATAATATCGCTCAAGGATCTTTAGAAGAATGTAGATATTTTCTTTTATTAACAAGGGATTTAGAATATGCGGATACTTCACAATTAATATTGTCGCTTGAAGAAGTAAGCAAAATTCTAAATTCTTATATGGACAAAATTCGAAATTCCAGGCTAATTGGCTGATTACTGATTTCTTAATTCTGATTTCTTTTTCTTAAATAAAGAGGTAAAAATTGACACCAGAGGAAGTTGTAGCGATTACCGCAAAGCATACTTATGGCACATGGAGATTTCAAAAAAATTGGAGTCCGCTTCATGTTGTTGATGCAGAAGGATGTTATTTCACAGATTCATCCGGGAAAAAATATCTTGATCTTTCTTCGCAATTAATGTGCGTTTCACTTGGTCACAAAAATCAAGCAGTAATTAAATCTATTGAAGAACAAGCAAATAAGCTTGCTTATGTGGCTCCGGGCTTTGCCACAGAAGTTCGAGCCGAACTCAGTAAACTTCTTCTCGAGGTTTTACCAAAAGGACTGGAAAAATTTTATTTCTCTACTTCCGGTACTGAAGCAAACGAAGCCGCAATAAAAATTGCCAGAATGTACACCGGTAAATACAAAATCATTTCGCGTTATAATTCTTATCATGGATCAACTGCTGCGTCTATTGCGGCTACAGGAGATCCAAGACGATGGGCAGTTGAACCTTCCGGAAAAATTGATGGCGTAATCTTTGCCCCCGAGTGTAATTGTTATCGTTGCCCGTTGAATCATACTTATCCAGGCTGCAACATTGCCTGCGTCAATTACATTGAACATATGATTAAGAATGAAAGTAATGTCGCTGCAATAATACTTGAACCAGTTGTTGGAACAAATGGAATATTAATTCCGCCGAAGGAATATCTACCGAGATTACGAAAAATTTGCGATGATCATAATGTACTTATTATCGCTGACGAAGTGATGAGCGGATGGGGAAGAACCGGAAAATGGTTCGCAGTTGATCACTGGAATGTTCAGCCGGATATTCTTACTACTGCAAAAGGAATTACTTCTGCTTATGTACCACTCGGATTAACCGCAACCACTATGAAGATAGCCGACTATTTCAACGATCATTATTTCTCACATGGTCATACTTATGAAGCACATCCATTAACTTTGGCTCCGGCAATCGCGGCTATCAATGAGTTAAGGGATAAAAAACTAATTGAACGCGCAGTTGAGATGGGTCATTATCTTAATAAGAAACTAAGCGCACTAAAACCGAAACATAAATCGATTGGTGATATACGCGGCATTGGACTTTTTTATGCTGTAGAGTTGGTGAAGGATCAAACAACAAAAGAACCATTTAATACGAAAGACGATAAAGTTAGTGGAAAGCCTTTACTCGTTGATAAGATATCCGCTGAAATGATGAAGAGGGGAATTTACGTTCAAGCATGGGTTAGTCATTTTGTAATTGCACCTCCGTTGATTATAACAAAAGAAGAAATAGATTTTGCTGTTGATAAATTTGATGAATGTCTTTCGATAGCTGATGATGCACTAAATTCATAATCGTTCATTTTCACAGTTTAGATTGAGAAAAATCTATGAAGAATATCGCTCCAAAGCTCCCTGCTGAACAGTACGAAAAAAATTTTATGGATTTGCACCCGCCGTTTACGAATAACTCTGCTGTAGCAGAAGCTAACAGGTGTCTCTATTGTTATGATTCTCCATGCATGAAAGCATGTCCTACTCATATTGATATATCAACTTTCATAAAAAAGATTTCAACTGGAAATCTTCTTGGCTCTGCAAAAACAATTTATGAATCGAACTGGGTTCCTCTTACATGTGCAAAAGCGTGTCCTGTTGCTGTCCTTTGTGAAGGAGCTTGTGTATTTAATGCAAAGGGAGAAAGACCGATTGAGATTGGAAGACTTCAACGTTTTGCAATCGAGAATTATTTCGAAAAAGATATGCCCGCGCTTTTCCAAAAATTACCGAAGAATGGAAAATCAGTCGGCATAGTTGGCTCCGGTCCTGCCGGGTTAGCTTGCAGCGCTGAACTCTCACTCATGGGTTATGAAGTAACTATCTATGAAGCAAATAAAATTCCCGGCGGATTAAATACTTGGGGAATTGCACCATATAAAATGAGAAGGGAAGATAGTTTGAAGGAAGTGGAATTAGTAAAAAGTTTCGGCGTAGATCTTAAAACAGAAGTCATGATAGGTAAAACAATAACAGTTGATGACCTCTTAAAAAAACACGATGCGGTTTTCCTTGGTGTTGGTTTGGGTGAAAGTCCACAACTCTCTATACCGGGAGAAGATTTAACCGGAGTTGTGGGTGCGCTCGATTTCATTGAAAAAGTTAAAACAGAAAATTGGGAAGACGTTCATGTTGGGAAAAGTGTCGCTGTAATTGGTGCGGGTAATACATCTATAGATGCGGCAACAGAAGCTAAACGGTTAGGCGCTGATCATGTCTATATCATTTATAGACGCAGCGATATTGAAATGTCGGCATATGATTTCGAATATGAACTTGCTAAGAAAGACGGAATTGTTTTTCATTTTCTTACTTCTCCTAAACGGATTATTGGTAAAGATTTTGTCGAAGGGATTGAATGCTTAAAAATGAAACTTGGAGAACCGGATAATAGAGGAAAAAGAAAATCAGTTCCGATTCCCGGATCGGAATTCATAATTCCGGTGGATATGATAATTAAAGCTATAGGACAGGAGACTAAATCAAATTTCTTAAGCTCAATTCCCAAAATTACACTTGATGATGAAGGTTGTGTTATTGTTGATCCAACTACGTATCAAACAAACAATCCAACAATATTTGCCGGCGGTGATTGTATTAACGGCGGCAAGGAAGTTGTAAATGCAGCATATGATGGTAAACGTGCTGCTTATGGTATTGATAAATTTTTATCGATCCCGAAAGGAGGAAAATAATTTATGGTTGATCTTTCAATAAATTGCGCCGGAATAAAATCTCCAAATCCTTTCTGGCTTGCATCCGCGCCTCCTTCTAATTCTGCTTATCAAAATTGTAAAGCTTTTGAACAAGGATGGGGGGGAACAGTTTGGAAAACAATCGGTGAACCGGTGATGAATGTTTTTAACCGTTATGGCGGTTTGGATTACAACGGTCAAAAGATTTTTGGATTGAACAATATAGAATTGATCAGCGACAGACCGATCGAAATTAATCTTAAGGAAATTGCGGAGACAAAAAAACTTTGGCCCGATCGGGCGGTAGTAGTTTCTTTGATGGTCGAATCGAAAAGAGAAACCTGGCATGAAATAGTTAAACGTACAATTGATACTGGCTGCGATGGTATAGAACTAAATTACGGTTGTCCGCACGGAATGAGTGAACGCGGTATGGGTGCTGCTGTTGGTCAAGTGCCTGAATATTGTAAAATGATAACCGAATGGGTAACGGAAGTCTCGACAATACCCGTACTTGTTAAACTGACTCCTAATGTTAGCAACATTCAATTACCGGCTCGTGCTGCAAAAGCTGCTGGCGCCCATGGAATTTCTCTTATCAATACTATTAACAGTATCATCGGAGTTAATCTTGATACATTCGAATTGAGACCGAATGTTGGTGGCTTGGGCGGGCATGGCGGTTATGCAGGTCCGGCAGTAAAACCTATTGCGCTTCATCTTCTTTCTCAAGTTGCAATAGATACTGAAGTTAATTTACCAATTTCTGGAATCGGCGGAATTAGTAATTGGCGTGATGCCCTAGAATTTATTCTTCTCGGTGCATCGAGCGTTCAAGTCTGTACTGCCGTGATGCATTATGGATTTCGTATTGTTGAAGATATGATCGAAGGAATGTCGAACTGGATGGAATCAAAAGGAATTACTTCTCTCGATCAGATCAGAGGTAAATCTCTTTCGAGAATTAATGATTTTGGAAATTTTGATCTGCTTAATAAAACAATTGCAAGAATAGACCAGAAAAAATGTATTCATTGTAATTTGTGTTACATTGCTTGCGAGGATACTGCTCATCAATGTATTGATCTTACTGAGGAAAACGGGAATAGCAAAACCGAAGTACGAGAAAAAGATTGTGTCGGCTGCGCATTGTGCTCATTAGTTTGCCCCGTTGAAAATTGTATTTCGATGGTTAGAATTGATGACGGCTCTGCATCAAAAACATGGAATCAGCTAAATGAAGAATTTAGGAAAAGCGGAAAGCAAATGACCTGGGAAAATCTTGCCGAGTTTCAGCATAAACATGGAATTGAGATACATTAGAGTTCCATACATTGTTAGAAAATAGAACACGGATTACACAGATAACGCAGATTTTCACAGATCAATCAGTGTGAATCCGTAAAATCAGCGTCATCCGCGTTCTATTAATAAATTTTTGGAGTAAATTATTTTATTAAGTATAAATCATTGTTTATATAAAAACATCAAAAGCGCAATTAACTTTATATAAACGTATTGAGGCAATTGTAGAAGCTATTCGCCAGCTTATGCAACCGACAGAAAGACCAAAAAGATCTTATGGATTTGCTATCGAAAAACCTAAAGTTAAATATGGTGTTAAAAAAAATAAAAGTTAAAAATCAAACTGAGGTGTGGAATGTCCATCCTAATCAAAAACGGAAGAATCATAACGGCAGAACAAGACTACACTGCTGATATATATATTGAGAATGATAAGATCACAACAATCGGTTTATCACTCAACATTCAAGCAGATAAAATTATCGATGCAAAAGGGAAGTATGTTATTCCCGGCGGGATTGATGTTCACACGCATCTTGATATGCCCTTCGGAGGAACAACTTCGAGTGATGATTTTGAAACGGGAACAATAGGTGCGGCTTTTGGCGGCACCACTTCATTAATCGATTTCGCGATACAGCCAAGAGGAAAAAGTTTGCGCGAAGGTCTCGATATCTGGCAAAAGAAAGCAGAAGGGAAAGCAACAATTGATTATGGATTTCATATGATTATTACTGATTTGCCCGATGAAAGAATTCCTGAAATGGATGATATGGTTGCCGAAGGCGTTACAAGTTTCAAACTGTTTCTCGCTTACCCGAATGTTTTAATGGTTGACGATGCAACAATTTTCAAAGCATTGAAACAAACATCCAAAAACGGCGGATTGGTTTGCATGCATGCAGAAAATGGAATGGTGATTGATCATATCGTAAAAGAAACCGTTGCTAAAGGAAATCTCTCTCCGTTATATCATGCGCTAAGCCGTCCGGCTGCGGCAGAAGGCGAATCAACAAACCGGGCAATAGCGTTAGCTGAAATGGCGGGGACTCCAATTTATATTGTTCATCTTACTTGCAATGATGCATTAGTAAAAGTTAGTGAAGCAAGATATAAAGGATTGCCAGTGTACGCGGAGACTTGTCCGCAATACCTGTATCTTTCAATTGATGACATTTCCAAACCGGATTTTGAAGGAGCAAAGTATGTTTTCTCTCCGCCGGTTCGAGAAAAATGGAATCAAGAAAAATTATGGGCGGGATTACAAAAGAATGAACTTCAAATTGTGTCAACCGATCATTGCCCGTTTAATTTTGTTGGACAAAAAGATATGGGAAAAGATAATTTCACAAAAATCCCTAATGGGGGACCCGGACTTGAAAACCGAATGCACTTAATGTATCAAGGCGGTGTAAATGAGAAAAGATTTTCTCTAAATAGATGGGTTGAAATATGTTCTACGAACCCAGCAAAAATATTTGGAATGTATCCCCAAAAAGGGACTATTGCGCCGGGTTCCGATGCAGACATTGTAATTTGGGACCCAGAAAAAGAGCTGACAATTTCCGCAAAGACTCATCACATGAGAGTTGATTATTCAATGTTCGAAGGCAAACAAGTTAAGGGCGATGCCGATTTTGTTATCTCTCGAGGAGAAGTAATTGTTGAAAACAAAAAATTCCTTGGCAAAGCTGGTAGAGGAAATTTTGTTAAGAGAAAAACTTACGGTGCAGCCTGGAAATAACTGCCCTATATAGTCACATCACTAAGAACTATTTTCTTAAATTATTCACGAAAGGATAGCTATGGAAAAACTATTTTCCGATGGCTTAGTCGAGACTAATCTTTCCGGTCTCACAGAAACAAAACTATTTAATAAAGATCTTGCGCCCACAAAAATAAATCAAAGAACATGGGGAACGTACAATATCGCATCGCTTTGGATTGGAATGAGTGTCTGCATTACCACATATATGCTCGCGAGCGGATTAATTGCCGGCGGAATGAACTGGTGGCAGGCATTAATGACAATAACTCTTGGCAATATTATAGTTCTTATTCCAATGATTCTTAACGCACATGCAGGAACAAAATATGGAATTCCATTTCCCGTTCTTGCAAGAGCTGCATTCGGCACTCTTGGCTCCAACGTTCCTGCTCTTCTCCGGGCTGTAGTTGCTTGCGGCTGGTTCGGTATTCAAACATGGATTGGCGGACAAGCTTTGAATTCTCTCATAAGTGTTCTAATTCCCCAATGGGCTTTATGGAGTTTGGGATCGGCAGCGGGGTTTCTAATTTTTTGGGTAATGAATGTTTATTTCATAGTAAACGGAATGGAATCAATAAAATGGCTTGAAGCTCTTGGCGCGCCGTTTCTTCTTATAGTCGGAATTGCGCTTCTCATTTGGGCTTATGTTCAAGGCGGTGGGTTTGGACCAATCTTAAGTCAACCAAGTAAATTTCAAACTGTTGGAGAATTTTGGAAATTTTTTATTCCCGCTCTTACCGGAATGGTTGGCTATTGGGCAACACTTTCTTTAAACATTCCCGATTTTTCCAGGTTTGCTAAAAGCCAAAAAGCACAGATGCTGGGGCAGGCAATCGGATTACCGCCGACGATGGCATTATTTTCTTTTATTGGTGTAGCTGTTACTTCCGCTACTGTTATAATTTTCGGTGAGGCAATCTGGGATCCGGTTATACTTCTTACAAAATTTCATAATCCTCTGATTGTAATAATATCATTACTTGCGTTGATGATTGCAACCCTTACAACAAACATTGCGGCTAATATAGTTTCTCCCGCAAATGATTTCGCGAATCTTTATCCTAGCAAAATTACTTTTGTGCGCGGCGGATTAATGACTGCGGTTCTTGGTATTATGATTATGCCCTGGAAATTATTATCCGATTACAGCGCTTATATCTTTGGATGGTTAGTTGGTTACTCCGGATTCTTAGGCCCGATTGCCGGAATATTGATCTGCGACTATTTCTTGATTAAGAAAAAGAAATTAAATGTCATTGATTTGTATAAAAGAAATGGTGAGTATGAATTCACAAATGGTTTTAATCTAAAAGCTATATATGCCTTAGCTGCCGGTGTGTTTGTTGCGCTTATCGGTTTATTCGTTCCATCTCTTAGATTTTTATATGATTACGCCTGGTTCATCGGTTTTGCCGTGTCGTTTATAGCATATCTACTGCTTATGAAAAAACATGACTAAAAATGTTTTAGAACTACAACTTGTCAAGAGATTTTGGTCAAAGAATTGAAAGTTTTCGACGATGCTTACGTCCGGGAGCTCCATCGAAAATAGTTAATCCATCTTTTCTAATGAAGAATATTAGTTTTACTCAGATTGTTAGAGGAATAAAATAATTTTTAACATTAAAGATGGATGGAAATAAGTGTTTTGTTGAATATCTTTAAAATAGAGACAAACAAATAGTCTTATCTAATAATATAAATATCGATAATGGCAGAATTGTATGAGAAAAAAACTGAGAAAAAGCATCTGGAAAATTAGAAATGTTAAATTTGATCTCTTCAAGGATTTTATTGAAAGCGAAAAGTCATCCGGATATATACTTGTTTTGTTAACAATAGTTTCTCTTGTTATTACCAACAGTAATATTGGGCCGGATTATTTAAAGTTCTTTCAGTCCTATTTCAATCTTTCCTTTTCAGATATTCAACTTAAGTACAGCATAGAGCATTGGATAAACGACGGCTTGATGGTGATCTTTTTTCTTTTGGTAGGGCTGGAGATAGAACGTGAAATTTATGTGGGAGAATTGTCAACTCTTAAAAAAGCAAGTTTACCGGCAATTGCGGCATTAGGAGGAATGTTAATTCCTGCGGGAATCCATTTTTTATTTAACGCCGGTACTCCAAGTCAAAGAGGTTTTGGAATTCCGATGGCGACCGATATTGCATTTACTCTAGGTGTTCTGTCTCTTCTTGGCAATCGAGTCCCGTTTTCATTAAAGATATTTATTACTGCTCTTGCAATTATTGATGATATTGGGGCAATAGTAATAATAGCGTTTTTCTATAGCGACAATCTTTCTATGATGTATCTCCTTGGTTCACTAGGAGCTTTTTTATTTCTTCTGTTTATGAATAAAGTGAATATCAATCTTATCACTCCTTATGTAATAATTGGAATAGTGATGTGGTTCCTCATGCTTAAATCGGGGGTACACTCAACTATTGCTGGAGTGCTCTTGGCGTTCGCTATTCCGTTTAGAAAAACTGGTGTAAAAAATATTTCTTTAATATTAGAGAAAAGATTACACAAGCCAGTTGCATTTATTATCCTTCCTCTTTTTGCTCTAGCGAACACGGCAATCCTAATACCTGATAATATTATTAGCAGTCTAACTGCAACAAATTCAATAGGAATAATATTCGGATTGGTTTTCGGTAAACCGATTGGCATTTTAGTCCTATCTTATATTGCAGTTAAAATAGGCATTGCCCAACTTCCAGAAAATATAAATTGGCAGTTGCTATTGGGAGCAGGGTGTTTGGCTGGTATTGGCTTTACAATGTCAATTTTTATTACAAATTTGGCTTTCAACGAAATAAATTTAATTACCACCTCCAAATTGAGCATAATTGTAGCATCCACGGTTGCGGCTGTGCTGGGGTTGCTAGTCCTTAAATATACTACCCGTTCAAAAGCAATGGGTTGAGTTAATCTACCAACCCGATTGGTTGATGGAGCGAAAAATTTACTAAATAACCGCACTTGGCAAAGATTGAAAGATTACGGAAACATTAAGTAAGTCTAGAAATTTACCGGGGAATTATGGTATTTATTATTAAGAATTTCATTTCATGCTGAACAATACAGTTTTACACGGGAGGAAAATCATCTAGTATCTGGATTATAATAATCACCACATTTTTCTGTCTAAAAATTTCGTTTCAACACCTAGAAAAAAGCTAAAGTTTCCTCTAAGACTTTCGATAATAAACTTAAGGGGCGATATTCGGACAATATGACGATTTCTCGACCCAAGAATAAAGGAGAAGAAAAAATGGAAATCACAACTGTTGGATTAATGTATAAGGATCCACCGGTGACAAAAGGAGATTTAGTAAGAGCTCAGCAAGCTGTTGAACCGGTGAATTTTCCTTCTTATAAAGCAGAAATTTCTGAAAAAGCTAAAGCGTTAGCACTTAAGATGTCGGAAACTAATGTTAAAAATGTAAAGAATGAATCGACTGATTCAGATAAATAAAAATTACATTTTGAAGAGTAAGAACTGCTTTTAATATGGGGCATCAATTTTTATTGATTGATTTAGTTGTCCGGTACACGGCTATATATTTTTTGCTCATTCCGCAAGAGTTAATCCAATTCAAATAAAGACCTAATCTTGAGATCGCCGGTGAAAAAAGCTTATCAAGAAATGCTTGCCACTAATTGTAAATAAATTTATTGCCAGGTAAATTTATTAATGATCAGATCACTTCACGATTTTGCTTAACCACATCTAAAATATCTGGTAAAATTTCACCCGCTTTCCCGAAGAGAGAGTAATCAGCGTATTGTGACATTTCGGTTGGTTCTAAATTTATTTCCACGATATATGAACCTGCCCGCTTTGCCGAAATAGGAATATACGCAGCGGGGTAAACAACAGCCGACGTTCCAACAACAAAACAAATATCACTCCATTCGGCAGCTTTTTCACCTCCGTTAAATTGTTCTTGCGGAAGCATTTCGCCGAACCATACTACATCCGGGCGGATTAACCCACCGCACTTAACACATTTTGGTGCAATACCTGTTACTTCAAGATCACCTGAATTGTAGAAGGTATTACAGTTCACGCAGAAATTTCTTTCTATGTTTCCATGAAGTTCATATATTGTTTTGGAGCCGGCACGCGCGTGAAGGTTATCTATATTTTGTGTTACGATTGAGACATCAAAATATTTTTCAAGATCGGCTATAACTGTGTGCCCGGCATTCGGCGTTACGTTATTAATTATATCTCGTCTATGTTGATACCATTCCCAAACTAAATCCGGGTTACGCATAAATGCCTCGAAGTTTGCGAGCTCTTCCGGCTTCATCTTATTCCAAATTCCGTCTTTTCCGCGGAAAGTTGATATACCGCTCTCTGCAGAAATCCCCGCACCAGTAAAGAAGACAATTTTTTTTGCGTTGTTTAGTCTGTTGAGAAATTCTTTTTTGAATTGCATGATGGTTTTTAAGAAATCATGTTTTTAGTGTTAATACCACTCTGGTAGTGTATGTTAAGAAAGCCATGAAAGAAAAAGAGGGTGTCTCAAAAGTAATATTTTATAATAGAATAGCCAGCGGATGAAACTGATTTTCGCAGATTATTTATTTGAATAATTACTTTTGAGACCGCCTCAGGGATGGGCTTCTATTCGTTTTTAATATCGTTCAATAATTTTTTTGCTTCAGCCAATCGTTTTTCATCGTCTTGATGTTGAATCGGCATTTTGAGAGCTTTATTCAACATTTCACGGGCGGTCTTAAAGTCATCTTCGCGTATGAGTGAAATGGCGTAATCGACATAGAACATTATATATGTAGGATAAAGTTGAATCGCTTTTTTGTACTCTGTGATGGCAATTTCATTATCTGCCCAGCCAAGACCAAGTATAACTCTTGCAGGCTTCCATTTTTCACTTGTCTTAGCGTGTGTTCTTGCTAAAACATAGTGAGCTACTCCTTGATTAAAATTTCCGCCGTTATCTAATTGAATTGCTTTCTCTACATCCGCTCTAACACTGTTTACAACACCGGCAACAGTAAAAACTCCTTTGAATAGAGCAATTTTTCCATTTGCAATTGCGCGCTGTAAAAACCCAACGGATTGATTAGGTTTCAGTTTACTTGCTAGATCTCCATATTCGAGTGCTTTTTGAAAAATTACTAACTGTGCCTTCTCTTGCTCATCCGTACTTGTAGGCATACGGTCTGCAATATCAACATAAGTTCGTGATAGTTTCCAGAGGGCTTCAAAATTATTAGCATCTATCTTTTCAACTTTCTTAAAAGCTTCGAGAGCTTTCTCATTATCAAATAGTTTGTAATACTTTTCTCCTTCTTCAAGCAGAGCATCGATCGTTTGAGCATTTATATTTATGAAGGACGTAAATGGGAAGATAAAAAGGAAAAGGAAAGATTTATTTGTTCTTTTCATAATATGATTCTTTGTTAGTTGGCTAATTAATTTATTTATTTCTGTAAATCTGAATTACCATCCGGTATATACAAAGAAGTATTAGCAAGAGGAAGAAATCTTGTCCATCTTCCTCCTTTATATTTATCCGCCTCAATTGCGTATTTATAAGCGTTTGTTTTAGCGCTTAGTTCATCTGCTTGATAGAGTGCAATTGCTTCTAAAGTTTTGGGTTCTACAGGCGACGCAAATTCTAATTTACCTTGATGACTTAGTACTAAATGCATCACCTGGATTTTCAGATCTTCCGGGAAATTTGGAATTGACGAAGTCACTTTTTCAATGGTTAGTGCACCGATTATTATATGTCCCATCAATTTCCCTTTATCAGAATAATCGAATACAGAATCATAAGTAAGTTCTTCAGTTTTGCCATAGTCATGAAGAAGAGCGCCGCAAATCAATAGATCGTGTTTTAGATCTGGATGAATTGAACACATCAATTCGCAGATTCGAACGATCTCTAGAGTATGTTCCAATAAACCGTGGAGATATGCGTGGTGCCATCCTTTTCCTGCTGGTGTGCGAGAATATTTTTCAAGATCTTCACCTGAAAGAATTATCCTCAAAAGCTGGTTCAAGTATGGATCGCCGACCGAATCAATAACACTATTAAGTTCGTCAATCATTTCTTTGAGTGGGCGCCGCGATCTAGGAAGAAAATCTTCCGGTTTTACATTATCACTTTCAAGCGCAGGGCGGATTTTATCAAGTTTTATTTGAGGGGCGCCATTAAAATCTTCTACCTGTCCGGCAACTTTTACAACTGTGCCCTCTTTTAACTTCTTCGCATACTCTTCGGCGTTATCCCAAACTTTCGACGGCAGCGCAGCCGATTTATCTCTGAGCTCAAGATTAAGAAATAATTTTCCATTCTTGGATGTTTTAATTTCACATTTGCTGATGATAAGATAAATCAAGAGTTCATCACCAACTGAAAACTCATTAAGTGGTTTTTGATCTAACATAAATAAGAAACGTATCCTTTGTTCTATTTCAATTTACTAAAAATTTATCTTGATGAGAAAAAATTACTTTTCAAGAATTTAATCACAAGAACAGAACTCCATTTTTCCCCATTTCTATTACACAAAATCGAGTTCCATAAACTTCAAACATTTTTTGCGAGTATTTACGGAATTCTAAAAAATGAGAAGTTGAAAGGACTATCTAAACATTTCAACCAGGAATAAACTAATAGCAGGTATGTAAGATATCAAGATCAATGCAAAGAGAAGAATCATGGTAAACGGAAGAGTAGATTTAATAACGAATCCAATTTTCTTTTCAAAAATACTTGATGCCACAAAAAGGTTTATTCCCATTGGAGGGGTGAGGTAGCCAATTTCCATATTAACAATAAAAATAATTGCGAAATGAATTGGATCGATGCCAAATTCAATTGCCATCGGTCCTAAAAGAGGACCAACAATAAGTATAGCTGACATAATATCCATGAAACATCCGAGAATTAGGAGAAAAATGTTCACGACTATAAGAAACATTAATGGAGAACTAACAATGCTTTTCATCCATATAGCCGCCTGGTATGGAATTCTTTCCAAAGCCAGGAATTGATTAAAACTTATTGCAATAACTATGATCAAAAATAATGTTCCCATCATAGAAGTGCTTTGAATAATTATTTCAGGAAGCTTCTTAATTTTAATGTCTTTGTGAATGAAAACCTCTACAATAAAAGTGTACACAACGGCAACGGCAGCAGCTTCGGTTGGAGTAAAAAATCCACTGTATATCCCCCCAAGAATAATCACAGGTAAAATCACAGCCAAGATTCCATTCTTGAAAGAAATTTTAAATTGCTCAAAAGAGAAACTGCTATTTATTGCGTAAGTATGTTCCTTTTGGGTAATCACAGCATAAACCATTAAGAGCAATCCTATCAATAATCCCGGAATTACTCCTGCAATAAAGAGATCGGCAACGGAAATTACGTTTGCTGGCGTTGAAACTACTATTGCGTAGATTATCATAGGAATGCTTGGCGGAATTAAAATACCTAATGATCCTGCAGAGGTTAGTAAACCTACCGAAAAATTTTCTTTGTAGTTTTCTTTAATTAAAGCAGGGTACATCATTGTACCGATTGCAATTACAGTCACAGGCGAAGATCCGGAAATGGCGGCAAAGAAAAGACATGCGAATATTGCGGTTACGGCAAGTCCTCCGGGCATCCATCCTACTAATGATTTTGCAAATTCGATCAATCTTTTAGCAATACTTCCATGTGTCATTATCTGTCCGGCGATCAAAAAAAACGGTATTGCTAATAAAACGTCTTTATTAACAGCATTAAACATATCAGCAATCATTTCCGTGAGCATTCCATCGCCAAGAAATTGTAGGGAGCAAATGGTAATAATTGCAAGAATAGTAAATAACGGAGTTCCAATTACAATACAAATTAGAGCGATAACGACTATTAAATATTCGATCAATTGTCCGCTCCTTTCTGTGTTAATTCTTCTTTTGCCCCTGCACCAATGGATGAAATTTTTCCTTTGAAAATTTGAATACCTATTCCAACAAATCTAAATGCAATAATTACCAGCGAAACGGGAATTATTATTTGAACAATCCAAAGAGGAATATTGAGGACGAGAGAGGTTTCTCCAAACTCCCTCGTTTCCGCCACATAGTTGAAACCGAGATAAGCAATGAAAATGGTTACGGAAAAAACAATAAAATTCACGAATAACGATACGTACGGGAGGACTTTTGCTGGGAACAATTTTTCCGGAATTCCTACGATTAAATGTTTATTCGCTTTAGTGGCGAGAGAAGCTCCTACGAAACCGACCCAAATCATTAAAAATGCTGCAAGCTCTTTAGCCCAAATAAATCCACCATCAAACAAATTCCTGAACAAAAGATCAAAAAAGACAACAAGCGTCATAACACTAACGCCAATTACTAGAAAAATCTTTTCGAGCTTTGCATAAAAATTATCTATAGATTCGAAAAATCGATTCATTTATTATCCGGTTTATTTCTGAAATCTCTAAGAGCATTCTGAACCCTATCATACAATTCAGTGCCAACAATATTTCTAAATTTAGGATGTATGGTTCTTGCTAATTTCGCAAATTCTTCTCTCTGTGCTACGGACATTTTATGCACTTTAACTCCATCCTTCTCGAGTATTTTAATTATTTCAGGCTCTATTTGACGCACACCGCTTCTTCCCAATTGGGCTTCATATTTCTGATCGCCTAGTAATATTTTTTGAATATCTTGAGGAAGCGAGTCGAAGAACTTCTTATTATAAATAATAACTCCGGGCTGATACATGTGAGCCGATTGAACAAAATGGTCTATCCCTTGGTACCATCCTGTAGCAGAAGTAAATAATGTGGAATTATCAAATCCATCAACAAGTCCGGTTTGAAGCGCACTCATTACTTCGGGAATAGAAATTGGGACAGGAAAAGCTCCAAATGCTTTCCACATTTCAATATGAATTGGGCTTTCTTGAGATCTGATCTTCATCCCTTTGAGATCGGAAGGGCTAAAAATCGGTTTTTTCTTAGTTGCAAAGTGTCTCCAGCCATTTTCATTCCAACTATGTAAAATAAACTCTTTCTTTGCCAGAATATCGGAATAGGGTTTAAATACTACATTATCGAGAATATAATCTGTTTCTTTTTCATTTAAAAATAAATAGGGCAATTCAAGCAACTGAAGTTCAGGAATAATTGAAGTTACAGCCCCTACACTTCCTCCCCATGCTTGAATTCTTCCACGTTGTAAAGAACGCAGTGTTTCAAGTTCTCCGCCTAACTGACCACTGGTATAAACTACGAACTTTATACGACCCTTTCCTTCTTTCTCTACTCTCTTTTTCATTTCTTTCATTTGGTCTGACCAAGGAGTACCATCGGGGGCTATAGTTGCGAATCTAATTTCATAAACTTCCTGCTGTAATAATTTATTACCGTAAAATGCAGCCGTTATGAAAAGAATTACAAATACAGTAGTGATTTTTTTATTTAAAAAATTCATCCATCCGCTCCAATAATTTTTTAGCATATTCTTGTTCATATTTATTTTCAGGTATTAGATCAGGTATAAGATCATAAGGAGTGTTTATAACATATTGAAGTTGTTTAACAAAGGTCTCTTTATCCTGCGCTTTAGTAGCATAATACTCTGCATATAAAGTACGTGTACCAAAATAATTTGGTGCAAGTTCGATTGATTTTTCAAAATGGAATTTAGAAAGATTTAGATCTCCGCCCGGAACTTTTGTAGGAAGCGCACCAAAAAATCTATCTGCCGCACCATAGAAAAAGTTTCTGTCAAGGTCCATGACGCGTTGATTATATGCCTCAATTTTTGATTTATTTCCTAATCTAATTAGCAGATTCTTCTCTGCTGCCCATTTTCCATAATTGGCTCCAGTCCAATATATTGCCTCGATACCTTCGATACCAACCGCCTTAATGGCTTTCTTTTCATCTTCTGTATCAGCATAGATTTTTCTAAATTCAGGAAACAATCCTAACGCTCTTTCACCGGTCTCCAACCCCTTTGTAAATAATTCATCTTTCTTGTCCGGGTCGGATTCGACATAATTTGCAACTAAATAATATGCTCTTGATAAACGAGCTAATAAATTTATATCCGTTGGGTTGGCTTCGGAAACAACAATATAGGATTTCAACATTTCTCTTGCTTTGTCCGGACTTCCACGTAATTCCCAAAGAGAATCAGCCGCAGCACGCTGGTTCACTTTTACTTCATGAACAACCTCGCTGTGTTTAGGGGTTTCTTGATTTTCTAAAAAAACTGCTCTCCTTCCTGCACAAGAACTCAAAAAGAAAGAAGTTATAATAAATGCAAAAAGGATTACTTTTTGAAATTTTGGTCTTTTCATATACTCCCTCTTAGTAGACGATTTATAATTAAATTTAGATGTCCAAATACAACTGAATTAATATACAACAAATAATAAAAAAAAAATTTTATTAATGTCAAAATTCGATCAGTGGGGATGTTCACAAATAACGCTCTCTTTTGGAAGTTTAACCATGACCGAACATCTCAATAAGTCAACCGAAACAGCGAACCATTTCTCTTCTTGAGCGCCCGTTACAACACCAATGACATCTTTGAACGGACCGTCAACAATTTTAACCGTAGTTCCGACCTCGATTTTATTGGTAACAAAAACTTCAGGACTTTCGCTCAACAATTTTTTAAGATTATTAATTTGCCATTCTGGAATTACCGAGGGTTTTCCGTTAAAGGAGATGGTCTTAACTATTGTAGATTGTGAAGTTGCCAGCGCACGTTCTTTTTCAGTTGTATAGATAAAAATATAACCACGAAATAATGGCTCAGTCACTTTTTTTTTTCTGTCGCTCCATTGCTTCTTTACCGTAAGAGTAGGGAGGTAGTTATCGATTAACAAACTATCAAGTTGAATGGCAGCCTTGAACTCTTGACGTGGTTTTGTGTAAAGAGCAAACCAATGTTTTGTAATATTATCATTAGCGGTAGTCATTTCGTCCAGGTTTGTTATAAATGAGAATAATTATATAATCTAGAATAAACATTCTCGGATCTGCTGCACCAACAAATCGTGCTCTACCGGTTTAGATATAATCTTATCAACACCAAGTCGCAAATATTTTTTAGATATCTCCTCGTTGAGTTTGGAAGAGACAACAATTATCGGAACTGTCCGGTTAGACTCTTTTTTCTGGATAGCTTCAACTAATTGAATCCCATTCATTAGTGGCATATCGTGATCGGTAATAATGATTGTAGGCAGTAAGTCTCGGTACATTCCAATTGCCTCGTAGCCATTAT
The DNA here is from genome assembly GCA_947085815.1 of uncultured Ignavibacteriota bacterium. Taxonomy (GTDB): domain Bacteria; phylum Bacteroidota; class Ignavibacteria; order Ignavibacteriales; family Melioribacteraceae; genus Fen-1258. The sequence goes on along the minus strand of CAMTXU010000021.1, from coordinate 57,664 downwards.
TGGCAAATTTCACTTCGAAGTTTGGAAGCGCATGCTCGATTATTCTTTTGTAAAGAGTTCTTATGCCTGGATCATCTTCAACTAATAAAACCAGATTATTGGCTTCGGGAACTGTGAAGTGAAACTCACTTCCCTCTCCAACTTGAGAATAAAACCAAACTTGTCCACCGTGCTTTTCGATAATTTCTTTGACTAAAGTCAAACCAAGTCCGCTTCCTTTTTCACCGTTAGTACCAACAAGAGAAAATTTTTGATCGATCTTAAATAGCTTTGTCTGGTTCTCCTCCGAAATGCCGAGTCCATTATCTTTAACAACAATTTCGATCATCCCTTCCTTAAACCTGCATGAGGAGAGATGAATTTCTTTTCCCTCGGGAGTATACTTAATTGCATTGGTGGCGAGATTCACTACAGCCTGACTTATCAGCCGCTCGTCCGCGTTAATATAAAGATCAACAGGGATTTCAATTTTAACATCAATGTTTTTTCTTACCGCATCACCAGTAAGTGGGGTAACCGCTGTTGAAACGACAGACTTAACATTGAGACGAACCGGCTCAACTTTAATTCTGCCGGTCTGTAAACGAGACCAATCAAGGAGACAATTAATCAAATTAAGTTGAGATTTTGATGCATCATAAATGTAGCGAAGATATTCGTTACGTTCATCCTCGGAAATATCCTGCTCGTTAAGAAGAATTTCGGAGAAGCCGAGAAGGGTAGTAAATGGAGATCTTAGATCGTGAGATACTATAGATATAAATTTATCTTTCGAGAGGTTTAGCTCTCTAAGATTATTGTTCGAGATCTGAAGTTCAATCTCTCTGTCTTTAATGCTTGAGATATCCAGCACTAAACTTTTTTTTCCCGTGATTACATTTCCATCCAATTCGCGGGTTACAAGTAAATATTCTTTCAACCAAACTAGAACGCCGGATTTAGAATTAATTCTGTAGATCAATTCAATAGAACTAGTAGATGAGTTTTTTTCAAATTCGGTAAGAGTTTTTTTAATATCTGCCATATCATCACGGCAAATAAGTGAATGATGCCCTTCAGGAAAAGTGATTATTTCGGCTACAGTATAGCCGGTGATCCGCTCAATTGAATCGGAGATAAAATTCTCTCCCGCTCCATCCAAGTGTGAAATCGAAAAGAAGATATTATTGAACCCACTATTAAAATCTTTTAAGGCTTCCAGGCTGCTTTTATTATGTTTCATGCCCTTCGATTGTCGATGAGAATTGAATCAAATATAAGAAAATAAATACTAATTCAGTACGCATCCAATTAGTAACAGATAAGAAACTTTAACAACAAAAACACAAATACTATTAGGTGGGATTACAGAAAAGAAAAAATTGACGATCAATCATCCATTGGATTGCTTCCTTCAATTGGTGTAAGCGTAGAGTTTTAATCCCGGCCTCTTTACTAACTATAAAAATCATCATCCCCCTTTGTAGTTCTTGTTGGTATTCCAAGCTCATCCATTTTTCTGTATAAAGATGAAAGTCCAATCTCGAGAGCCTTGGAGGCTTCATCTTTGTTGTAATCAAATTTTCTTATTGTCTTTAAGATATGCTCTCGCTCAAAATCCTTCATAGCCTCTTTTAATGAATCGGGATAACCGCTCTGAATGCTTCTGCCACGAACATGATCAGCTAAATCTGTAGCCGTAATGTTTTCTTTTGATGCAAAGATCATCGCTCTTTCAATTACATTCTCCAATTCTCTTACTCCTCCCCGCCAATCGTGTGAGTATAGCACTTTCATTGTTTCGTTATCAACACCGATAATCTTTTTGCCCATCTCTTTAGAAAATTTATCTATGAAGTGATTAACCAGCAGCGGAATATCTTCTGTTCTCTCGTTCAGAGTAGGCAATTTTATTTCGATTACATTCAGCCTGTAAAAAAGATCTTCGCGGAATTCATTAGTCTTTGTCAATTCATATAGGTCTTGATTAGTTGCCGCAATAATTCTTACATCAGTACTAACGGCTTTAACGCCGCCAACGGGAATGAATTCTCTATCTTCTATTGCACGCAACAGCTTTACTTGAAGATTCAGGGGAAGTTCGCCAATTTCATCAAGAAAAAGTGTTCCGCCGTCTGCAACCTTAAATAAACCGGTTTTATCATCGGAAGCGCCGGTAAATGAACCCTTCTTATGTCCGAACAATTCGCTCTCAATTAAGTTCTCCGAGATGGCTCCGCAATTAATCGGAAGAAATATTTTGTCTTTCCGGTTGCTGTTATAATGAATTGCTTTTGCTACCAGTTCTTTTCCGGTTCCGCTTTTCCCGAATATTAATACGTTACTATTTGTGGGCGCCACTTGCGAAATGATGTTGAATACTTTTTTCATAGGCGCACTTTTACCAATTAGATTGGTAAATCCTGTATCGGATGAAATTCTTTGCCTTAAAGATTTATTTTCAGCAGCCAACAATTTATAGTCTATTAGCCGTTTGACACGAATGATAACATCCTCGAATTCAACCGGTTTAATCAAGTAATCAAAAGCGCCGTGTCTTAGCGCGTCTATTGCGGTTTTAACCGAGGCGTATGCAGTCATTATAATAAAAAAAGTTTCCGGCGAAATTTTAGATGCCGATTCAAGAAGCTGCATTCCATCGAGCTTCGGCATTTTAATATCGGAGATAACTATATCGTAACTATTTTCTTGAATTTTTAATAAAGCTTCTTCACCGTCGCCGGCTACGTCGGCGGCAAAACCTTCTTCGGTTAAAACCAATTTAAGAGAATCCCGTATCGGTTTCTCGTCATCAACAATCAAAATTTTAGCAAGCATCTTTTCTCCAGCCTAATTATCAATTATAGGAAGACTAATAATAAAAGAACTTCCTTTATTTAATTCACTTTTAACTTTTATTTCACCGTTAAACCGTTTTATTATTCCGTAACTAACGGATAAGCCGAGACCGGTTCCTTTGCCAACTTCTTTTGTAGTGAAGAAGGGGTCGAAAATTTTGGCTATAGTATTTCCATCCATTCCGCAGCCGTCATCCGTAATTTCAAGATAGACATTAGTTTTGTCATAATCCGATTTCAGCGAAATTGTTCCATTGCCCTCAATCGCATCGAGCGCGTTAATGAGTATATTAATAATCACCTGAAGAAGTTGATCTGCGGCAACACTAACGTTTGGTAAAATAGTTTTGAAGTCCGTATCAAATTTAACTTTGCGGATGCGTTTATCATACTTAACTATTCCAAGCGCGGTCTTGATCACATCTGTTATATCCTGTATAGCCGTTTCGTAACTGGGCGGACGTGAGAAATCTACCAACTCACGAACAATTTTTGTTATACGATCAATGTTCTCTTTAATATTTACAAGTTGCTCGCTTATAAATTGATCTTGACTCCTTCTCTGCAAAATTTGAACGAGCGCGGAAATTGACGTAAGTGGATTTCCAATTTCGTGAGCGACACCGGCGGCAATCTGTCCAATAACTGCGAGCTTCTCCGATTGATCAATTTGAGCTTGCAGACGTTTGAATTCCGTAAAATCTTTTATAATGATCGATCTGCCGGCATATTCTCCGTTTTGACTCGGCAATCTTGAGACACTTAACCGGACGGTTATCAATTCGCCATTTTTTTTCTTCCGTTCGGTCTCCACAATGCTCTTGTAGCCGATTTTTTTTGAGTCCTCAACAATCTGCTGCAGCTCATTATTATATTTGTCTCCATCAGGGAAAAGAAAAGATGAATTTTTGCCAATTATTTCATCTTCTGTGTAACCAAATATTTTTTCTGCGCCTTTATTCCACGCTATAAATTTTTCATTTTGGTCTACGATCATAATAGCTTGATCTGAAGAATGTAAGATGCTTTTCAAATATTGCTGGCTAAGTTCAAGTTTTGAAGCCAGTCGGTCACGGTCTAATTCCAACTCTTTCATCTTTATGTCTTGATGAAGAACCCCGTAACGGGCGTAAATTTGTTCAATCAATTCGTCAAAAAATCCAAGCAAAATTACAGGATCCGTATTGCTCATCGAGTTGTTCTCAATAAAGTTTAAAACGGCAAATCTTCCTTGGCTGAAGAGCTGGCTCACTTCAAGCAGGTTCAACGTTGCTTCTGAGAATAAAGTGTATGTATCAATCAAGTATTGGTCGGCGGATTTGTAGTTGCCAGTCTCAATTACTTCTATAAAAGTATTTAAACTGCTCTCCACAAAGGTGTTTATCTGGGATTCGGAAAGCTTTTCGCCAAAAATCGGTAAAAGCTTTGCCTTCCAATTCTCGACAATCGAAACAAAGTATTTTGTGAGGAGTTCTAGTAATAATTTTTTCATTAATTCGTTCTGAATGGGGAATGATGTAGATTCTTCTAAAATCTAATCGAAAAATAAAGAAAGATGCCTTAGAATGAAAGGCAGACTTTTCCGATGATATTTAATCTCTCCCGGGAAGGGAACTGGAAAATTCCGGATATGTATAATAAACGGTTTTATTATATTTGAACAAAAATAAGAGCTTGGCAATGAAAAAAGTTATATACGCTCTCTTCATGATCACTTTTGTTTCTACTCTTTCCTTCGGTTCGAATGAAATATTAATAAAATCCACCCCTTCAAACGTCAAGGTCTTCTTAAGAGGCGCTCAATTAAGTTATTCGAACGCAATCAAGTTAGAGGAAGGTGTCAATAATATTGTCTTCACCGGATTAGCCAATAATATTGACCGTAATAGCATTAACATATCGGCTAATGGTGAGGCGGTGATAATTTCAGTGGTTCAGAGATTTGATTATCTGCGGCAGCCGGAAAAAACGGCACATATAAAATCACTGGAAGATTCGCTTGAGGTTCAAAACAAATTGCTGGTGTTTAATCAAAACGAGATCGATGTATTGAAATACGAAGTTGACCTGATCCTTGCTAACAAAAATATCGGCAACGAGAAAATCGGAGTCTCGGTTGCGGAGTTGCAAAAAATGGCTGACTTCTATCGTAAGCGTCTGGCGGAGATAAAAAATAAAATTTTTGATCTAACACTTAATCAGAAAATAATTCAAAAAAAAATCGAACGAATTCAGAATCAATTGAATGAATCGAATAACCAACTTAACAAACCAACAAACGAAATTGTTGTAACAGTTTCTGGAAAGACTGCATCTACAATCGAAGTTAATCTTTCTTATTTGATTTACGATGCGGGATGGCAGCCCGTGTATGATCTTCACGCTAATAAAATAAATTCTCCCGCACAATTGAGCTACAAGGCTAATGTTTGGCAGAATAGCGGATTAGACTGGAAAGATATTGATATCATCCTTTCCACAAGAAATCCAAGCGTTAACAATAACAAGCCGGAGCTAAATCCTTGGTTTATCGATTTTGCGCGTCCGATTGTATATCAAAGGATGATGAAGAGCGGTGCTGCAAAATCTGCAGACAATGTTGTTTTACATACCGTGTCGGAAGCGGCGGCACCTTCAGAAACTATGGCTGATTACATCAATGTCGTTGAGACACAACTTTCAGTTGAGTTCAAGCCGACAATAAAATATTCAATACCAGCTGACAACAAGCCACATTCTGTTTCACTTCAGGAATTTACAATGCAGGCAATGTATGAATATTACGCAGCGCCTAAACAGGATAATAATGGATTTCTGGTCGCCCGCTTAACCGATTGGGCTAATTACAATCTGCTTCCGGGTCAAGCAAATATCTATTTTGAAAATTCTTATGTTGGACAATCGTACATTGATCCAATAACGACTAAAGATACACTTACATTATCACTTGGTCGAGATAAAAATATATCTGTCTCACGTGATGTATTGAAGGATTTTTCTGAAGATAAATTTCTTAGCAGTAATGTAGAGAGAACATTTGCGTTCGAAATTAAAGTCCGGAACAACAAAAAAACCGGTGTGAATATTATTGTTGAGGATCAAATTCCTATATCGAAGAATGAAGATATAGGAATTAAGCTGATTGATTCATCCGGTGCTCTCTATGATCAGCAAAGCGGAAAACTGAAATGGATAGTTGATGTGGAAGCGGGGAAATCAATTTCTAAAAAGCTGGTTTATTCTGTGAAATATCCCGGTGATAAACAAATTCAAGGATTGTAGAATTAATTCTGTGAGGGTGTCTCAAATGTAATGATTTATAATAGAATAGCCCGCGGATGACGCAGATGAAATTGATTTTCGCAGATTATTTAATTGAATAATTACTTTTGAGACACTCTCACTTCTTAAAGCCGCGAAAAGCAAAAATAAACTGTCTGAAAAAGTTATTCGGGAAAAAAGTTTTTAATCCATATTCTATTGCGCGTTCATCGGTTATATATGCCGTTCCAAATAGCCAATCCCAGACTGCAAATTTTGTCGCAAAATTTCTATTTCGTCCTTTACCGGTTGTATGATGAATGCGGTGCATTTCCGGCCCATTAATTATTTTTTGCAGCCAGCCGCTTTTCGCACTTAAATTTGAGTGAATATACATTCCCCAAATTGCACTAATTACACCTTTGTAAGCAATTACTTCTGGGGGAGATCCAAGTAAAACAATGGGAAGAAACTCTACCGTTTGATTCACCAAAATTTCAAATGCGTGTGAGCGTGAACCGGAAAGCCAATCAACTTTTTTAGTTGAATGATGCGCTTCGTGAATTCTCCAGAGGAATTTGTTGCCATGCTGCCATCGATGCATCCAATAAATATAAATGTCGTGTGTAACAGTAAAGATGATCAGCTGGATCCAAACCGGGATATCGGTAAATAATTGAAGACGGGACAGCCCTGTTATGTCGTCAAATACTTTAATGATGATTGTGAATATGAAAATGCCGAGTATGTAACTTTGCGCGATTGTATAAAGCGCAAGGTCTGTAAAGAATCCTTCTCGTAAAATTTCTTGATCTTTATTATATGGAAAAATTCTTTCGAGTATAACAAAACAAATTGCTGAACCAACTATAAGAGAATAAGATAATATCTCATATTGTGAAAGTCCCGCGAGAAAATCGTGTAACATAGTTTATATAGTAATTTTCGATTTTACTCTTCTCAGTTTCTCAATGTTTTCATGTTCACTTTCATAAACTTTTTTTATTCCGTCACCAAGTGCTTTTTCGATATCGCGAATATCATGAACAAGCTTCTGCATACCCGATATTTCCACCGATGCCGCTTGATCGGTTCCCCACATTGCACGGTCTAATGTAATATGCCGTTCAACAAATCTAGCCCCAATAGCAACGGCTGCGAGCGTTGGTGCCAAACCCGTCTCATGTCCGGAGTAACCAATTGGAACTTCGGGAAAAATTTCTTTGTAAGTCTGGATTACCTGTAAATTTAATTCTTCAACAGGACACGGATAAGTAGATGTTGCTTGTGCGATCAAAAGATTTTCTGTTCCAAGAATCAAAACAGCTTCTTCTATTTCCTGCATCGTTGACATACCGGTTGATATGATAACCGGTCTTCCGGTTGCTTTTATTTTTCGAAGAAGGGAATGATCAGTTAAAGTGGCGGACGGAACCTTGTAAATCAACGGCTTGAACTTTTCTAAAAAATCTACTGAGTTTTCATCCCACGGCGAAGCGAACCAATCAATTCCTTTTTCTCTGCAGTATCCGTCTATCTCAAGAAATTCTTCAAATCCGAATTCAACTTTGTGACGGTATTCGATATAAGTTATTCTTCCCCATGGTGAATCGCGCTCAATATTCCATTGATCTTTAGGAACACAAAGTTCAGGTGTCCGTTTTTGAAATTTAACAGCATCACATCCGGCATATACAGCCCCGTCAATCAGTTTTTTTGCCAGTTCCAAAGAGCCGTTGTGATTGATTCCGATCTCTGCAATTATGTAAACGGGTTCGTTCTCTCCTATAAATCTTTTCCCTATTTGAATTTTGTCACTCATGTCTTCCTTTCTTTTTATTCCTTTCTTTTTGTTTAGCAGATATAATTAGCTCGGCAAAATCTCTGACAGCTCCATTTCCGCCCTTACTTTTAACTATTACATCGGAAACATTTTTCGCGAAGAGAGTCGCGTCAACTGGACATGCACTTAGCCCAACCATTAACATTATTTCGATGTCGTTGGTATCATCACCTATAAAAGCAACTTCTTCGAGAGCAAGATTTCTTCTGGACAAGATTTCATCCAGCGTTTTATCTTTTTCATAAACGCCGAGATGGAGTTCTTGAATATTTAACTTACGCGCGCGACTTTTTACAATCTCCGAATTTTCCCGTGTAATAATTCCCGTCTCCACACCAACCAATTCTCTTAAACGTTCAATTCCCATTCCGTCCCGGATTGAAAAGCGTTTCATCTCTTCTCCAGTTGCAGAATAATAAACGCCGGTATCAGTTAGAACTCCATCAACATCGGTTAGCATTAATTTAATTTTTGCAGCACGTTTCAGAAGTTGGTTTTTAGTCAATTTTTTTTTCATAGGAATAAAGCTCTCAAGTTTTTTAGTAATCAATAATTTTTCATTCAATCTATTCTTCACTCCTTTTTTTCTTCCCGCTTCGGCGTGTAAACTTTTTTTCCCTTCATTTCTTTTTTTACCAGCACGTCCATCCTCCATCAACAATTAGATTAGCCCCGGTCATATAGTTGGATGCATCGCTTGCCAGGAAGATCAGAGCACCTTTATAATCTGTAGGACGAGCCATCCTTCCAAGCGGCGTATTGGCTGAGTATTTATCAATGAAAAAATTATCCTGAGAATTTTCTACTCCACCCGGAGTAAGAGTATTAACACGAACACCATCTTTTCCCCAATATGCAGCCAGATATTTCGTGAAGGCAATAACCGCTCCTTTCGTCGCTGAGTATGCCGGAGGTTTATAAAATGACTGCGTTCCGTCCGCTTTGATGTAAAGAGATTGATCCGGGGCTGTAATCCCATAAGTAGATGCGATGTTTATAATGCTGCCGGATTTTTGTTTTGCCATTTCTGACCCTAATATCTGTGAGCATAAAAACACACCGGTTAAATTCACATCAACAGATTTTTGCCACAACTCAAGCGGATAATTTTCAAATTTGGATTGCTCGGCTGCGGCTTTAGGATTTTCAAACATATCATTTATTGCCGCGTTGTTAACGAGAATATCGATATGTAAAAATTTTTCAAGAACAATACTCCGTAAACTCTTAATTGATTCAGAGTCTGTAACATCCAAGCCAATCCCGATAGATTCGGAAGAAAGCAATCCGGCGAATTCGACGCAATTTAATTCATCAAGATCGGCAACTATAACATTCGCACCGGCTTCACTTAATGCTCTGCAATGCTCTTTGCCTATTAACCCAAGCGCACCGGTTACAATTGCAGTCTTATCTTTTAGCGAAAACATTTCCATTGACACAATCCTTTTAAATAACTCATCGTTCTTCGTTCTACACTCGTCATTATTTCTTTACGGGTTTCATGTTGAAGTTATCAACTTTTCTAAAAACCGGCTGCACCGGTTCACCGCGAAGCATCTCATTTAACTTATTTTCTTGAACTGCTTTTTTCAAAATCGAAAGAGATTCTTCCAATGCTTGCAATGTATATTCAACATCGATATCGCTGTGGGAAAATGACATGTTATGAAAACCTTGCCAAAGAACTCCGCGCTTAATCATCTCCTGCTGCATTAAAGATTTTTGAATTAGCGGATCGCCGGCTTTCTCATCAAACGTTGCCATTGACCGCCAATTGTATCCGACCGCTTTAGTAAAATCTAAACCGAGTTTACCAGCAATCGAATTGTATCCATCTTTCAACTTAGCGCCTTGTTGATTGAGGTATTTCGGAACATCTTCATCACGCAATTCTTTAATGGTTGCCTTTGCGGCGGCAAGTGAAAGAGCTTCACCGCCGAATGTTGTATAGAAAAATATATCTTCATCGGCAAGATCCATAATTTTTCTTTTACCGGTTAGAATAGAGATGGGCATTCCGTTGGCAACCGCTTTTGAATAAGTTGCCAGATCGGGAGTAATTCCAAAATACTCCTGAGCACCGCCGAGCGCCATTCGAAAGCCGGTCCACATCTCATCAAATATAAGTACAATTCCTTTCTGTTCGCAAAACTCAGAAAGTTTATGGAGGAAGTTATCTTTAGGTTCGTTGAAAACTACCGGCTCAAGAATAATTGCCGCGACATCATCCTCAATAGAACTCTTAACGGAATCAAGATCATTGTAATTAAATGTGTAAGATATTGCCTGCACTGCTTCCGGGATTCCGTGATTACGAGCGGTAACCGCAATATACCAATCATGCCATCCATGATAACCGCAGCAGAGAATTTTATTTTTACCGGTGTATGCACGCGCAAGTCTAACTGCCGCGCTTGTTACGTCAGCTCCGGTTTTACTGTACCGGACAGCTTCTGCATTTGGAATAATTGTGCGGATCATCTCCGCAACTTCAACCTCCAGCGGGTGCATCATAGAAAAAGTTATGCCGTCTTCTAATTGTTTTTTTATTGCTTCATCAACTTTGGGATATGCGTAACCAAGAGAAATCGGACCAACTCCCATCATATAATCAATGAATTCGTTTCCGTCAACATCCCAAACGTGGGATCCTTTTCCTTTTACTAAATATTTTGGTGCAACTCCGTTGATCCATTGTCCGGGACCTTTTGCAAGTGTTTGTGTTACGGAAGGAATTAATCCGAGAGCACGATTGTAGAACTCATCTGATTTTTTTATCACAGGAAAATCATTTTTTAAATTTATCTTATTTGGCATGATTGCTCCATTTGAAGTTAGCCATTATCTTTGCGGCAATTTGTTTAGCTGTAAATCCTTCATACACAAGCACATCATCCAGCAATCCTGGTTTGAACCATTTATTCATAAAAGCAAAAGGCAAAACATCAGCGGTTTTTCTGTTCCGTAAAAGAACCTCTGCAAGAATTGTATAAAGTCCGCCCGTGATAAAATGATCTTCGAGAGTTACGATCAATTTGCATTCATCCACCGCTTTTAGAATTACTTCTTCATCAATTGGTTTTGGGGTTCTGATGTTTATCAACCGTACTGAAACACCTTTTGATTCCAGAATTTCTTTTGCTTTGAATGCTTCTCCGAAAAGAAATCCATAAGCAAGAATTGCAACATCTTTTCCATCGCCAAAAACTTCCGCTTTTCCAATTTCAAACTCCAAATGATCGATGACCGGTTTCGTATTGTTGTAGCGGATATAAAATGGGGAAGAACTTTCGAAAACCGCTGCCAATCCTTTTAGCATATCATCTTCATCAGCGGGACAAAATACATTCACGTTCGGAATTCCGCGCATTATCGAAACGTCCTCGATAGCTTGATGAGTAGGTCCATTACCGTCTGATAAAAAACCTGGTACTGCGCCTACAATCTTTACTGGTAGATTTGCAATTCCAACATCAGTCCGGATGAATTCAAAAGCGCGCATAGTTAAAAATGTAGCGAGAGCATGAACAATCGGGATTCTTCCGCGCAGAGCGAGGCCTGCCGCCATTCCAATCATAGTTTGTTCAGTAATTCCGGTATCAATAAAATTATTTTTAATAAGGGGTGGAAGATTTCTAAACGCCGCTCTGTTCTCGGATGTCATTATCATAAAGCGATCATCTTTATTGATAAGATCAAGTACGATATCTGCATATGTCATTCTTATCTCGCCACAATTGTTTCTGAAGTTAATTTGGTTTTCTTTGCACCATGCAGTTCTTTCAGAAGTTGTTCAACTTCTTCTTGCTTGAAATTCACGAACCAACGGTCAGCTCTTTTCTCAATACTTGGCAACCCTTTACCTCGTACGGTTTCAGCTATTACAACAGACACTTTTCCTTTTTCAAACGGAAATTTCTTGAATGTTTCATTCATCTTTTCAAAATCGTGTCCGTTCACTTTTTTTACTTTGCATCCAAACGCATCAAATTTTTTAGGCAGTGGTTTTAAGGGAATTAAATCTTCCGTTGGCATGTTTGCCTGGAATTGATTTCGATCTACAACTATTAAAAGATTATCAAGTTTGTAAGCCGATGCTACGAGAATGGCTTCCCACATCGATCCTTCATTCAACTCTCCATCACCAACAACAACTACAATTTTATTCTTTTGTTTGCGAAGTTTGCAATCCATTGCGACACCCATAGCGACAGAAAGATTATGCCCGAGTGAACCGGAATGAAATTCAATTCCCGGAATATTTCTGTTGGGATGCCAATAGATATAATCGCTGGTCTTTAAATGGTTTTTTAATCTTTCCTCCTCAAGCCAGCCCAACTCAACATAAGTTCCGTAAAGTGCCGGAACATCGTGTCCTTTCGATAAGAAAAAATAATCACGTGCTGGATCAGTAAAGTTAGCCGGACCGACATTTAAGAATTTCTTGTAGAGATATACAATCAAATCGGCACATGAAAGTGATGCGCCGATAAAACATCCACCGTTGCCGCTCATTCGTACTATATGTTCACGTACGCGCAATGCCGTTTGTTTCAATTCAGTTAATTCTTGTTTTTTCATTTTTTCGAGATTTTGTTTTTGTATTCGTTGATATTATTTAATTCATCCAGATGTTCTTCGTACCAGTATTTGCCGAGATATTGGCTGTTAATTTCGCCAATCTCCGGTTTTTGATTTAACAAATTTAATATATCAGTAAGACTAAAAGTTGGATTAATAGGGTACAATTCCTCATAAACTTTTCTGATGAACTCATAATCTTCTGGAAAGTCAATTGTCCACCGATGGCTTGTCGAATGATCGTATCCTGTTTCCCACGTAACGTTTCCAATAGAAAAATAATCTTGATTTTCCCAGATGAATGGAGTAGTATGTTCACGTTCAAAATCTTTGTTTGCATCTTTCCATGCGCATTCAATTGCCTCGAAAGAAAATATCTCTACGTCATTACCATCGGGGTAAGTTGCGGGATGTAAATTGCTTACATAATCCAATTCTTCAGAATTGATGTAATGATCGAGAACTTTGTCAATTACACCCGGATCGATAAGAGGGCAGTCGGATGGAATTTTTACAATCGCATTGGCATTGTACAATTTACCGACTTGATAATGACGGTCTAGCAGATCTGTTAAATGACCTCGATAGCAGATGATCTTATTTTCATTGCATAAATTTTCTATTTCATCGTCCTCGGTATTAATAGAAGTGGCAACAACCAATTGTCCAATCAGTTTTGCGGCTTGCACTCGTTCAATCATCCTAATTAACAACGGCTTCCCAAGGATAGGCAGCATTACCTTTCCCGGTAACCTTGTTGATGACATTCGAGCTTGTATGACTGTTACAATTCTCATTTGTATATTTTTTAAAATTGTCAGACTGTTACAAAATCAAACTTCCGGTGAATTTCTTCTAAAGATATTTTGGGATCTTCAATTAAGTGATTACCTATTTTCGCAATTCGTTCTGCAGATGTTCCGTTGTTCTGAACGGGCATCAGCCTCTTAAGATCTTCAATGTTAAAAGCCGAGTGCACTTCTTTGTCTAAAGCGATTCCAACATAAACCGTAGAAGAAAACTGAGTGATTAAAGCATCGCAGTTAGCAATCATATAATTTATATTTCCGCTCGAATATACCAACGCGCCGGGAGCGAATTGATTAATCTCATTTGTTGCGCGTTCAACATTTTCATTAGGATGTAGCTTAAAGATAAGCTGCTTTCCATTTGCAATTCTAACACAATCTTGAATTAATTTTTTTCTGTTCTCGATTTTGTAAGTCTCTCTCGCATCGGAAGTGGCAACGAGAACAAAATTTTTGTGGGGGAAATCGCTGCTTGAAAACTGTTGCAAGTTATCAAAGTTTGGAATTCCTGTGACAATAATCTTCTCAGCTTTTACACCTTTGCGAATGAAAAAATCTTTATATCCCTTCGAAGCGACACAAAAGAGAGTGTATTTATTGGACATACCCATAGTTGAAGTGCTTGCGAGCCAGCGGTAAAGTTTAAGATACTTCACCAGATAAAACATTAGAGTTTCCGGATCCGTCATTCCTTCCTGAACAAGTATAATCTTTTTTTTACGAATGTTCCTTGGCATAATGAGGTCTGCACAAGTATAAACTAAATCATAATTGTGGCTTTCACCCCGGTAATCCATCTTAAGGTTATTGTCCCTCAAGTATTCTTCTGTCCGCCAGCGGAATGGTCCGTTTAAAATAGAAAACTTACCATAGCCCTTATTAACCCCGTATTTAATCCAGCCGTCACCGTAATATGGAGTGAAATAGCAATCGTATTTACCAAGATGCTGCGAAATTTGGTGCATCATAGAAGTTTGATTTAGTGAACCGCAGATGAAAAGAATTTTTTTCCTTATCATTTTATTTAGCAATTGTTTTGAAATATCACGTAAATTCGATCTAAAGATAAATGCTTACTGTTATTTAATTGTTATGCGAAGATCAATAAATTGTTAAATATAAACGAGCGACTAGTTCAATTAATAATCTTATCCCACTCTGCTAATTTAATTATTTCTTAACACAATAAAGTTGGATATTTTGAAGAGCGGTAAAGATGAAATAACCCCTCCATAGCTGGTGCTTGAGCTGTGTTTAATGTTTTTTTGCTAAAAAGATTTACCTACACATTATCTTTGATTTCTCACAAATCCTACTTTTTTTTTCATTAGTGATAAGTTCTCAACGCAGTAATAATCAATTCAAAATAAAATTCGTTTTAATCCCAAATTTCTTGAAATAACTCCCGGTCAACTACATTTATAAGAGCTCTCTCTTGGCATAAAATGTGTAAAAAGTTATGTCTAAATTCAAAATAATCTCTTGAACGACATGACTCTTAATTTCAGAAAAAAAACATTTAAAGGCGGAGTTCATCCTGCCGAGCAAAAAACAATTACTGAAAATCTTCCATTCGAGGTTATGCCAATCCCCAAACAGATTATTGTTCCGTTAACCCAACATCTGGGCAAGCCCGCAATTCCCTTAGTAAAAAAGGGGAGTGAAGTAAAAGCCGGAGAGATTATTGCCGAGCGCCATGGATTTATCTCTGCGCCTATTCACAGTCCGGTTTCCGGAAAAGTAATAAAGATTGCAGTTGACTCAAATGTGAATGGATTTCCGAAAGACGCCATAGTTATTCAAACGAATGGTATTAATGAACTTGTAACTTTTCCCTCTCTAAATCCGGATGAAGTTACCCCCGAAGAAATTAGAGAAAGGACTAAAGATGCTGGCGTGGTTGGTCAAGGCGGTGCCGCATTTCCAACATACGTTAAACTTACCCTTCCGGAAGGAAAACATTTGGATGTGGTAATTCTAAACGGATGTGAGTGTGAACCCTATCTTACTCGAGATTACCGTTTAATGATAGAGAGAACCGATGATGTTCTTTCCGGTTTGATGTTGATAATGAAAGCGCTTGGTGTAACAAAAGGTGTTGTTGGAATTGAGGACAATAAACCGGAAGCTGTCGCAAAACTTAAAAAGGCGGCAAAGAAATACACTAGTATTAGTGTCGAGACTCTTAAAACAAAATATCCCCAAGGCGCGGAAAAAATGTTGATCAAAGCAGTAACCGGAAAAGAAGTTCCTCCGGGTAAACTTCCATTCGATGCAGGCGTGTCAATTCAAAATATTAGAACCGCCATTTCAATTTATGACGCTGTTGTAAAAGGGGAGCCGCAGATCAGTGCCGCATTAACAGTTTCGGGAGGGGGAATTAATCAGCCGAAAAATTTAATTGTTCCAATAGGCACTCCGCTGAGCGAGGTTCTTGATTTTTGCGGCGGGGTTAAAGAGAATGCGGTTAAAGTTATTGCGGGCGGACCAATGATGGGAGTTGCGCAATATGATTTCTCCGCCCCAATAATGAAGGCGACTTCCGGCATTCTTGTATTGACTGAAGAAGAAGTAAGTGATCATGATGAGACTCCATGTTTGCGATGCGGTATGTGCGTTGATGTTTGTCCGCTAAATTTATTGCCGACAAAACTTGCGCGCGTTTCACAATTGGAAAGATTTGAGGATGCCGAGCAACTTGCGATCACAGTTTGTATGGAATGCGGTACTTGTACTTATACATGTCCCGCGAATATTCCTCTTGTCCAATGGATTCGATTAGGTAAGCAAAGAGTTTTGGCTATACAAAAAGAAAGAAACATAGCAGTTAACGCGTGATTAATTTATAGAATAATAAATAAGTATTTCCTGAACAAATTAAAAGTGATATGGAAACAACCACTGCAAATCCGACTTATAAATTAGAGCTTTCCACTTCGCCGCATGTCCATTCAAGGTGGTCAACAAAACAAGCAATGTGGCTCGTGGTTTTAGCTCTACTACCGGCGGTAATATCGGCACTTCTTTTTTTTGGTGCTTATCAATTAGTGATTCTATTAGTTAGTGTAGGTTTTTGTCTTGTAACGGAACTCGTAATAAAGAGAATTAGAAACAGAAAGATAATAATTGAAGACGGCAGCGCGGTTATAACCGGCTTACTCTTAGGTTTGATATTACCGCCTAATTTTTCTCTCTCATCAACAGCAATAGGTGCTGTCTTTGCAATAGCAATCGGTAAAGAAGTTTTTGGTGGATTGGGTTATAATATTTTTAATCCGGCATTAGCCGGGCGTGCGTTTCTGCAAGCTGCTTTTCCTGTTGCAATCACAACATGGTCAAAACCAAACTTCGCGGTTGATACCGTTACATCGGCAACTCCTCTTGCCGCTTTCAAATATGATAAAGTTGCTACTCAGCTCCAGCCGATGATGTTTGGAAATGTCGCTGGATCAATCGGGGAGACATCCGCTCTCGCGATTTTAATCGGCGGTATATTTTTAATTGCGGTCGGTGTTGTTAATTACCGGGTTCCGCTTGCGGCTGTTTTAGGAATGGTGATCTTCGGTGGATTATTTTGGTTGATCGATCCGGTTAAATATCCAAGTCCGTTTTTCCAAATATTTGCGGGCGGATTTTTATTCGGTGCGTTTTTTATGGCAACCGACTGGGTTACATCTCCGATTACATCGAAAGGAATGTGGATATACGGAATTTGTATTTCACTGATCGTTGTAATGATCCGGCTGTTTGGCGGATTGCCGGAGGGAGTGATGTACGCAATTCTGATTATGAACGCATTGGTTCCAACAATAAACCGTTCCACACGCCCAACAATTTTCGGAGGTGCAAAATGAAAGCAGTAATTCACATAATTGCAACACTTACGGTTATTGGCATCATTGCAGGCGGCTCTCTCTCTTTTGTTAATAATTGGGCACATCCGCTTATCGAGGCAAACAAAAAAGCAGAAACAGAAAAGGCGATATTTCTCGTCAATCCGGAGGGTAAGAGTTACGAGAAAATTCCTAATGCCGGATTTGATATTTATAAAGTGAAGGATGAAGCTAACAATAATATCGGATACTCTTTGGTTTATGAGGGAAACGGTTTTCAAGGAAAGATTAGATTAATGCTGGGACTTTCACCTGATATGAAAAAAATAAATATGTACGAAATTCTTGAGCAGAGTGAAACGCCTGGTCTAGGTACAAAAATTCTTGAGGATCCTTTTAAAAAACAATTTATAGAATTAGAAGCAGTACCAAAAGTTGAATGGATAAAAGGAAAAGCTGCAAGCAAGCCAAATGAAATAGAAACTATTACAGGTGCGACAATATCATCAAAAGCTATCGTTGCAATTATTAACAATGCGCTGAAAAAAGCCCGAGCCTTAAAGGAGAAGGAGTCATTATGAAAAAAGGTACTTTCTCTTACGAATACACGAAAGGTCTTTGGGAAAACAATCCTATCTTCAAACAAGTACTTGGTATGTGTCCAACATTAGCTGTTACCGTTACGGTTATTAATGGTATAGCAATGGCTCTTGCAACAACATTTGTACTTGTATTTTCAAGTTTATTTATATCGATAATAAGAAAACTGATTCCAAATCAAGTAAGAATAGCCGCTTACATAGTTATAATCGCATCGTTCGTAACTATTACAGACCTGGTAATGAAAGCGCAGTTTCCCGCACTCTCAAAATCTCTTGGACCTTTCATTCCGTTGATAGTTGTAAACTGCATAATTCTTGGCAGGGCAGAAGCCTTTGCATCAAAGAATACACCGCTTAGATCAATTCTAGATGCATTGGGAAACGGTACCGGATTTCTGATTGCTTTGATTGTCATGAGCGGAATTAGAGAGATACTCGGCTCGGGCACATTTTTAGGAATACAGGTAATGCCCTCCGCATTTGAACCATGGACTGTTATGGTTCTTCCTGCCGGCGCTTTTCTTACATTCGGTTTACTCATGGGCTTTTCAAACGCGTTCCAAGACAGAAAGAAAAAAATGCAACATGAAGCGGATATTAAAAAGTATAGAGAAAACCCACTCTCATTAAAAGAGCAGGAGGCTTAAGATGGATTTACTTATAATATTTATCTCTGCCTCAATAGTTAATAATTTTGTTCTTTCATACTTCCTTGGCATTTGTCCGTTCATCGGCGTTTCGAACAAAACTTCCTCCGCCCTTCCTATGGGGATGGCAACTACTTTTGTGCTGGTAATGACAGCTATTGTTTGCTGGCTGCTTTGGAGTTATCTATTAATTCCATATCAGTTACAATTTTTGCAGATACCCACTTTCATTTTAGTTATCGCTTCTCTTGTGCAATTTGTTGAGATGGTAATCAAGAAAGTAAGCCAGCCGCTTTACCGTGCGCTCGGTATTTTTTTACCATTGATTACAACCAACTGCGCAATCCTAGGCTTAGCACTTCTTCTGGCGATGAGGGAATATAATTTTATGCAAAGTTTGGTTTTTGGATTGGGTGCGGGAGTTGGATTTACATTGGCACTATTTATCATGGCTGGAATCCGGGAAGAACTTGAATTGACAGATGTACCAAAACCTTTCCGCGGTGCGGCAATTACATTAATTACTGCGGGTCTTCTTGCATTAGCATTTATGGGCTTTGCCGGGATGATTTAATTTTTAATTCTGAGTGTCCGCCATGAGCGGACGACGAAGAATCTCAATCAATATTATTATCCAAATGAGATTACTTAATAAAAAATATTGCATCTTACTTTTTCTTCTCCTGTTAGCATCTTGCAATAACAAAAAGGAACAAACCATAAAGCGAACTTCTCTTGTGATGGGCTCAACTATTGAAGTCCAAGTGAGTGGAATAGATGAGGTAACGGCGAACAACGCTATCAATGATGTATTTGCCGAAGCATACAGAATTGATACACTATTCTCTACCTTCATGAGAGACAATAACATGTGGCGCATCAATAATAGTGAAACGGAAGAAATTGAAGTTAATCCTGAAACGTTTTTGATGCTGAAAAAATGTGATGAGATATGGCGGCAGACAGATGGTGCCTTTGATGTTGCGATAGGCAAACTGATTGATCTGATCGGTTTTGAAAAAGATTCTCCAAAAATTCCATCGCCGGATGAGGTTGTTAAAGCACTCGAAAACGTAGGCTGGAAGAAGATAAAACTGAAAGAGCCAAATATTCTAATTAAACCAAGAAACATCAGAATTAGTTTTAATGCATGCGTTCCGGGATATGCGGCGGATTTGTGTTCTCAAATTCTTGAGAAGAAAGGAATCAAAAATTATTTGATAAATGTCGGCGGAGAGATTTTCGCGAAAGGCGCTAACTGGAAAATAGGTATTCAACATCCGCGCAAAGAAACTGAATTGATGGGATCTATTGCAATCGACGGCAATGGCGTGGCAACGTCGGGTGATTATCAGCAATACTTTAAGAAAAATGGAAAGAGATTTACACACATATTCAATCCGGTTACTGGTTATCCGGCTAATGAGTGCGAAGCGGTTTCTATTATTGCTAAAGATGCTTTAACTGCTGATGCCCTCTCAACCGGAATATTTGTTCTCGGTCCTAAAAAAGGTTTGGCGCTAATAGAAAAACTAAATGATGTCGAAGCCGTTATAGTAGATACTACCGGGGCAATGTATCAGTCATCTGGCTTTAAGAAATTTTTAATGAGGTAGAAATGGAACTCGGAATAATTCTGGCAATAGCAACAATGGGCGGTCTTGGATTAATTTTTGCCGGCGGATTAGCCTTTGCAGATAGGAAATTAAGAGTGGAAGAGAATTCTCTTATCGGTCAGATAAATGAAATACTTCCAAGCGCGAATTGTGGCGGCTGCGGTAGAGCCGGTTGTTATGATTTCGCCGTCAATGTGGTTGATGGAAGAGCTTTGCCGAATGGTTGTCCAGTTGGCGGCGGTGAAACAGCTAAGAAAATTGCCGAAATTCTCGGAGTGGAAGTTAGCGATTCAGTAAAACAAATACCGGTATTATTATGCCGCGGCGGTAAGGCAGAATCTGTTAAAAAAATGGCGGATTATTATGGACCAACCAGTTGCAAAGCCATGTCCATCGTTTCCGGTGGACCTAAGCTTTGCTTCTATGGTTGCCTCGGCGGTGGTGATTGTTCGGCAGCTTGTCCATTCGGTGCGATGATAATGAATGAAAATGGTTTACCAGAAGTTATTGAAGAGCTATGCACTGGATGCGGCATTTGTACTAAAGCTTGTCCAAGAGATATATTGGAAATGCACTCTATCGATAAATCTGTTCATGTGTTCTGCAAAAATCAAGATGATCCAAAACGTTCTAAAGAAGTATGCTCTGTTTCATGTCTCGGTTGCGGAATCTGCGCACGCAAATCTGATGGTGTTGTTGTGATGTTTGGAAACGTAGGTAAAGTTGTACACGAAATGTTTGATGAATCAAAAATTCCTTTTGATAAATGCCTTAGAGGTGCAATTACCAAAAAACCAAATAAAAATATTATGGTTAATTAATGGCTGATGAAGTTCTAGTAGAAGAAGGAATTGTTGTTTCTGTTGAGAAAGGAACAGCTAATGTCGCAATCACTCAAAGTAAAAGCTGCGAAGATTGTACGGCTAAAATTATCTGTAAACCAAAATCTGAAACAGAAAACGTTATTACAGTTGAAAATTCGTTCGGTGTTAGACCGGGCGATAAGGTTAAAATTGAAGTGGAAGGAAGTGCTCTGCTAAACGCTTCCTTCTTTTTATATGGCATACCTATAATCCTCATTTTTGCCGGAATAATTTTCGGGATGTCGATTTTTTCAGATTATACTGCAAAGGAACTTTATTCATTTTTCTTCGGAATAGGATTAGTTGCAATTTATTATACGCTAACTTTTTTTAATAGATCCGCAGCCAAACAAAAACTACCGAAAATCGTATCGATTAATAGAGACAATTAAAACTTCATTTTTGAATAATAAAAGTACCACTCCGTAATTCCCGCCAGTGTGCTTTTGAAAATAAATTCATTTGTGACATATCAGAATAGGAATTAAGTTGCAAATGAGCGTGAGTGAAGATAAATTAAAGTAAGTATTATACATAAAGACGACTGAATCAGATGCACAATAAATTAATGATATACGGTGCCAATGGTTACTCGGCTCAACTAATAATTGAAGAGCTTATCAAACGCAATATCAGACCGCTCCTCGCCGGAAGAAATCAGTTAGTATTAAAGCAACTAGCCCGGAAATATAATTGTGAGCGGGTAGCTTTTGATGTCTCTGATGAAAAGAAAGTGAACGAAGCACTCTCAGATGTTCATACACTATTGAATTGTGCGGGTCCCTTTATGCATACCGCTAAGGAATTAATGGAAGCGTGCCTTCGTACAAAAACAAATTACTTAGATATAACCGGTGAGATGCCGGTTATGCATCTCGCTTTTTCATTAGCCAAGCTTGCAAAGGGAAGCGGAATTGTAATTTTACCCAGCGTCGGGTTCGATATTATTCCAACCGACTGTCTTGCAAAAAGATTGAGCGAAAAAATGCCAGATGCCACGCACCTAAAATTAGGACTGATAAATAAGCGTGGTAAGATCTCCCGCGGCACATGGTTAACTACTTTAGAATTTCTTGGTGGAACGGGGAAGGTAAGAAGCAATGGAAAAATTATTGATTCTAAAATCGGTGAATTCAAAATCAATCTAAAACTAAAAAATTTCTCTTTTAGCGGTATCTCTATTCCGTGGGGTGATGTTTATTCATCATTCCATTCAACGGGAATAAAGAATGCAGAAGTATACCTGGCTCTACCGAAAATTTTTGTAAGCCTTAGTTCATCTATAGTATTCTTTTTGAAGATACTCAAAATGCCGTCTATCAAAAAGATGGCATCAAATTACATCAAGAATAATTTAACCGGACCGACAACCGAAGAGCGCAATAATACTGAAGCATATGTTTGGGGAAGAGTGGAAAATTCGAAAGCGGAGATGATTGAGGAAGTCTATAACGTAATGGAAGGATACAACTTAACCGCAAAAGGAGCCGCGGAATGTGCCGAAAGAGTTTTAATGAATTCCCTTAAACCGGGAACATATACACCTTCGCTGGCGTTCGGCAGTGAATTTTTAGATTTGTTTGTACTTCGAAAGGTTGTTTGAGAAAGGGAACCGTTCATCTCTTCAAAACTATTTTACCATTTCACCCTCCTTATATTCAACTTCGCTTATAACTTTTCCACTCTCATCGTAATTATAGCATTTCCCGTCAAGCAAATTATTTTTATAGAGCAGAAAATCGGAGAGCTTTCCGTTCTGGAAATATCTTTTTACTGTTCCGTTTTTAAGACCAATCAGATAATCTTCCTCAGCGGCTAGCGATCCATTCTTGAAATAAATTTTTACAGTTCCGTTAAGTTTATCGTTGCTGTAAATTTGTTCGGATTCAATTTCTCCGCTGATGTAAAAAGTTTTTGCAGAATTATGCCGCAAATCATTCTGATAATTCTCTTCAGTAATTTTAATTCCTTCCTTATTGAATTTAGTGGATAATCCGTTTTTCATTCCCCCAGCGTAAACCGCAATCTCAGCAATAATTCCTCCATCATTATAAAATTTACACTCCCCGGAAAGAATTCCGCTGCTGTAACTCAGTTCCGATTTGAGAAATCCGCTTGGGTAATATTCTTTTACGATTCCATCCAGCCTTCCATCACGAAAATGAACCTTCCGTTTTAACGTACCTTCTTCCCAATATTCGTCAAAATTTTCTTCGACTTTGCTTACTTTACTGCCGTAATCGTATCGCTCACGTTTTATTATCTGCCCATTCTCGTAAGTGTCAATAACTTTTATCTTTCCATCGGGATAATAAAAATAAGAGGTCCCGTTCAGCTGATCGTTGGAATATTTCGCTTCAAGTGCTAATGTACCGAATTCGGAATAGACTCTACTGATCCCCTCCAATTTATCATTGATATAATTACGTTCAACCTCAACTTTGCCATTTTCAAAAAATATTTTAGAAACCCCGTTAAGCTTTCCGTTTGTGTAATTCCATATCGCTTGTAGTTTTCCACTTCTATAATAAGTTTGGCTGAATCCCTCTTGAATATTATTAATATAGTTAGGTTCTGCCCAAAGTTCACCGCTTTCATAATACCATTTGGATTTACCTTCAAGCTTCCCGTTTCTGTAATTCCACTCCATGCTTTTAGTGCCGTCTTCAAAATACCAGGTGGATCTGCCTTCCTCTTTTCCGTTTTCGAAATTCCATTCTTTCCAAAGATTGCCGGTCTCATAAAATTCTTTGTACAATCCGGAGCGTACACCGTTCATGTAAGTGCCCTCGGATTTTAATTTTCCGTTGGCGTAATACTCTCTTTTGATTTCTGATTGTTGCGCGGAAGTGCAGTTTAATGCAATAAAGAATATTGCAATGATAAGAAGATATACGGATTGAGGTTTCAAGAGCGCTCTAATTTATTTCAGACAAAATTAAAAACAAAAAAGTTAATGTGAAATGTTGAAGAGTTGATTAAATTGATATCAACAAAAAGAGATCTGACATGTTTTCAGCCAAAGTGAAAGTTTATTTCTACGATGCCGACCCCGCGGGAATAATATTTTACGCCAGCTTGTTCAAATTTGTTCATGCTGCTTATGAGGATTTTATGCGGAGTTTAGACACCGAGCGGAATTATTTTTTTGATAAGGATTATATTCTCCCCATCATTCATGCTGAGGCAGATTACGTACGCCCCATAAAAGTTGGCGATGAACTACGCGTTGATGTCGTAGTAAGTTTATTGAAAAATTCTTCATTTGAATTGAGTTATAAGTTCTACAAAACTGACGGTCTATTTACCGCCATTGCTAAAACGGTGCATGTCTGTGTCCTTAAACAGGAATTTAAGAAGATAGAATTACCGGGCGAGTTTTTTGAAAAAATGAAGGCTAACTTAAATTGAGCTGAATTAGAAGTTCCGTTCGATTAACTTTTCCCATTTCGTTTTTGGGGAGACTTTCTATAAAAAAGAATTGTTTCGGAATCTTATAACCGGCAATATTTTCCTTCAAGAAATTAATGATCTCTAATTCCGAAATTTTCTTTGAGACAATTGCCGCGCAGACAATCTGGTCCCATGTTTCGTCATTAAGCCCAAAGACAAAGACATCATCAATCAGTGAGTTTGACATAAGCACTTCTTGAACATCATTTGCGTTAATGTTTTCTCCTCCACTGATTATTAAGTCGTCAAACCTCGATGAAATATAAAGAAAGTTGTCCTTATCGAGCCAGCCATAATCCCCGGTATGATACCACCCGTTTTTAAGTACTTTGTCGGTTGTCAGTTGATCTTTGTAATATTCTCTAAATAACGCTTGAGCAGAAACAACAATCTCTCCAACTTCTCCATCGCTGCAGAAATCATTTGGATCATTCTTGCTCATGCTTTTGATCTTAATCTTGTTCATCCCCAACGCTTTTCCAACTGAGTTAGGTTTTTGTTTCACTTCATTCGGAAGAAGAGCAGTTACCATAGAACATGTTTCTGTTGAACCATAGACTTTTACAATAAGCCAACCTTTGTCGATCGCTTGAAGACATTGTTCTGGTGAGGACGGTCCTCCGCCAAGAAAAAGACATTTCAATTTTTTTGAAGGCTCGAAATCATCTTTGATAAAACGATTTAGTGTAGTAGAGACAAATGAAACATGAGTTGGATCAAAAACTGTAAGTGCTTCGGCAAGGCTCTCATGTTTAAGCGAATTTGGAAAAGCTACTGTCCCGCCAGAAAGTATCGCACGCATAAGAATCATAAATCCGCCAATATGATAAAGAGGTAACGACGCGAGCCATAAATCATTATTACTAAGATTTGCGAAGGAATCTAAGTTTTTTACACTCTCGAAAATACTACTAAAGCTATGAACAACTGCTTTGGATTTTCCGCTGCTGCCCGAGGTGAACATGATTAAAGCCGGATTGTCAATTGAGAAACTGTCTGCCGGAAGGTTCAATTGAAAATCGAGAATTGAATTTTCACTCCGTTCTAAAGAGTGCGCTGATGATTGAGATATCCGTATTATGTTTTTGAACTGTAAAGATGAAACCTGTCCATCTAAATTTTCCTCAATTATCAAATGCTTAATGTCTGCTTGACTGAGCTGGTATTCAATTTCCTTCACCGTGTTGCGGGTGTTGAGAGGAATTGGAATTGCCCTCATCAACCAAAGCGCGTTAACAAGAAGGAAAAATTTGTAGCTTTGCCCAAACAATATTCCAACGTGATCATGCTCTTGTACGCCAAATTGACCTAAATAATTACTTAGCATAAAGCATTCATCATAAAATTCCGAGTACGTAAGAGTGCAGTCCTTTGTAATTATGGCGCGGGAGTCCGGTAACAATCTAGATTGCTCACTCAACCAATGAACCGTGTTGCTAATGGTGATCATGGAAAAGCAATATTGAATAGTTGTGAAAGATTATTCTCTTCGAAGTACATTCTTCCATTTCTCACTTGACACGGGTCATAACAGAGATCATTTTCAAAATTTTCTGAAGTGTCAAGTCCATGAGCTAATGAATGCTTCACCGAAGCGGCGAGTAGAGCCAATACACTTTTACCTACCGCACTTTCGAATAACGAGGAGATTATTACACATTTATTTTTTTTCTCTGCTTCTTTTATAATTTGTAAAGATGAAAGGATTCCGCCGTAGATCATCGGTTTTAAGATGATAAAATTTATTTTGCTGTCATTAATAACTTTGTATGCATCTTCCTTTGATTTGAGCGATTCATCCAGCGCTATTGGAATAATAGAGTACCGGGCAAGTTCCAAACTGTTCTCCATATTTTTGCATGGTTCTTCTATATACTCTATACCAAAAGGTGAAAGCCGTTCTAAATAGACGGCAGCATTTTCACTACTCCACTTACGGTTCGCGTCCAAACGAATTTTAATCATGTTACCAAAAGCTGAACGGACATTCTGAATGAGTTCAAAATCTTTTTCAAAATTATCTCTTCCAACTTTTATCTTGAATGTAGCATAACCCTTTTTAAGTTTCTCAGTTATTCTATAGAGAGTATTCTCTTCCGTATCAAAATCTATTACAGCATTAACCTCAATTTCCGATTTTAAGTTGGGAAAACTATCCTTAAGAAAATTTACATTTCGCTTAATAATCACACTTAGAGATACTTGTTCCAACGCGAAGTGAAGCGAGGGGACTAATGTAAAATCGGCTAACAATTCGGCTACAGAAGTAAGATTTTCCTCGGCACTAAAACCGATTATTTGATATTGTAAACCGCGCAATATTCTTTCTGTGTCTTCAAGGATTTCGGCGCTAAACCCGGAAAGGGGAGAGCACTCGCCGAACGAAGTGTTTCCCAACTCATCCGTAATAGAAATAATATATCCTTTCCGCTCTGTAATTGTTTGTAATGATGTTTGAAATGGTTTGATGAGTTTAAGCGAGAAGGGAAAGTATTTGAAATCTCTTATAGTCATAAAAGAATTCCGGCCGCGAACAGAAGACCGTATATTGCAGATAGTTTTGCAGTGAGTTCTAAAGTTTTGTTCAATTCACTTCCGCGCAACGTGTAAATCATCTTAATGAGTTTGATGGCAAGCGGTAAACTTAGTAGCGGAAGAAAAACAAAAATTTCTCTCTTGAATGTAAAGTAGACAACAAACAGTATTGAGTAAGATATTATTGTGAAGAAAAGATATTGGATACGCCCGAAGCGCTCACCGAAAATAACAATCAGCGTATTCTTTCCGTTTGAGCGGTCCTCCTCTCTATCGCGGTAATTATTTACTACCAAGATATTTGTTATTAATGCACCGACAGGAACAGAAGACCAAAAAGCCAATGCTGTAATTTCATTAGATTGTACATAGCAAGTGCCCACAGTTCCAATAAAACCGAAGAACAAGAAAGCAGCAATATCGCCAAGCCCGTTGTAGGCAAGGGGAAATGGACCCGCAGTGTATGCAATTCCGGCAAGAATAGAAAGAATACCTATTACTAGAATAAACCATCCACCGAGAAAGATCAGATAGAGTCCAAAAATAAAGCTTAAGCCAAATGAAATATATATTCCAAGTTTCATCTCAAAAATTGTAAGGATACCCGATGCAGTAGCGCGCTGCGGACCAATCCGGTCTTTTTTATCAGTCCCGCGAAGAAAATCGAAAAGATCATTTACAAAATTGGTCCCGACCTGAATCAACAATGCGCAGATAAGGGTGAGTGTGGCTGCGAGAGCTTTAAATTTTCCATCGTGAATTGAGATTGCGGTGCCGACAACAACCGGGACGATGGCGGCTGCTAAAGTTCTTGGACGGCTTGCTAGTATCCATGCATTTAATTTTGTTATTGTATTTGATCCTGTTGATAACATTATTTTTCTGCGAGTGATATTAATTATTTTTGGTTTTTTCGAAATTGCGGTAGAATTAGAATTTTCCTATCCCATCAATAAAATATTTTTTCGAAGAATTGATCAAGGGCGCTTCTGCCATAGGCATGGCTATGCCACAATTTTCTCTGTCCCGCCTTAGGCGGTATTAAATTTTTAAAGACAACTGTTTTTAGAAGTGCCCTCAAGTTATTCCTAAAAAGATTATTGCGCTGAAAACTTTTTCTAACTTAGGGTACTCTCGGAAATTTTTTGAAATCCGGTTTCCTCTTTTCATTGTATGCATTCTTACCTTCTTGAGCCTCTTCGCTCATATAGTAAAGAAGTGTCGCATTTCCCGCAAGTTCTTGAATTCCCGCTTGACCGTCTAATTCAGCATTAAACGCCGATTTGAGCAGACGCAATGCGAGAGGACTCATCTCTAATATCTCTTTAGCCCACCGAATTCCTTCAGCTTCAAGTTGATCAACCGGAACAACTTTATTCACTAGTCCCATCTCTAAGGCTTCTTGCGCGTTGTATTGACGGCAGAGATACCAAATTTCCCGGGCTTTCTTCTGCCCAACTATTCTTGCCAGATAACTCGCGCCAAAGCCGCCATCAAAGCTACCAACTTTCGGACCGGTCTGACCAAAAATTGCATTGTCCGCTGCAATTGTGAGATCACAAATAACATGCAGAACATGCCCGCCGCCAATTGCATATCCGGCAACCAATGCTATTACCGGTTTAGGAATACTGCGAATCTGCTTTTGTACATCAAGTATATTAAGTCGGGGAACACCGTCTTTACCAACATACCCTTTATTTCCGCGGATTGATTGATCGCCGCCGGAACAAAATGCGTACTTGCCATCTTTCGCAGGACCCTGACCGGTTAATAAGATAACGCCAACATTAGAATCTTCACGCGCGTCTGCGAATGCATCAAATAGTTCGAGTGTAGTTTCCGGTCTAAACGCGTTTCTTTTTTCGGGACGGTTGATTGTAATCTTAGCAATTCCATCCATCTTCTCATAAATGATATCTTTATAATCTTTTGCTAATTTCCAATTGGAGTTCATTACTTCGTTTCCTGGTTTGTCAAAAATTCGAAAACTAATTTAGTAAAAAACTCCGGTTTTTCTAAGTGAACATTATGCCCGCAATCAGAAACGGTAGTATGCTGTGCGTTCGGAATTTTTTGTTTCAATGATCTATTGATTTCGGTGTATTTCGCATCCATCTCGCCGCTGATCAATAAAACGGGAAAATTTAACAGCGAAAGTTTATCCCAATAACTCATCATCAATCCCGTGCTAAAACTTATTAACGAATTTGCCAAGCCGGTGACATTGTTTTTAATTCTTTTGCTTTGAATGAATTCAAAATTTGGAAGATTTTTTAATGATGAGAACAATGGCGTATCAAACCAATATTTTATGAAAGATTCAACCCCTTCTCTTTTGATCTTCTCGGCAAAGAGGAGGTCAAGTTCCACCCGTTCTTTCTTCAGACCGAAGTCTTCAATTCCGGCGGTTGTGCTTTCCAAAACCAGGGCACTTAATTTCTGCCTATGCTTAAGACAATATGAAAGCGCTGCACGTCCTCCCATGGAGTATCCCACCAGAATTATTTTTTCGAAATTCAATTGAAAAAAAATTGAATCGAGCTGGTGAACGATGGCTGTGCATGTGTAATGAGCGGAATCTGTGGGTGAATCCGTCTGCCCATGTCCTATTAAATCAATAGCCACTGGAAACATTGTCTTCGGAAGTTGGTCAAATATAAATTGCCAATCGGTTGAATCCCCAGTAAAACCATGAAGAAAAACAACCGGTTGTTTATTACTGTTGAGATCGGATTTGTTTAAGAGAAGATTAAACTCAATATCGTCAACTTTTAATTTCATTAATGAATCGTTCAATTCTTTTTGAAACAGCGTTCCAGTAGTCCTGACGCAGTAATTTAGATTCTTTTGAGTCGGTCTGAATCTCGAGGACAGTAAACTTTTTATTCTTTGATGACAATATCACTCTTTCTTTGAAATCTTTCCAGCTTTTTATTTTACAATAATTACCGCCGTAAGCCTCAACATGTTTTCTAAAATCGATTTTGAGAGGTGTTGTAAAGTTTTCTTCGAATACCTCTTTATATTTGGATATGGGAAGAGACTCAAATATTCCGCCGCCATTATTATTTATTAAAACTACGGTCAACGGTATATTAAATTTAATTGCATTATGCAGACCGTTGAGATCATGATAAAAAGCGAGATCGCCAATCAGCAGGTAGCTTCTCTCTTTAGATGCTTTTGCAATTCCCAGAGCAGTTGAATTAATGCCGTCAATACCGCTAGCCCCTCTATTGGTAAATATGTTTATCTGTTTGCCAAGCGAAGATGCGAAGAAGTCTGTGTCCCGTATCGGAAGGGAATTAGAGATCATTAAATTCGATTTTCCCGGGATTGTCTCTATCAACTCCGTTGCTATTCTCCCTTCAAATGGGAATCTCGCTTTTTTTACGAATTGGTTTTTTAAATGCTCTGTAAGGTTATTCATTACCTGATAATCGATTAACCAGCGGCTGACGCGGTTGACTTTATTTTGTTCATGTTTAAGAATAATCCCTATGAATTCAAGAGGATCAACCTGCAAAATTGTTCTAGCTGTCAATGAGGGATCGTTTTTATCCCCAAAAGTATTCACCAGAATTTTTTGGGCATTTGAATTTTTAAAAAACTCAAGAAGAACATTTGATATTGGAGCTCCGCCGAATTGAATAATAATATGCGGATCAAACCGCTTCTGAAAATTCTTAGCCCTTAGGAAGGCAGTAAAATTTTCTATGATATTCTTCTTAGAATGTTTGCCATATCGATCGGATGATGCGCCGTCAACATAAACAGGGAAACCAAATTTTTCCGAAAATCGAATTACCTGTGTAACAAAATCTTTTTTGTAATTGTTATAACCGATAATGATTAATCCTCTCTCGGTAGACCTAAGTTTATTTGTAAGCTCTTTATAATTTGTTTTGGTTCGATTGTATGAAGATAATTCAAGTGATGAATTTGAAAATATTTTTTCGATTCTATTGATCTCTATTTTATCGGTATAACTTTTGGGCTCAAACGGCTTCTCAAACGGAAAGTTAATGTGAACAGGACCTTTATCGGCTAAAGAAGAATATCTAATTGCATCCTCAGCAATTTTTTTGATCGAAGGAAGTTTTTTGATCTCAGGAAGAGTTGCATCCACAAAATAGCGAATATGATTACTGTAAATATTTTGCTGATTAATTGTCTGATTAGCACCTCTGTTGCGGAGAGAATGCGGTCTATCCGCGGTGCAAATAATTAATGGCACTCTTTGGTAATACGCCTCTATAATAGCCGGGTAGAGTTCCGCAACGGCAGTTCCTGATGTGGTTACAATAGCAACAGGTGTGTCGGTACTCTTTGCCAATCCTAAAGCAAAAAATGCGGAAGACCTTTCATCAACAATCGGGAATACTTTTATTCCCTTATTTGTTGCGAAGGCAATGGTTAAAGAAGTGCTTCGCGATCCGGGGGAAATGCAAGCATATCGAACGCCAAGCTGTGCAAGACGATTCACAAAAAGATCACACCAAACAGTATTACGGTTTATGTTTAGTTTCATTTTCGAATAGATTTAATATTGGTTTTAGTTTTAATTCTGTTTCTTTGAATTCCGAGAATGAATCGGAACCTTGAACTATACCGCAACCGGCATATGCGCGAACTATATTTTTTTTCAAGAGCGCTGAACGAATTCCAACAGAGAATTCGGCATTGCCGCTTAAATTAAACCACCCAATGACGCCGGAATAAAGACCGCGGTCGAACAGTTCCAATTCATTAATTGCGTCCAAAGCTTCGTCACTTGGAAAACCGCAGACGGCTGGTGTCGGATACAGCATCTCCAGAAGAGTAAAAAACGATACATCCTTTTTCAGCACTGCGCGTATCATAGAATAAAGGTGTTGTATGTTTGCATATTTTTTGACTGAAGGCTGAGAATCGAAGAGTATTTTATCAGTAACGGGGGACAATTGATTGATAATAAAATCAAGAACACTCTTGTGTTCTGCTAAATTTTTTTCATCATGAAGAAGGAAATTTTTTAGCGTATCGTCCTCTTCCTCACTAAGCCCACGTCGCATTGAACCGGCAAGAGCGTCTGCTTCTAAAAAGCCATCCTTAACCCTAAACAATTTTTCGGGAGTAGCGCCGAAAAAAATCGAATCTTTAGACTTATACGCGAAGATCGCACAATTATCAAAATCATTCTCCAACTTTTGAAGTTGTATCAAGAGATCGGGAGCTGCGTTTAACTCAATTTGATTGAAGCGAGAGACAACTACCTTTTGCAATTTTTTGTCTGAAATTTTTCGCAGAGCCAAATTTACACAATCTGACCATTCATCGATCCCCTCATTTGGTCTACTAGAGAGAACTTTGATGCACTTTTCCTCATTTTTGCCAACTAAATTATAAAACTCATCAATTACCGAAAGTACCCGTTTCAAGTTGTTCTTAAAAGTATAAATAATGATTTGAAATTCGTCTCCATTTTTCTGCAAGAGTATTTGAGGGATGCTCCATTTGGCAAATTCAAAGTCATTCCAAACTTCGTCCTTTTTCAGAGAAGGAAATTTTATTCCCCCGACAAATAATGGAGGGGTAAATTCGGCTAAATATGGATCGCTATAAGAAATTTTGAAGGGTAATATCTTTAATTGTTCATCAAGTACCGATAGATTAGTTATGTCATCCCTATAAATGGAATAGACCTCGCCAAGCGCTAAAAAAGAACGATTTTCGGAAGGGTTACTCCAATAGAGCGAAAAATCCTCTTTGCCCATTAATTTCTTTGAGAGTTGAACAAACTCGCTCTCGGTAATCGACTGAGAGAATGAAAATAATTGGGATGAATCTAAGTCAAGCATCTCATTTTCAGAAATAAAATCCATCAAGCCTTGTATTCTTAACATCTAGTTCCGGATTCAAAAATTGTTATTCACTCGGATAATATAAATTATCCCCGCTTAGTTTCAAACTCCCATCTTAATTAATGATCTCTGGAAGGAGGTTATTTCGGACGGTACATTATTTATAAAAAAAATAGAGATTATTCTTTTTTTTTTTGACAGAAAAATCTATTTTAACTATGTGTTTGAATAAGCAATAAATATGAATAACGAAATTTGAATAAGTCAAGGAATTGATAAAAAAGTTGTTTACTTTATATTCTTAATTAACTACGTGAAGGAGAAATAATATGGCAAGTGAAAAGAAACAGTTTGCGTTAGATTTGTGGGAGAAGCTTTCAAAAGCGCACGATAAGTACAAAAAAATTCAAGCAAAGCAGATGTTTGCCGAGAAATTAACGGCGCCTCAATTTGGTGTTTTAGAAATACTCCACAAAACAGGGCCGGTCCCTTTGAAAAAATTAAGCAAGGAGATGATGGTTACCGGCGCTAATATAACCTGTGTAATGGATAATTTGGAAAAAGAAGGATTTGTTAAACGAATTTTTTCGAAAGAAGACAGAAGAGTTATTCTTGCCGATCTTACCGCAAGCGGAAGAACAAAAATTGGCTCTATCATGCCAAAATATGCGGAGAATATAGCCGCACTAACTTCTGTCTTGAGCGATCACGAACAAAAAGAATTGGCAAAACTTTTAAATAAATTTCAGTCGTAAATTTATTTTAGTTGAAGAACTAGGGCGCACCACTCGTCCATTGTAGATTTATCGATAGTTCTAAAACCGAGTAGAGAAAATTTCCGTTTTATATCTTCTTCATCAACTATTAAGAGTCCGGAAAGTATCAACATTCCGGTCTCTTTTGTTTTGCTTCGGATTTCTTCTGCGATCTCGATAAGAATATGTTTGTTTATATTAGCAACAATCAGGTCAAAATCTTTTTCACTTATCTGATTGATTTCACACAAACGAATTTCAACTTTATTTTCCAGGTTATTTGTTTTTACATTTTCGTTTCCGTTTAAGAAACACCATTCATCATTATCGACACAAATGGCAGATTCAGCTCCGAGCATAACCGCGCCGATACCCAACACTCCCGTACCGGAACCAACATCTAATACTCTTTCTCCACCTTTAAGATATTTTTCTATAAACTGAAGAACGAGTCTTGTGGTTGCATGTTCTCCTGTTCCAAACGACATTTTGGGATCAATCGTAATAATAATCTGATCCTGACGCGGTGAGTAATCTTTGAATGAAGGCTTGATCACGACACGATCTGTAACCTCAATCACTCGAACATTCTTTTCATATTCCTCATTCCAATTTTTATCTTCCAAAGTTTCTTCTTCAATTGTGAATGAGTTGATCAGTTTATCATTTACAAGCTGCTGCAGCAAATTCTCGATGTCACTCAGAAGAATATTTTTTGCAGAGCCGGCAAATACTGTTAAACCACTTTCCGATTCATTTATACCATCAATATCTAATTGCCAAAGCATCCCGCTTACGATATCCACATTTAACGGGTTAGTAAATATTTTGAACTGTCTATATGTTTTCATTTACCGCTATTGTTTTAATATGTATCAATGATTATTTCACAAAGTTTGTCCTGGAAGGTTCTGGCTCGGGCTGATCCGCCGGTGTAGTTTTGAACAAGAATTGAGAATGCGATCATGTGATTGCTTTTACTTAATAAATAACCCGATAAATTGCTCGCACCGCTAATAGTTCCTGTTTTGGCAAATACACGCTTAAACGTGGATGATTTTTTCATACGATTACTTAGTGTTCCATCCAAACCGGAAATTGGAAAAGAATTTGAAAGTTTTTGGAACAAGTCCGGTTTCTCATAATAAAAATATTTAAGAACTTCTGTTAAAAGTTCTGCACTAAGTAAATTATAAAACGAGAGCCCGGATCCGTCCGCAATCAAATAATTTTTAGGATTTAATCCCGCAAGAGAAATCAAACTGTCTACAAGTTCAATTCCTTTTTTAGCTGAAGAATTGTAACCTGAATTTTTATATGCAAGAGTACGCAAAAGCATTTCAGCACTTAGATTATCGCTCGTTTTATTTGTGTTAATAATTACTCTATCCATATCACGCTCAAGAGAGAATAGTTTAACCGCATCTTTCCCTAGGGTCATTGTATCAACTTTTCCTGTAAAAGAGATTCCACTTTTCCCTAAACTTTCTTTCATAAGATGGAGAAAATAAAATGTTGGGTTAAAAACATTAAGAGAAACCGTATCGCGTTTAGCCGAGTTGGTAAGATTTCCATTTACTAAAATTGTGTTCTTGCGGTTGATCCAATCACGTGTGATATTCAAATCCGATTTACCACCTGCAGTCGTTTGAGAAGTATTATAAATCTCGAAATAATTAGTCTCGGGAATTATATTAATCTTTACCGGTTTGCCAATTTCTTCCGGTTCATACACTATTCGAACACTATTTTTATTGATAGTTATTGGAGAGAGGTATGCAGCATAAGACGCCGGATCATCATCCCACATCCAGCCCTCGCCCCAGAAAAGTGAGTCCATTGCCGAAACATCAGCAAAAATATTTCCGTTTATTTTTTTAATTCCGGAAAGTTTTAGCTTACCGGTAAGAGTATCTAAATCCCGGCTTGAGAAATCCGGGTCAAGTCCGCCTACTACAAAAAGATCTCCGGTGCAAATAGAATCTTTAACTTCACCCGTATGATAAATGGAAGTCCTAAATTTATAATCGTTTCCTAAAAAAAGATAAGCGGCGGCGGTAGTAAGAATCTTTTGATTGGATGCGGGTCTAAGTAAAAGTTTTTCATTGTGTTGATAAAGCGGTTTGTTATCGGTTAAATCGTAAAAAGAAATTGCAGCTTGAGATGATTTGAAAAAATCCGAAATGAGCAAACTATCAATTGGATTATGAGTAGCCACCTGAAGATGTTGAACTGTTGAGCATGCTTGCAATAAGAAAAAGAGTAAGATCATGAGCAAGAGCACGAATTTATTCTGCATAATCTATCATCTCCTTTGTCTATTAAAAATATTCTCTTTCACGGAAATCAACACCAACTTCCTCGGTCACAAATTTTTTCGCGGTTTCGGAATCGATTTCATTCAAGCCGACAATTGAGAGAACTACATGAGTAAATTCTTTTGCTTTCCCGGCAAAGTCCAACATTTCACCATGAAGAGATGGATCGACTCGCATTAATTTTCCGTACTGCACCGGATCGGTTGAATTGAGGCTGATAGATACGGTATCAATCAATCCTTTCAACTCGGGAGTGATGTCACGCTTGTTAATAAAATTTCCATGTCCGTCTGTGTTCATGCGCGTTGAACCGCCATTATTTTTAATGTATCCGGCAACTTGTTTTACAACATCCCAGCGTATAGTCGGCTCTCCGTATCCGCAGAAAACTATTTCTTTGTAATTCTTTGGATCGCCGATTTCTTTGATGTACACTTGGGCATCCGGCTCTTCAGATTTCGTCATCTTAAGACTGTAACCGTTAATAACGGCTTCTCCTTTACGGTCGCAAAAAACACAATCCGCATTGCACCGGTTTGTAACGTTGATGTAGAGCGTTTGCCCAATTTGATATGTAAAATTAAGAGTTGGTTTCATGCCGATACCAAAAAGTTTGTAAGCATTGTATGATGTTGTTCTACCTACATCAGCGATTGTTAAATGATGAACTTCCGCAATTTTCTCAGCTATCAATTTAATGTAAGCAGGCTCATTACGTTGACCTCGATGAGGAATTGGAGTCATGAACGGTGAGTCGGTCTCGAGCAATAAATTTTCTATTGCCACTCTAGATAAAACTTTTTGAACACTTTCGGCATTCTTAAAAGTAATGATCCCCGGAAAAGAGATGTAATGATGCATCTCAACAAGTTCACGAGCATCCGCTATTGATCCCGCAAAGCAATGATACTGGGCTCGCAATCCGGAATTTTTATATTTACGCGCTAGATTCATTATATCTTCATTCGATTCGCGGTTGTGTACTATGATTGGAAGTTTGAGTTTTAATGCTAGCTCAATTTGTGCTTCAAAGGCTTTTATCTGAATCTCGCGTGGTGAAAAATCATAATAGTAATCTAAACCGATTTCACCTATTGCAACAACTTTTTTATTCTTTGCAAGCTCTTCTAGTTTTTCTATAATTGAATCATCCCATCCTTTTGAATCATGCGGGTGAACTCCTACTGAAGCATAAATATTATCGTACTTCAACGAAAGCTCGATCGCTTGTAGTGAAGTTGCAATATCAGTTCCCGGAACAATCATATAATCAACACCGGATTGAACAGCGCGCTCAATTACTTTATCAACTTCACCGTCGAAATTTGGATAGAATAGATGTGTGTGTGTATCTATGAACATATTTTTTTCTTTGAATTTAGTTATATGTCATTCTGAGTTTCGACGAAGTCGAGACTCAGAATCTTACTTCAATAAGCTGTGAGATTCTTCATTCCGATAAATCGGGATTCAGAATAACAACTATGATGTTACTTCTCCAATCACAATTCCTTTTTCAGTTATCTTATTTGAGAGAGCAAGAGTTTTATCTACATCGTTCTTATCTACGATTGCAATCAAACCAATTCCTAAATTGAATACTTCTCTCATTTCTTCATCAGTTACATTTCCAATTTTTTGTATCAGTTTGAAAATAGGAAGCACATTCCAAGCATTCCAATCGATTTTTAATTCTAAATTTTTTGGAACAACACGTTTTGTGTTTCCAATAATTCCTCCGCCGGTTATATGGGAAAATGCTTTCACGGAAATATTTTCTTTTAATTCATGTATTAGTTTTAAGTACGATCTATGAACTTTCAACAATTCCTCTCCAATAGAAAGTTCAAGTAGATCCGGCTTATCATTTATGGAAAATTTTTCCAGCAAAACTTTTCTTGCAAGTGAATAACCGTTTGTGTGAAGTCCGGTTGATGCAAATCCAATCAGTTTGTCCCCCGCTTTAACATTTCTCCCATCAATCACTTTGTCACGTTCCACAATTCCAACAATTGTCCCTGACATATCATATTCACTTTCATTATAGATACCCGGCATCTCGGCTGTCTCTCCGCCAATGAGAGCAACATTATTTTCTTTGCATGCAATCGAAAAACCTTTAATTATTTGTTCGGCTTTTTCCGGAAAGAGTTTTCCAAAGGCAAGATAATCCATAAAATATTGAGGTTCGGCGCCACATACAGCAATATCATTCACACAGTGATTAACTAAATCTTGACCGACTGTATCATGCTTATCCATTGCGAAAGCAACTTTTAATTTTGTGCCGACACCATCAACGCTGGAAACAAGAACGGGATTTTTCCATTTGCTCAGATCTACTTCATAGAAAGCGCCGAAGTGACCAATACCGGCGAGGACGTTTTTGTTAAACGTACTTTTTGCTAATGATTTTATTTTTTCTACAGTTTCATCTCCGGCTTCTATATTTACGCCGGAGGATTTGTAAGTTGTCGGCACAATTTCTCCAATTAATCTTCTTTTTCACTTAAAATATACGCAAAATCTTCCGTGAAATTTGGTTCTTGGTTTAGAAGAATTGAACCGATGCCGGGTTTACTTTAGGACGGTTCTAAAAATTATCGAATGGAAATATTTAATCCCGCCAAAGGCGGGACAGAGAAAACGCAAAGTCCGCAGAGAATATTGATATTTTTATGGCATAGCCATGCCTATGGCAGAACCGCTCTTTAATTAAATGAAAATTTTCTATTTTTTTAATAACTTTCAGCCCTCAAAATATGATTATGTTTGGTTTGCAATGACTGAATACCAGTTAAAAGATAGAGAAAAGGCAATTCTGCGGTTTGTGATTCATCAATTTATTCTTACCGCAAATCCTGTCGGCTCAAGGAATATTTCGAAGAGATACGATATTGGTCTCTCTCCGGCGTCGATAAGAAATATTATGTCTGATCTTGAAGATACCGGATTTCTAAATCACCCTCACACATCGGCAGGTAGAGTGCCAACCGACAAGGGTTACCGGTTCTATGTTGATTCTTTAATGGATCCGCCGTTGCTTGATCAATCTATGAAGAGCATTATCGATGGCAATCTAAGTTCGGCGCCAACAGGAACTGAGGAGCTTCTCAGAATCACATCAAATATTTTGAGCGATCTGACTCTTCAACTTGCTATGGTTACTTATCCCAAATTCGAGCAGGCGGTGCTGCAAAAAATTCAGATTGTTCAGCTTTCTTCTACTAGAATTTTGGTAGTGGTAAGTGTTAACTCCGGAATGATAAAAACGATTACTCTTGAGATTGATGCCGAGGTTAATGAAGATCAGATTACGGCTGTCCAACAATTCCTAAATGAACGATTAACCGGATTAAAATTTTCCGAGATCAGAAATTCAATTGGAGAACGGGTAAAAGATTTCAACTCGGAAATATACCGACCAATTATACGCGTGTTCCTGGAATCCGTTAATAAGATATTTAACGACATGAGCAGCGAAAGAGCAATTATCTCAGGAACAAAAAATATTTTGAAGCAACCAGAATTTGAGAACGTTAATCACTTTCAGAGTGTTATTGAACTTGTGGAGAATCAAGATATCATTATTCATATTCTTGATGAAAAGAAACATCCATTTGATAGCGACGTGTCAATCACTATCGGGCAGGAAATTCAAGAGGAAAAACTTTCCGACTATAGCATGATCACTAAAGAATATAAAATTGGTGATATGCACGGAACACTTGGCATTATGGGACCCAAAAGGATGGACTATTCAAAAATTGTTGCCGCGGTTGTTTACATTGCCGAGCAGCTTACGCAAGAATTAACTAAACAAAGATAAAACACTAACAAAAAATGGAAGAAGAAAAATTGAATAAACAAAACAAACTCAAGGAAGAAGACAACAATAAAATTCCGATTGAAAGAGAAGAAAGTTTACCAACTGATAATGAAACTCCGAAAAGTGAGATTTCTATAAACGAATCTGAACTTAACGATGCTCTCGTTAAATTAGCTGAGATTGAAAAACAAAATAGCGAACTGAAAGACGCGCTGTTAAGAAAAGCCGCTGAATTCGAAAACTATAAACGGCGTAATGAAAATGACCAGCTCAATATTTTAAAATATGCTGCCGAGTCCTTCATTAGAAATATTTTACCGATTTATGACGATCTTGAGCGGTCTCTTTCTCACATTGATGAAGCCGTAAATTTTGATTCAACTAAGAAAGGTTTACTGCTCGTTTATGAAAAATTTGGAAAAATTCTTGAGAATCAGGGAGTAAAAAAAATTGACGCCAAAGGGAAACCCTTTGATGTTCACTTTCACGAAGCGTTAATGCAGCAACAGGCAGAGGGGGTGCCGCATCATACAGTGCTTGAGGTTTTAGAGCCGGGGTACATGTATAAAGATAGAGTCATTCGTCATGCAAAAGTTATTGTTAGTCAGGAGATGAACACTACCTCGGATCAGACCGGAGATACAGAAATTAGAAACAACGACAATTCAACAGGGCAAGAATAAAGGAAAGTTTTAATGGCAAAGAGAGATTATTACGAAATATTGGGTGTTGGAAAAAGTGCTTCACAGGACGAGATAAAAAAAGCATATAGAAAACTTGCTATGCAGTTTCATCCGGATAGAAACCCCGGCGATAAACAAGCCGAAGAAAATTTTAAAGAAGCGGCAGAGGCTTACGAAGTTCTAAGCAGTGATGAGAAACGCCAGAAGTATGACCGCTATGGGCACGGCGGATTGAAAGGGGATCCGAATTTTCATGGATTCTCGAATGTAAACGATATCTTCAGTCACTTTTCGGATATTTTCGGCGGGTCATCAATTTTTGATGAATTCTTTGGAGGTTCTCAGCAGCAAAGATCACGGCAGCGTTCGGCAGGTCAACCCGGCTCGGATTTAAAAATATCTCTTAAGCTAACGCTAGAAGAAATTGCAACCGGCACAACAAAAAAAGTTAAGATTAAGAAATACAATAAATGCTCTTCATGTAACGGCTCCGGTGCAAAAAGTTCGTCAGCTTTCAAAACCTGCTCTGTTTGTAGTGGAACCGGCGAAATTCGCCAGGTGTCGAGATCTATTTTTGGACAATTCGTTAACATTGCCGCGTGCAATAATTGCAGCGGAACCGGAAAAATTATCTCCGAACCTTGTACAACATGTTCAGGAGATGGACGTATTCAAGACGAAACAACAATAAAGATAAACGTTCCGGCGGGAGTCTATGATGGCAATTATATGACTCTACGCGGAGAAGGTAATGCAGGTAAGAACAGCGGAAGCGCCGGAGACATTATTGTATTATTCGAAGAACTGCCGCATCAATTTTTTACACGAGACGGCGATAATATCATTCATGAATTATTCATTAGCTATCCGGAGGCGGTCTTAGGCACTGAAATTGAAGTACCAACCTTAAATGGAAGAGCAAAATTGAAAATAGAAGCCGGCACACAGCCGGGTAAATTTTTAAAGATGCGGGAGAAAGGAATTCAACATTTAAATAGTCATGGTGCCGGCGATCAACTTGTTAAAATTAACATACACGTCCCTAAAAATGTGACCGCCAAAGAAAAAGAGATGTTGAAAGAATTGCAAAAACTTCCAAACATGAAAGTCTCTTATTAGCTGAAGGAGACTTCTAAAAACAATAAAAATGATCAGCGGAAATTTGCTTTACCTGCCCGTCCGGTTTATCTGCCGCAGGCATGGCAGACGGGTCTGCGTTAAATAAAAAAATAGTTTTGCCATAGGCATCACTATGTGCTTAGAAGCCTCCTGAAGTATTAGTTCTTAATTTTTCTGATTTTCTCAATTATCCAGTCTAACAAATTATTTTATAGGGGCTGATGAAATATTTAGAAAAAATTTCTAAAAGAATTGGGTTTACCGGCACCGAGACTAGTATTATTCTTTTTATCATCTTCGCTTGTCTGATCGGAATTACAATCAATCTCATCAAAAATGCAAAAAACGATGAATCATTCCTCGAATTCAGCTACAAACAGGATGATAGTCTTTTTAACGCAGCCTCCGGGGACCCCGGAATTCAAGATTCTGTTAATGATTTGGAGAGAAAAAAAATTGCTTCTCAACATGAACTTTTAGATTTTACAAAAGAGAAATTGCAAGAAAGAAATGTCAAAAAGAAATCCTCTGTCCAGAAAGTAATTAACATTAATACTGCTAATAAAGAGGAATTGACTCAACTACCTGGATTTGGAGAAAAGACCGCCGCCGCTGTAATAGATTATAGACTGAAGCATGGCAAACTAAAAAATATTGAAGAACTCTTGAACATAAAAGGAATAGGCAAGAAGAAGATTGAAAAAATTAAGAGTCTGGTTACTATTGAATGAAGGTACTAATCAAATAGAAATGAGTAATTGTGTTTAGCAATCATATCGGAATAAATTTAACTGAAACCAAACTTCAACTTGTTGAAATTAGTTTCAAGGAAGATTCATTCTATCTAGAAAATGTGGATCAAACAATTCATACAGAAAATCTATCCGCTACTTTTGCAGAAGATAAACTGATAAGCATAGTTCAATCATCGTTTGAGAAAATTGCAAAAAGGAAACCCCTCAACTCAAAAAGTATTTCATTTGCCTTGCCCAACAACTACTTCAAAATTTTTGAGGTCCCGTATGACGATTCACTTGTGAAAAAAGATCTGCATGATCATTTCCGGTGGGAGATTTCTATACTCTTTCCGGAATGTGATAAAGATAATTTTCTTATTCAGCATATCGAAATTGATAAAAGCTCTCTTCGTCACGAAAAAAAGGCTATCATTTTTGCCGTTGATAAAAATTTGGTAACTGCTATTAATAAATTTTGCAGGCAAAATTCGCTTGACTTAAAATATATTGACAATGCCCATCTTGCGTCCAATGCCTTTCTTGATTTGAATAAGAAGAACGATAACCATGAGATCAGTCTGAGTATTTATGTCGACCAAAAATTCTCTTCCATTTCAGCGTTGGACGGTATTTTACCTTTTTATTTCAAGGTTCTTGATCCGGTAGCTCCAAATATAATTGATGAATTAAAAACCGCGGTTAATAAATTAAACGACTTCAATCTCTCTCAGAATGA
Source organism: uncultured Ignavibacteriota bacterium (assembly GCA_947085815.1). Taxonomy (GTDB): domain Bacteria; phylum Bacteroidota; class Ignavibacteria; order Ignavibacteriales; family Melioribacteraceae; genus Fen-1258. The sequence continues at coordinate 14,758 of CAMTXU010000021.1, read as the reverse complement.
TTTCAGCAGGGTTTTACTTTACGGGCAGGATCTTACCGATGATTTCGAGAACAAGATGAAAACTTTTTTTGGGTCATCTCTAAAAGTCGTTAATCCGTTTGAGCGCCTGAAAACAGAGGAGAGCATCATAAAAAATCCTTTATATAGAATTAAATTCAATTCTTTCACCGCTGCTGCCGGTATTGCAATTAGAATAGTCTGATGAGAATAATTGCAGGTCAATTCAAAGGGCGGGTAATAAAATTCCCAAATTCTAAATTAGTGCGCCCTACTACAGATAAAACAAAAGAATCTATCTTCAATTTCCTTGTTCACTATGTTGACTTCGACGGAATAAAAGTGTGCGACATTTACGCCGGATCCGGGTCGCTCGGCTTAGAAGCATTAAGCAGAGGAGCCGCCGAAATTCACTTTGTGGAAAAAGATTTTCATGTATCGAAAATGTTACGAGAAAATATTTCATCTCTCAAGGCTGATGATGAATGCAGGATATTTAGAATGGATGCAGTAAGGTTTTCAAAAATTTCTGATCATGATAAATATGAGTTGATTCTTGCAGATCCGCCATTCTTCAAGGATGATATACATGTAGTTGCAAAAAATATTATTGAGAAAAATTTTCTTGCGAAAGATGGAATTATGCTGGTCGAGAGGTCGATCCAAACCAAGAAGGATGACGAAGAGGCATTTGGGCTAGAAGCTTTCAAAAGAATGGGGGATAGTCTAATCTATCTTTTTGAATCTAAATCGGTAGAGGGTTTTTGATTTTTCTTTCTATAAATTTAATTTTTACAATTGTCCAAAGTATTATATTTTATAAATAAAAAAATGAGATTATATATGGCAAAAGTAATTTACCCCGGAACATTCGACCCAGTTACTAACGGGCATATAGATATTGTCAGCCGGGCTATAGAGTTATTCGATGAGGTGATTGTAACCGTTGCGAAGAATCCCGGAAAGACCTCATTGTTCACCGTTGAAGAACGGGTGGAGATGCTCAAGGATAGTTTGAAGAATTATAAACACGTTTTAGTTGACTCATTTGACGGATTGGTTGTAGATCACGCTAAGCAAGTTGGGGCTGTGGGAATTATTAGAGGTTTACGCGCTATAAGCGATTTTGAATACGAATTCCAGATGGCTCTTATGAACAGAAAACTCGCAGGTGAGATTACTACAATTTTACTTATGCCTCACGCCCGGTATACTTATTTGAATTCTACGATCATTAGAAATCTTGCTCAGTTTCAAGGAGATGTATCGGAATTTGTTCCGGCGATTGTTGTAGAAAAGTTGAAAATAAAATTTGGAACCAGGAAGATCTAAAAATTAAGATGAGAAGAGTAATAAGCGAGAAGTAAATTTTATGACCTCTCGCTTCTGCCTTCTTATTCCTGATTTCTGATATCTTACTTCTTATTTCTTACTTCTTATTTCTTACCCCTGCATTATATCACATCTCTTCTTCTGCCTCTAACAATTTTCCTTTAACAAAGAGACTTTTTTCCAGATGTACTTTTCTAATGTAAACTACTCCCTCTTCATTATGTAGTTCACCGTAAACCGAGTGGCACGATTTCAAGCCGCCAAGCCATTTACGAGCATCCTATATATAAACAAGATCGCCTACTCCGGCAGCCATTTTGTGTATATCCTTCCTGGAGAAGTTGATAATGTCTTCATTGCCATCGGTGTTTAATTTCCAGTCAACTTTTACATTCTCACCCCCACGTTCATTGAGTTTTCTTCCTTTAAACCATTCCTTGGCTTTATGAGTTGACCATATAGTCAAACCCGCGGTTTGCAGCTCCGGATCATACTTAACATAGAAAGTAGTTATGAAGGCAATACATGCGGACATAATTAATGTAAGAGTGAACAAAAGCAATAATGGACCTAAATCGAATTTGAATATTACAACAAGAATATCCATCAGGATAACTATAATACTGAAAACAATCATCGTGAACATAATAGTTTTATGTTGAGGATTCTTTTTAAGGTGAGACACCATTAATTTCAATTTATGTTGAGCAAACGTTACTACCATGGCTACAGTTACGCAAACAATCAAATTATATAGAGCTGCCATGTAGGTATAAGGATGAACAGGATCAAAAGGAGTTTCATGTGCCAGAGGTCCAATTAATTCTTGCGGATATCTGTTTCCAAGAAGCATTAAAGAAATTCCACCTAGTACAGTTGTAATCAAACCGGCGGGAGTAAATTTTTTCCAAAACGCACCAAAGAAAATGGCGATCATCTAATTCCGGTTGCGACAATTGACATGAAACGTCAACAATTTATACGAAAATTTGTTCGGTAAACAAAAATTGCATTTGAAAGGGGGTTACTCTAAATTTAGCCCCTAAAATTTTACTATTTTCTAAATCGGAGGTTGTTTTCTATGCCCATGATGGCCCGTATGAGGAGTTTAGCTCCATGGTTTATGCTTACTGTAGGCGGTCTCTTTGTTTTGTTTATGGTCCTATCGGATTCAAAGGTTACTGATCTGATACATCAACAACAACAAAATGTTGGCTCTATTAATGGAGAGGATATTACTTATCAAGAATATTCCACTACAGTCGATAATTTTAAGAAACAACAAGAACAAAACGGTCAGACAATCGATGAATCTCAAATGGATTTTTTCAGAGATCAAGTTTGGGATGCACTTGTTGCTCAGAAAATGATGGATATAAAAATAAAGGAATTTGGAATTATAGTGACCGACGAAGAAGTAAGAGATGCTATTCTTGGCCCTAATCCGCCTCAATGGCTTATTCAGAATTTCAAAGACTCAACGGGAAATTTAAATAGGCAAGCATATGAAGGCGCTTTAAAAGATCCCCGGAATAAAGAACTTGTTATTACTGCTGAGGAACAAATTAAAAATCAACTCGTCCAGCAAAAATTACAGAGTTTTATTTCAGCAGCTGTAACTGTCAGCTACGCAGAAACTAAGGATCAATACGTAAAACAAGCAATCAGAATGAAAGCTAATTATGTTATGATTAGCGCAAATACAATTCCCGATTCCGATGTTAAAGTTACAGATGCGGATCTGAAAAAATATTACGATGAGCATCCCGAAGAATTCAAACAAGTTGCAGAAAGAAAATTAAAATATGTTCTTTTCTCAAAACAGCCATCACAGAATGACTCAATTTCAATCAAGAAGAATCTTCAGGCAATTGTTTCAAAACTAAAAGCAGATACAACTTCATTCAAGAGTTATGTTGAGATCTATTCCGAGCGTCCTTACTCAAGAGATACTGTTGCCCTCTCAGCAATTCCCCAAGAAATACGCGATGTTTTAGTCAAAGGAAATAAAGGAGATATTTTTGGTCCGGCAGCAACTTTTGAAGGCTATGTTGTTTACAAGTTGGTCGACAAAGTTAAATCTAAGAATGAACAGGTTAGAGCTTCTCATATTTTAATTAGATCTAGCAGTGATGATAAAGCCGATCTTAAAAAAATCAATGCTATATATGACCAATTAATGAAGGGTGCAGATTTCGCTACCGTTGCAAGAGAAAAATCTGAAGATGGCAGCAAGATTCAAGGCGGCGATCTCGGTTGGTTTGGGCGCGGGCAAATGGTAAAAGAATTTAATGACGCGTCTTTCAACGGAAAGATTGGTGTAATACAGAAACCGATCAAAACTCAGTTCGGTTATCATATTATAAAGGTATTTGATCGTTCTAATCAGGACTTAGTTGTTGAAAAAATAGTTAATAAAATTCAACAATCGGCAACTACCGCCGATAAAATTTACCAGGATGCCGCAGACTTTTCTTATGTCGCACGAGAAGATGGTTTTGAAACTGAAGCCAAAGGAATGAAATACACAATTGCAGAAACACCACCATTCGAAGAAGAAGCAATTAGTATTCCCGGACTTGGCATCAATAAAGCACTTATAAAATTTGCTTTCGAAAATAGTGTTGGCGATGTGAGCGATGTCTTCAAAGTTCAATCCGGTCATGTTGTTGCAATGGTTTCTGGTGTTACCAAACCGGGCATGAAGAATTTTGAGGATTTGAAAGCCCAGATAAAAAATACTGTTACACTAAAATTTAAGTTGGAAAAAGCCGTTGCAATTGCCAAAGAGATGCGTGCAAAACTTGGAGATAACGGCGACTCTAAAATTGCGGCTACAATTTGGTCATCCGCAAAAATTGATTCGACAACAGAATTTACATCATCTGGCAATATACCAGGTATCGGTCGTGATTTTGCTTTTACCGAAAATTCTCTTAAAGCCGAATTAAATAAATGGTCGCAACCGGTTAAAGGCGAATCAAATGTTTACTTAATCAATGTAACCTATAGAACAAAATTCGATCAGGCACAATTTGAGCAGCAGAGAGCTGAAATTGCAAAACAACTTTTACTTAACAAAAAATCAAATTATTTTAATCAGTGGATACAAGATTTGAAAAAAGAAGCGAAGATTGTAGATAATCGGTATCTATTCTTTAGATGATCTTAATAGTTTATTTTGAAAGCCGTCCCGGAAAATCTGGACGGCTTTTTTTTGCACTTTAAAATGGTTTTACATATTGTCAAATTTCAATTGAGATATGATGAAATTAATTTTACAAATAGTGTCCATTATTTGCCTCTTAACCATATCGGTTTATGCACAAGCAAATGATAAAAAATTCGGCATCTCATTTAATGTAAACTATACGTCCACCTCTAAACTATTCCTACAACCAAATGCCATTGATCCGTTTATTCGAAACACCCATGAGAACCTTAACAAAATTACAAGCTACTCCTTCGAACTCCGCCATCAAATATCAGAATCAATTATGATTGGAATTGGATCGGAATTAATTGAAAAAACTTTCGAGAATTCCATTAACTTGGAGGGCAAGAAGGCTAAGATGAATGACGGTTACAAAATGACTCCTCTCGAAATTTCCGCATATTATCTGATTCCTTTTTCCTCGGAACATTTTAAATTCTTCTTTGGCGGTGGATTTGGTTTATATTTTGGTAAACATATCCGTGATTTGGGCGATGTTACAATTTCAGCTCAAAGCCGTAAAGTTGGCTACGGTCTTCATGTTGCAATAGGAATGGACTATGTAATATACAATTTTCTCTCGGTGCGCGGACAAATGCGTTTTCGTGACCCCGAGTTCGAAATGACAAGCAAATACTCAAATCAGACAGTAACTTATAATGACGAATCATTCTCTCTACCATCGGACACTTTCAATTCTAAAGTCAATATTGACGGAATAATTTTTACACTTGGTGCGGTAATAAACTTCTAATACTCACTTCGGATAAAGATTACAACGGGCATTAAATCCCATCATTCATAGAGACGATTTCTATCAATTGGTCACAATTTCAGTTCTTAGGGATCAAGAACATTATTCCAAAACTTCCTTTTCATTTATTTATATTGAGTTCCAAATCTCATTCATATTAATGATTGATGAAAGAAATAAGAATTTATTTAACCGGATTTATGACAAGCGGGAAAAGCACAATTGGACCAATATTAGCTAATGTGCTTGGATTTGATTTCTATGATCTTGATAAAGTGATTGAAAATGATCAGCAACAGACGGTTGTTGAGATATTTGAAAAAAAAGGAGAGGCATATTTCCGGAAAATCGAACTTGCGAAATTGATGCAACTTTGCGAATTAAAAAATGCCGTTATCTCTCTCGGCGGAGGAACTCTGACAGAAACAGCAAATTACGATCTGTTAAAATCAACCGGAATAATTATCTATCTTAAAGTATCGCCTAATAATCTGTACAAGAGATTAAAGCATAAGGTTGATCGTCCTTTGATTAGGGATTTAGTTATGGAAGAGAGAAGTGAAGTAGATTTTTTAGAAAAAATAAATGAACTGCTTGAAAAAAGACGAAAGTATTATGAAAAAGCAGATTTGATTATTGAAACAGATTTACAACCGCTCGGAAAAACTGTAGACAAAATTGCAAAAAGGATCACGGAGCTGTTCGATGAAAAAAATTGAAATAAAAATTCCAGGTAAAGAGTATCCTGTCTATATAGGAGTTAATACATTCGACTCGCTGGATAAGTTAATCCGCTCAAAAAAAATATACAGAAATATTTTTTTAGTTGTTGACCGGAATGTTATGTTGGCTCACCGGGAGGATATCAACAGATTTACTTCCAATTTCTCCGGCAAAGTCTCTATTCACGAATTTGGCGCAAGTGAGCCGGAGAAAAATTTTAATTCTCTCTCAGGAATTTTTAATGATATGATTGTAAAAGAATATTCAAGAGATACAATTATTATCGCAATCGGTGGAGGCATAACCGGAGATATAGCCGGCTTTGCCGCAGCTACTTTCATGCGGGGCGTTAAGTACATTCAGGTGGCTACAACACTTCTTGCCGCGGTAGATAGCTCTATCGGCGGAAAAACCGGAATCAATTTCAATGAGACAAAAAATGTAATCGGCGCAATTTACCAGCCAGAATTCGTATTAATCGATACGGAATTTTTAAAAACCTTGCCGGAAGAAGAGATCATCTGCGGTATAGGCGAGGTTATTAAGTATGCTTTTCTTATAGATCAAAAATATTTTGCATCACTTAAGAATAATTTGCCTAAGCTTCTAAAACTTGATTCCTCATTCACATCAAAGATCATCGAATCGTGTATCAGTTTCAAAGGAGATGTTGTTGCGGAAGATGAAAAAGAAAACAGTCTCCGGAAAATTTTAAATCTCGGTCACACTTTTGCACATGCTATCGAGATTGAACAAAATCATTGCATCAAGCATGGGCAAGCTGTTATTGTAGGGTTAGTCTGCGCGCTTGATCTTTCGAGAAGGGTAGGCATTTTGGATGAAAGATTATTCGGAGAGTATGTTAAACTTCCTCTTCTGCTAAAAGATAAAATTACGGTTAAGAATTTCGATTCCGAACGGATATATGAAATAATGAGAAGGGACAAAAAAGCGAGAGATCACAAAATAAAATTTGTCCTTCTTCAAGATATAGGAAATATTTTGGTGGATGTAGAGGTTGATGAAGATGAGGTTATGCAGTCGATCCATCAAGGAATGAATTATTTTATTTAATTGTGATGATCCTGAAGTTTCTGATGAATACAAAATCATTTTTACTTGTATGTATTATACTGGTTTCCGCATGGCAGATATTTGCTCAGACTGAGAGAGAAACCCGCGCGGTTTGGATTGCCACTAACTTCCGATTAGACTGGCCTCCGCAAACGCTTAATCAAGAAAAACAGAAACAAGCTCTTATAGAAATATTAGATAACATTAAATCGAAAAATCTGAACACAATATATTTTCAAGTCCGCAGTAATGGTACCGTCCTATTTAAATCTTCGTACGATCCATTCTCTCCTTATATTACGGGCGAGGTAGATGGTAAAGCATCGTATGATCCGCTTCAATTCGCAGTTGAAGAGGCACATAAACGCGGGCTGGAAATTCATGCGTGGGTAAATGTTGTCCGCTGTTTTAACGGTACGGAATCAAATGTATTGAATCATCCGAATCATATTTCCAAAAGAAAGCCTGAATGGGTTATTGATGATAATAGGGATGGACAAAAAAGTTTGTGGCTGGATCCGGGTCTGCCCGAAGTTCGTGAATATATTTCCGATATGATTACCGAGATGGTTCAGAATTATGATATTGACGGTGTTCATCTCGATTTTATCAGGTATCCGGGAATAAATTTTGATGATGAATTTTCTTATAACGTTCATGGTGCAGGGCTTTCGCGTGCCGAATTCAGACGGCAAAACATTAACGGACTTGTTGGACTGATTAACAAAAAAATTAAAGCTGTTAGACACTATATCAAACTCGGAGCCGCGCCAATAGGAATCTACAAAAACCTTAAAAATGCCAATGGCTGGGAAGGATACAACGAAGTTTATCAAGACTCCCGTGAATGGCTGCGGCTTGGTATTATTGATTACGTTGCACCTCAAATATACTGGGGCTTTAATGATAACCCCCGCTTCGGAGCCTTGGCAAAAGATTGGGTCGAAAATTCATTTGGAAGAAGTGTCGTCTTGGGCATTGGAGCTTACAAGCCAAGTGTTAAACCCGACATGAATCAGATGATTCAGTACGGGCGTGTGCTGAATGCCGACGGTGTATCATTCTTCCGCTATGAAAATATAAAAGATATTAATTTTTCTGCCTATCAATATAAAACATATCCGGCGGCGATGTCCTGGCTGGATGGAATATATCCGGCATCGCCACTTAATCTCAACTTCAGAAAAAATGAATCGAACCAAAACTACTTTACACTTAACTGGGAATCTCCAAAATCGAAAACGCAAAACGACAGCATCCGGTATTTTGCTTTATATAATCTTCCGAATTCTAACTCTGAACTACTTGCCGATTATCTCTTCGATGTAATACCCGCAAATAAATTTTCCGTTACATTGGCAATTGATAAACCAAAGAGAGTGAATTATTATTTCACTCTAAAGTCGGTAAGTAAACTTTGGAATGAAAGTATCGAGTCATCGAATGTTATCAAGATAATATTTCCGCATTTGGGTACGCTTGCTCAGGCGGATAATATGTTGAGCAAACCGATTCTAATAAAAGAGTCTAACGGCAAATCAACTGTTCTGCTTACTTCTTCGGAGAAAGAAAAAATTGAAATTACTGGAATAAAAGGAAGAACAAGTGATCTAATATTAACGGAGTATGTTCTTCCCGGGAAAAATATTCTCTCCTTAAAAAAAGATTTATCCGGTTATAAGTCAGTAAAAATTTCTTTTAAATCATCACTTAAAGAGGTTGAACTACGGTTATAAGTTTATGAAACTTTTCTATTTGACAGTGTGTACAAGATTCCGTCTAAAGCATGCTGTTCTTAACTGAAATTTTGGAAACTAAATTAAAATAGAGAGCCATGTCAAAAAGCAAAGCGCAAATATCAAAAAAACAATCACGGAAAAATTTATGGCTGCAGATTACTGTAGTTGTTGTATTAATTTCTTTCGTTGCGTTTTTTGTTTTATCAAATATTTTCAAATCAAACGAACCAATAAACCAAGATTTAGAAAGAGCCATGAACAGTAAATCTGCCTATTCATTCGTTAAAGAAGGTGAGTTGTCATTCACAGATTCAAAAGACCAGTTCTTACAAAGAATAGATGTAGAGATTGCAGATGATGACGAACAGAGAGCAACCGGCTTGATGTTCCGCGATAAGATGGATATAGATCAAGGTATGCTTTTTATCTTTGATAACGAAACCCCTCAGTCATTCTGGATGCACAACACAGTTCTTCCGTTAGATATTATTTACGCGAACTCGAAGATGGAAATTGTGACGATTGTAAAAAATGCCAAACCTTATGATGATAAATCTTTACCCTCAATTAAACCCGCGCGGTATGTTGTCGAAGTAAATGCAGGCTATTGTGATAAATTTGGAATTAAGGAAGGGGATAAGATTGTGTGGAGAAGACACTAATTTTTAGGTAAATAGTAAAAAGACACAGTTAAACAAGGGTCGATTGATATCAACCCTTGTTGAAGTGAGGATCTTATTTCTTCTTCCGAACAACCTTCTTTGATGCTTTTATAGCCACTTTTTTGGCTGCGGGTTTTTTCTTGACCGTCTTTACAATTTTTTTAGAAACGGTCTTTGCTTTTTCACTTTTTTCCGACTTTCCCTTAGAAACCGTTTTTTTCTTCGGAACGACTTTCACAGTATTCTTTATAGTTGACATCTTCGTTTTCTTAACCGTTTTTTTAGCAACGATCTTCCCTTTTTTCCTTATTTCCTTCTTTCCTTCATTTCTTTTCCCCCTCTTTCCTTCAGAACTAGCCTTTTTCTTAACAACTACTTTTTTCTGGTTACCGACTTCTAATTTCTGAAAGCTTCTGGCAATCAGATTCAACGCTCCACCTGCTTTAAACCACTCAATTTGTCCTGCGTTAAATGAATGGTTGAGCAGTATTTCTTCCTGAGAACCGTTAATGTGTTTGATGATCAGAGTAAGTTGTTTCTCCGGTGCAAACTCATTTAATCCAACGATACTTAGTTTATCATCTTCTTGAATCTTATCATAATCATAAGGGTCGGCGAATGTTAACGGAAGCATTCCTTGTTTTTTCAAATTCGTTTCATGGATGCGTGCGAAAGATTTTGTGATAATTGCTTTGCCGCCCAGAAATCTTGGTTCCATTGCCGCATGTTCGCGTGAAGAACCTTCACCATAGTTTTCATCACCAACAACAACCCAACCGATACCCTGCGCTTTATAATCTCGTGCAACTTCGTGAACAGGGTTGTATTCACCAGTAAACTGATTCTTAGCCTCTCCTGCATTTTCATTGAAAGCGTTAATGGCTCCAAGAAACATATTCTTTGAAATATTATCTAAGTGTCCTCGGTATCTTAACCACGCACCTGCCGGAGAGATATGATCGGTTGTACATTTGCCCTTAGCTTTAAGAAGCAGTCGGAGATCTAAAAAATCTTTTCCATCCCACGGTTTGAATGGCTGCATAAATTGTAATCGTTGGCTCAACGGGTCGATCAAGACATCAGTATTGTAGCCATCTTCCGATGGCACGATGAATCCTTCTGTATCTTTTTCGAATCCTCTCAATGGTAATTCATCACCGTAAGGCGGATCAAGCTTTACTTGTTCTCCATTTTCATTAACAAGATAATCCGTTTCGGGATTGAAAGAGAGACTTCCAGAAATAGCGAGAGCTGTTACAATCTCCGGACTTGCAACGAAGGAATAAGTCTCCGGATTGTTATCATTTCTTTTGGCAAAATTTCTATTGAATGAATTTACTATTGTATTTTTCTCACCGGTTTTAATATCCATTCTTTTCCACATACCAATACAGGGACCGCACGCATTAGCCATAACTGTCCCGCCAAACTCTGTAAGTGTTTGAAGTTGTCCGTCACGTTGAATTGTAGCGCGCACTTGTTCTGAACCCGGTGTGATTATAAATTGTGTCTTAGCTTTTATTCCTTTAGAAATAGCCTGTCGCGCAATATTTGCTGAACGGTCGATGTCTTCATAACTGGAATTTGTACAACTTCCTATTAACGCGGCGCTAATCTTTTCCGGGAAATTATTTTCAACTACCGCTTCTTTCATCTTAGATACTTTCCATGCGCGGTCTGGCGTGAAAGGTCCGTTGATATGGGGTTCTAATTCATTAAGATTAATCTCAATCAACTCATCAAAATATTTTTCCGGATTTGCATAAACATCCTCATCGGCTCTAAGTAGATCGGCGTTTTCTCTAGCTAAAGTTGCTACATTGGCACGATCAGTTTTTTCCAGATAAGCCGCCATTTTTTCATCGAACGCAAAAAGGGAAGTTGTTGCACCGATCTCCGCGCCCATGTTGCAAATTGTCCCTTTGCCCGTGCAAGAAATTGAATTTGCGCCCGCGCCAAAATATTCTACTATCGCACCGGTTCCGCCTTTCACGGTTAAAATGCCTGCAACTTTTAGTATAACGTCTTTTGGTGATGTCCAACCGGAAAGTTTACCGGAAAGTTTAATACCGATTAGTTTTGGCCATTTCAATTCCCACGGCATACCAGCCATTACATCAACCACATCTGCGCCGCCAACGCCAATTGCTATCATTCCAAGTCCGCCGGCGTTTGGTGTATGAGAATCCGAGCCGATCATCATGCCGCCGGGGAATGCGTAGTTTTCTAATATTACCTGATGAATAATTCCCGCACCCGGTTTCCAGAATCCAACTCCGTATTTGCGTGAGATGCTTTCAAGAAAATCATAAACTTCTTTGTTCTCTTCAATGGCTCTATTAAGATCTTCTTCCGATCCGGATTGAGCGACAATTAAATGATCGCAATGGGCAGTTGCTGGAACCGCAGTTGATTTCCTTCCCGCATGCATAAATTGAAGAAGAGCCATCTGTGCCGTCGCATCCTGCATTGCAACTCTATCCGGTCCGAAATCGGCAAATTCTTTTCCTCTTTGTAAAGGACGTTTCACCGGATCCCAAAGATGAGCGTAAAGAATTTTTTCTGCATAAGTCATAGGTCTGTTAACAACTTTGCTCGCTTTTTTAACTTTCTCTCTATAAGCGGAATAAACTTTTTGAATCATGTCAAAGTTCGCTGTCATATTTAATTTCCTGTTTATTGTAAACATTGCAAAGATAAAAAAAATCAGAGCTAATTTATAATACAGTTGTTTATATCTGCTTGACAGATAAAAATGGTGATAATTCTATTCTATCTCTTTGAATTCCAATCTTAGCTATTTGGACACTAAACTCAACGCAATTCTTTGTTTAGAAATGTCCACCTTCAATACCGTTACCTCAACTACATCTCCCACTTTCAAAATGTCTAAAGGGTTTTTCACAAATTTATTTGCTATCTGTGAAATATGAAGCAGTCCGTCCTGCTTTACTCCGATATCAACGAAAGCGCCAAAGTCCACCACATTTCGGATAGTGCCTTTGAGTTTCATTCCCTCGGTTAAATCCTCCATCTTAAGCACATCGCTTCGTAAAATTGGCTTTGGCATCTCCTCACGTGGATCGCGTCCGGGTTTCTGAAGGTTTTCTAAAATGTCAATTAAAGTTGGCTCTCCCACACCAATCTCTTTAGCAACCATCGAAGAACCTTTCGCCTTAACAAAAAGATCAACAAGATTTCCTTTCTCATTAATGTGTGTATATGAGAGATCGCAAAGTTTTAAAAGTTTTGTTGTTGCTTCGTAAGATTCTGGATGGATGAAAGTATTGTCGAGCGGATTTTCTCCATTCGAAATTTTTAGGAATCCGGCACATTGTTCAAATGCTTTTTCACCCATTCCCGATACATCCATTAATTGCTTACGGTTTGTAAATCTCCCGGCCTTATCGCGGTATTTAATTACATTATTAGCTATTCTTTTGTTTAGACCGGAAACATAATTTAACAATGACGCAGACGCCGTATTGACATCAACTCCAACATAGTTAACGCAGCTTACAACTACATCATCCAACTTTTTAGAGAGTAGTTTCTGATCAACATCGTGCTGATACAAACCGACGCCTATAGATTTCGGATCAATCTTTACAAGTTCAGCAAGGGGATCGAGAACCCGCCGCGCGATAGAAATATTTCCTCTTTGACTTGCTTCAAGCTCCGGAAATTCTTCCTTAGCCACCGGGCTTGCAGAATAAACTGAAGCACCCGCTTCGTTTACAATCAGATAATTGCATTCCAGCTTATTCTCTCTGATGAGATCGGCAATCAATAATTCGGTTTCTCTACTGGCGGTTCCGTTCCCGATCGCAATCAGATTCACTCCATATCTCTTAATCAGTTCTAGAAGAATTTTTTTTGCTTCGGCTGCTCTATTTTGCGGCGGATGCGGATAAATTGTAGTTCCTTCAATATACTTTCCGGTTGTATCAATCACGGCGAGTTTGGAGCCAGAATAGAATCCGGGATCAATTCCTAAAATATTTTTATTGTTAATTGGCGGCTGTAAGAGAAGCTGGCGGAGATTAGAAGCAAAAATTTCAACAGCATGTAAATCCGCTTTTTCACTTAATTGATTACGGATCTCTCGCTCTATGGAAGGGTAAATCAATCGTGTAAATGAATCTTCCACCGTTTTTGTCAGAATCTCTTCAAATACAGATTCATCATAAGAAAAATATGTGTCAAAGATTTCATTTAGTATTCCCGGTTTATCATAACTCAATATTACTTTTAAGAAAAATTCCTTTTCTCCTCGGTTGAGTGCAAGCAGTTGATAAGGTTTGAGTTTATTGACCTGGTAGGTGAAGTTATGATAAACTTCATAAACATCTTTTTTGTTCGCTCTGGGTTCTTCTTTCTTTGTATTGGCTCTTGTTGAAACGATTGAGGCGTCATCAAACAAAAATTCGCGTGCCGCTTGACGGACTTCGGCTGTTTCACTTATCATCTCTGCAATTATATCTTTAGCTCCCTGAAGTGCTTCTTCAGTTGTATTAACACCTAATTCCAGGTTAATATATTGTGAAAGCACTTCATCAAAATCGCCTTTGAACTTTGGATTAGCAAGAATGAAAAGCGCAAGCGGTTCTAATCCTTTTGCTTTAGCAATTGTGCCCCGTGTTTTTCTTTTTGGTTTGTATGGAAGGTATAGATCCTCAACCTCTTGAAGTTTCATAGCCGATAAAATCTTATCGCGCAGTTCATCGGTTAATTTACCCTGTTCCTCAATACTTTTAAGAACTGCTAATTTTCTTTCTTCGAGGATTGTTAGATAACTTAACCGATCTTCTATTTGGCGCAGATAGTCTTCATCCAATCCTCCCGTATGTTCTTTCCGGTACCTTGCTATAAATGGAACTGTGGCTCCTTCTCCGAATAAGTCTATTACCGAATTGACTTGCTTCTCTTGTACGTTTAATTCTTTCGCTATAACTAAAGGAATATTCATTTCTATACCCGAAATTTTTGGAAGTGCAAATCAAATAGATATTTGTGTGAAATTCTACTTGAAAAAGAGAAGATATTTATACAGAGAAAATTATTTATTCTTTTCTATCAAATAAGAAAATTAACAGCGGAGAGGCAGTGACGCGGAGTTTAACCGTACAATTCTTGCTCAACCAACTCACAAATAATATGCGCAACTGTAATATGTCCTTCCTGAATCCGTTGTGTATTTGATGATGGAATTACAATTGGAAGATCAACAAGATCTTTTAGTTTGCCGCCGCTGCCGCCAAGA
>CAMTXU010000020.1:0-76182 GCA_947085815.1 uncultured Ignavibacteriota bacterium | reverse complement strand
GTTAATGATCCCGTACCGGGTCCAATTTCTATTACAGTGTCGTTTTCTCCCGGATTGAACTCATTAACAATTTTTTGGATGACGTTTTTATCAACCAGATAATTCTGCCCAAATCTTTTTAATGGGGTCGGTTTCGACATTATCTTTATATTAAATATGAATTTTCTTTGTGCAATATAATTTTCTTCGCTTTAACTTATAGCCCTAAATTTTATTAATTATTCATTAAGTCTTAGATGTTCGAAATTATCTTTTTAATTGGTATTTCATTTTACTTTCTACAGCTGATTATTTTCACAGTTGGCGCCGGGAGAAAATATAAAAAACTACCGGATGAAAAACTTCCAACAGTAACCGTAGTTGTAGCAGCGCGCGATGAAGAAAGGAATATTCTGGATTGTTTACAATCCCTTGATAAATTAATTTACCCAGAAGGCAAAATTGAGGTAATCATTGTTAATGATCACTCAACCGACTCCACCGGCGAAATAATCGATTTTTTTATAAAAGATAAACCAAGATTCAAAACACTAGTTCCTGAAGGTTCAATCGGTTCTTTGAAAGGGAAAACGAACGCACTCGCAAACGCAATTAATATCTCTTCCGGTGAAGTAATCTTAACTACCGATGCAGATTGCATCGTACCTCCAACATGGGCAAAAACAATCGCCTCATATTATCTGGATGATGTTGGGTTTGTAGGAGGATTTACTACTCAACAAGATTATAGTCCATTTACCGGAATGCAAGCGATTGATTTCGTTTATCTTCTTACGGTTGCGGCTGGCTCAATTAATCTTGGAAAACCGCTGAGTTGTATCGGCAACAACATGTCGTATAGAAAAAGTGTTTATATGGAGATGGGCGGTTACGAAGGTTTGCCATTTTCTGTTACCGAAGATTTCAATCTACTTATGGCAATTCACGAAATGAAACGCTACAAAATAATTTATCCACTCGATGTAAATTCTTTAGTAACTTCCATAGCCTGCCCTGATTGGAAAACACTTTACTGGCAAAAAAAACGCTGGGGTGTTGGGGGAATGAAGAGCGATTTAATAGGATATTCGGTGATGGCTTGGGGTTACATTGTCCATGGCGCAATGCTGTTACTTCCTTTCTTTTTCTCCCTCTCGGTTCTTTATTTAATTGTATTTAAAATCTTAATAGATTACTACTTTGTGAAACCAGTTTTCAACAAGTTGAAGTTAAAAATGCGTTTTACCCATTTTCTTGCTTTCGAACTCTATTTTATAATTTATGTTTTAATTCTTCCTTTTGTGGTCTTACCTAACCGAAAAGTAAAATGGAAAGGAAGGACCTTTTAACCATCTCAAGTGAACTGATATGAAAAAATATTTTTTGTTATCTATATTATTAATTGTTCCATTTGTTTATAAAGCTCAAACTGTAACCAAAACGGAATTTGAATTCTTCCCCTCCGGACTGAACGTTCAGCCTTTTTTCGCAAACCAGCTGGAACCAAGGTTAGGGTTCATCTTTAAGATGGATAGTAATCAGCTATGGCTGAATATCGGCAACTCAATGGATCTGTTAAGGATTAAACATAGTAGCGAAATTTTTTCCGTAGGTGCTGATCTTTTCACATGGACGCTTTTAAGACAGGAAGAGAATTTTCATTTTCCTGTTGATGCTATTGATTATATGTTTGGTCTGAATTTTGGTTTTAAAACGGTTGTGCACAATTACTCCTTTGGTGCGCGCTTGAGATTAAGCCACATAAGCGCACATTTTGTTGACGGTCATTATGATAATGTTCAACTAAAGTGGAAGGATGGGAGGACTCCGAGAGTCTATAGCCGTGAATTTATTGAACTGCTGGGCTTTTATTCATTCTACAACTTAAGAATCTACGTTGGAGGAACATATCTTTACCATGTTGATCCCTCGGAGATTGGCAAAGTTACTCTCCAGCCCGGGTTAGAATATTATTTGAAAGATGGTCTTTCGTATAATATATCTCCCTATATTGCAGCAGATGGAACAATGGCAATCAAAGACAATAAAAGAAATTTTACTTTAAATGCGGGCATTAAATTCGGTCATATAGAGAGAAGAGGGCTAAGGATTTTCTATCAATATTACACAGGATATGACATTAACGGCGAATATTTTGATATGAGAAGAGAGTATTCATCTCTCGGAATAAATCTGGATCTATAGAATGCCCAAAAATTTTTACGAATTTTTCGCAAAAGCATTTTCTAAAAATAAGTTTGAACAAAACTATCTTCTGCACATTGTGTTATTTGTTGTAACTTTTGTAACAACACTACTTGCAGGTACTAAGTGGACGACAGGTAAAATAGGTCCTTATGATTTGAATGATCTTCTCCTAGGTCTGCCATACGCAATGTCTATACTTTTTGTCCTCGGAGTTCACGAATTCGGTCATTACTTTGCAGCACTTCATCATAAAGTAAAAGCAACACTTCCATTTTTCATTCCTTTCCCTCCTATAATGGGATTCCCAGATTTCGGTACAATGGGTGCCGTGATAAAAACCAGATCTGCTATTCCCAACAACAAAGCTATGTTCGATATTGGCGCTGCGGGACCAATCAGCGGGTTTGTTGCATGTCTAATTGTTTTGATTTACGGATTTACTCATTTGCCGGGGCAAGAATATATAATGCAAATTCACCCAGATTACCTTTCCCCTGAATACGGAAAAGGAGCGGTGGGTTTAGAATTTGGGAATACACTTCTGTTTGTATTGCTAAAGGAAATCTTTACAAATCCCAATCAGTTTGTTCCGCCTATGAGTGAGATTTATCACTACCCTTATTTATGTGTTGGCTGGTTTGGATTATTAGTTACCGCAATGAATCTAATTCCGGTAGGGCAACTTGACGGCGGGCATATAATCTACAGTATGTTTAATGAAAAGAAGCAGGAAGCCATTGCCGGCATCTCAATGATTATTCTGGTTTTTCTTGGTGTGCTTGGAGTAATGAATTCTTCCATGAATCTGGATATACACATTGGTTGGAGCGGATGGCTGTTCTGGGCGGTAATTCTTTATTTCTTCATAAAGGTAAAGCATCCTCCCGTTGCGCAGTTTGAAGAACTGAATTTGAGTCGAAAAATTCTGGGATATATCGCGATTCTTATCTTCATCATATCTTTTTCCCCGACTCCATTGGTAATATCGTTCTAATAAGTTATTAAAATTGACTTGACTATGTTGGTAAACATCTTTTAATTTGTCATTAAGAAAATGGGAAAGATTATAGAAAATTTTGCTACTTTTTTTTATTAAAGTAATACTCATATTATTTAAGGCAAATTTTCTATTATGATTCCATCTCCAATTCATACCGAAAAAAAATTGATCAATTCCGATTACCATTTCTTTATTAATTCTCATTTTATAAAAAATAGATTATATAAGAATTTTATTGTCATTATGCTCTTAGCCTTAGCATTTTTGGCTTGTGGTAAAATTCCAGAGGGAATTGTTGATGTGAAAATTGTAAATTACAGTGTGTTGGGAATAACCGCTCCATCCAATTTTAGTTATTCGCAGACAGATTCTACTATTGTCACTTCGGTGCAAATCGCTAATACCGAGACCGTTTCGGTCGTGTGGTGTAAGATCACTTCTCTTGATGGAACTCTTACTAAGATGAGCCAACTGTCGATGTATGACGACGGGAATTTAAGTCTCAACGGAGATGAAAATAAGGGGGACGGAATTTATTCTGCAAAATTTGTTATGGGTAAGCTTACTCCAATTGGGAAATATCAAATTCAATATTTTATCGAAGACAACATCAATTATGCGCCGGATAATCTTAAAAAAGTTGGCACTCATATATTTTCTTTTAGCCCCGGACAGATCAATCTTCCACCAGTGATTTCCAATTTAATTATTCCGGTCTCAGTAAATAGAGGTGAAAGTTTTACTTTCACAATTAAAGCCAATGATCCCAACGGCTTGTCAGATATTGCACAGGTATATTTCAAATTAGTCCGCCCCGATAACACTATAGTTACTCCGGGTCTACAGGATGATAACGGTTCCGGTTTCTTTTTAATGCATGACGACGGCAATACTAATTATGGGGACGTTCAAGCGGGAGATGGGATATTCTCTTTCAAAAATACTTTTGGTATAACCTCACAAACCGGATCTTGGAAATTTGAATTCCAAGCAAAGGACAAAGGAACACCTTCTAAATTAAGCGATGTGATAACATTTAATTTAATAGTGAATTAATGAGAAAATATTTTATTACATATTTATTTGTAACTCTAACGGTTAAACTATTTGCTCAACAGATCCCAACCGAATATAATATGGGGTCAATACGATTGGCTAAATCTTCAGACCAAACTCCTGCAAGCAATACTATTGAACGAATTCTTATTAAAAACAATATGGTATTTCTTGCAACATCAGAAGGATTGAGTACATCTGCAAACAATGGTGATAGTTGGACCAATCATATATTCGGGACTGAAAATGTTTCCTCTGTTGGATATTATGATGGAATAATTTGGGCGGCAACGTGGCATATGGAAAATTTAATCGGTTCAGACGTTCCCGTTGGAACAGGTTTAAGATTTTCTAGTGATGAAGGTGTTACTTGGGAAGAAATCCTTCAACCAGTTGACGCTGCTGGGGATTCAACAATTTACTACGGTTCAAATAAGTTACGAGCATTACCTATAACGGTTCGTCCCGGTAATTTCATTTATGATATTGCCTTTACAAGAAATACAATTTGGATAGTCTCATATTATGGTGGGTTACGCAGTGCAAGAATTGATAGTCTAATCTCTAACCCGAATTATAAGTGGCAGCGTGTAGTTCTTCCTCCGGATAATCTTGATTCGATAAAACCAACAGATGTTCTAAAATTTGATCTCTCTCCTTCATCAGGAAATTTGGGTTTTCAAAATAATCTGAACCATAGAGCATTTTCCATACTTGCGGTTGATGATAATACAATTTATGTAGGTACAGCCGGCGGTATTAATAAAAGCACTGACGGAGGTGTGAGCTGGATAAAATTCAATCACACAAATCAGTCTAAACCGATAAGCGGAAATTTTATCTTAGCTCTTGAAAAGAATGATTTTGATAATTCAATTTGGGCGGGGACATGGAAGACTGAAGGGCAGTCAGAGTTTTGGGCAGTGAGTGTTTCTAAAGACGAAGGACAAAGTTGGGAAAACTTTCTAAGTGGCGAAAGAGTTCGGGACTTTGGATTTAAGTATTTTGGAAATCCAGGCGCGTATACAGGTGCAGATGTTTTTGCTGCATCCGAAAACGGTTTGTTTAGAACTAGCAATAATGGCGCTACGTGGATATCAGCCCCGCCAATTATAGACGATGCAACGAAGACTCCGGCTAATGCAAATAAATTTCTTTCGGTTAAAGCACAGAAATTAATTGACGGGACTTATAACATTTGGATTGGATCAAGCGGAGCGGGATTGATTCGGTTGACCGAGCCTGGAAACGGTTTCTGGAATGGAGCGTGGAAAGTATTTCTTTCTAAAGAAAAAGTTGCTTCGGCATCGGAGACATATGCTTTTCCAAATCCATTTTCACCTGACGAAGAGGGGACAAAAATAGTTTATTCAACAATAAACGCTGATAAAGTCACAATTAGAATTTTCGATTTTGGTATGAACCTGGTAAAAACTTTACTTCAAAATGCCGCGCGTGGAATTAGCAATGAACAAATTGCTTATTGGGACGGCAGAGATGAAGCCGGCAGAATAGTCCCGAACGGCGTTTATTTTTATAGAATCGATATAGGTTCGGGTGCACCTTTATTCGGGAAAATTATGGTGATGATTTGAGTAACTCAGTAACATTAAAAAAAATATTTGTTTGCGTAATTCTTATTACTAGTTCTTTGTTTGCTCAATCGAAGGTTTCTGATATTAGCAGCATGCCGGGCGCTTTTAGCCGATTGGGTTTTGGAGCTCGCGGTATGGGAATGGGAAACGCTATGTCCTCTGTCAAAGACGGAAGTCTTGTTTCGTATTACAATCCGGCACTCGCTCCGTTTCAAGAAGGAAACTCTTTTCAAACTTCATACTCAATTTTATCTTTGGACCGTTCACTTAACTTTTTGAATTATACACGAAAATTTGAACTTGGTAAGAAAGAGAGTCCGGATGGTACAATAAAACCACGCTCTGTTGCCGGTATAAGCATTGGAATTATTAATGCTGGCGTTTCTAAAATTGATGCACGAGATAATCAGGGGAGAAAAACCGGCGATATCTCAACAAGCGAGAATCAATTCTTTGTTGCCGTCTCAAATAGATTTTCGGAAAAACTCTCTATTGGAATCGCGTTTAAGTTTTTCTACTACAAATTATATGAAAGTATTAAATCCACAGGATTAGGATTTGATCTGGGTGCGCTATATTTGCTGAATGAAAATATGACACTATCATTTATGCTCTCAGATATTAATAGTAAATATGAATGGGATACCGGCAAGATTTATGGAACGAATGGTAACATAACGAAAAATATATTTCCTTTAATGAAAAAGATTGGATTCTCGTTTAAGTTCGATGAGCCAAAGATTATTGCGGCGGTAGAATTTGAGAATAGCAACGGCGGAACGAATATTATACGCGCAGGCGGTGAATATAATATTTACGAAAATCTTTTTTTAAGGGCAGGATTGGACAAACTAAATGTAAGCAATTTTGATTTTCCGGTCAGACCCAGCTTTGGATTTTCCTATTTCCACTCAATGAACTCGGTGAAGGTTGGAATTGATTACGCATTTGTGATAGAACCCTATTCAACCGGTGATCAACATATAATCGGCGTAAACGTTAATTTTTAACAAGAAAGAATAATGAGAAAAATTTTAATTCTGTTTATAATCGGTTCAAGCCTATTTGCGCAAAGTGCAGGCAATAGTGGATTGGCGTTTCTAAAATTTGGATTTGGCGCGCGGAATATTGCGATGAGCGATCTCGGAGTTGTAGGCACTACTGACCTATCAGCGTTAAACTATAATCCCTCGCAGTTGGGTGTGAATAACAAAACTCAATTGTCATTCACGCATAATTCACTTTTTATTGATATGAACTCGGAAATGTTTGCGGGGAGTTTTACTGCGTTCGGCTTGCCAATTGCCGTAGGATTGAATACGACGAACATAAGTGATATAGAAATTCGTACAAAACCGGGAGAAGCCGAATCAAAATTCACGGCGCATTATTTTGCCGGAAGCGTCTCTACAGCGTATCAGATTACTAGCAAGATTTATTTCGGAGTTACATATAAATACATATATGAAAATTTGTTCTCGGATGATGCTTCGGGATACGGATTAGATTTTGGCGTTACTTATCAAAGTACAATTGAGGGACTCACATTTGGAGCGGCGGTACGCAATCTCGGTTCAATGAGAGAGTTACACAACGAATCAACAAAACTACCTACAGATTTACGCATCGGCGCATCTTATAATTTTTCACTTTCCGATTCGAAACTGGATTTCACAACAATCGCCGGTTTTCAGAAATACACTTTACTGGATGATTCTCATCTCCACATTGGAGGAGAGGCGGTTTATAATAAAATGTTTTCTTTGCGTGTTGGATTTGCTGGCGGTTATGATACCAAAAATATTTCAACAGGTTTTGGTGTTAATTGGAAGGGAATAAATCTTGACTATGCATATGTTCCTGTAAAATATGGACTGGGTGATTCACACATTATTTCACTCACCTACGCGTTTGAATAGAATCGAAGTAAATTCAATACAACAATATAGGTTCACAGTTGTTTTAATTATTTATTTTTGCTCAACCCTTTATGATAAATTTTTTTGTGGCTCTAAATGGAATTGATAAAATACTCCGATGAATGGAAAGAAAAATGGGATCGCTTTGTTCTTCAATCGAACAACGGAACAATGTTTCACCTTCAAAAATTTTTTGATTATCACACACCCGGAAAATTCAAATTCGATCATCTGATGTTCGTCGAGAAAAATAAAATTAAGGCGCTGTTGCCGGGCAGACTTACAAATGGACTTTTCGAATCACCTGTAGGTGCCAGTTACGGCTCGATCGTAACCGGAGATATTAAATTTGCAGAAGCTATGGAGCTGGTTTCGGCGCTCCTCGATTATGGAAAGAAGAATGGTATAAAAGAATTTGAATTGACACCCGCACCTATGGTTTACGAGACTTACCAAAATCAAAATCTCGATTTCGCGATGTTGTGGCAAGGATTTTCATTCAAACTGCATTACATCTCAAGCGCAATAAAGCTTGATAAAAATAGAGATATAATTGAACGATTCTCCCCAACAATTCGGCGGAATGTTCGTATGTCTTTAAAAAATTCTTCTATCCGTGTTGAAACAAACGAACGTTACGATGAATTTTATCCGATACTTGTAGAAAACAAAGCTATACACAATGTTAAACCAACTCATTCTTACGAAGACCTTCTTCGCCTAAAAGAATTGATGCCCGATAACCTAAAACTGTTTATGGTTTACCTTGATGACAAGCCGATAGGCGGATCGTCTATGTTTTTTGCAAATAAAAATGTTGCGTTATGTTTTTATAATATGCTCCGTTATGAATATGCCGAATACAAACCTATTCAGAGGGTGATGTACGAGGTGCTGAAATATTCTACAGAGAATGGTTACTCCTATGTTGACATTGGAGTATCTCAAGATACTAAAGCTGAAAACCCAATGACACCCAGTATGAGTCTGATAGAGTTCAAGGAAAAATTTGATGCCAAGACGATTATGAGAAATACTTTTTATATCAAGTTGTGATTCTCAAAAAAATGAATCATAAAAAAAAAATTTGTATCGCATTCCTCGGAAATGCTCTTCATGATTCACGAATAGTAAATCTTACCAATTCGCTTAAAGCCGATGGTTGTTCAGTCTCGGTAATTTCCTTCGATTGGTTTATCTCATCCAAAGATTATTTTGATGATAAGATAAAAATATTCAAACTCGTGAAGCGGAAAATCAGTTTGTTCTTTTATCTGCACTTTGCATTCATATTAACCCGTGAATTAATACGCTCGAAATCCGATTTATATTTTGCGGAAGATTTGTACACACTTCCATTCGTTGTTACAATCGCTAAGTTGAAAGGTGCGGAAATATTTTACAACAGTCGTGAACTGTATGCATTCCTGGGCGGATTGAGAAATCGTCCGTTTCTTCAATCAATAGTGAAGCAAATCGAAAAATTCTTCATAAAGAAAGTTGGTCTGGTTCTTACAACGGGTGAGATGGATTCTTCATTCCTCGAAAAATTTTATGGGATCGATAATACTCTTGTGATCAGAAATATTCCGCTGTATCAAACTCCGGTTAGCAAAATTGATTTCAGAAAAAAATACGGAATCTCTGAAGATAAAGTGATTCTCCTTTACCAGGGCGTATTGTTGGAAGGGCGCGGTGTTCCACTAATTTTAAAGGCAGTGTCGAAGCTTCCTCAAACTGTTCTAGTATTGCTCGGAGAGGGAGAGCAAAAGAGTAACTTCCAAAAACTCTCTGATGAATTAAATATTTCGGAACGGGTGATTTATGCCGGAGCGGTTACTCAGAAAGAATTGATCAATTATACCGCCGGGGCAGATGTGGGGCTGGCACTAATAGAAAATATAAGTGTCAGTTATTACCATGCTCTTCCCAATAAATTATTCGAATATATTATGGCTGGTGTTCCGGTTCTTTGCAGCGACTTACCGCAAATGAAAAAAATAGTTGGCTCATATCAGGTTGGAGAAAGTATTAATCTCGGAAATGAAGAGAATATTTTTTCTGTGCTGAATAAATGGATTGAGAACCCGCAGATTTTAAGTGCCTATAAACAGAATTGTGAAAAGACAGGCAAAGAATTGAACTGGCAAATTGAATACGAGCGTGTCCGTGCCAAATTGTTAGGGCTGAATTAGAATGGCTAAGCAGAAGAGAATATTAATTGTACGACCCGACAGGATTGGCGATGTTGTTTTATCCACACATCTTCCGCGTGAAATTAAAAAATTATTCCCTGATAGTTTTGTTGCGGTTTTAATCCGTAAGTATACTCAAGCTATTTATATCAACAATCCTTACGTTAATAAAATTTTATTGATCGATGATGACGCGGAAGAATCTTTTTTTAAAAAAATTCGTGAGATAAGAAATCATAATTTTACACATTCGCTCACACTTCTTCCGACTGAAAGATTGAACTACATGCTTTTCTTTGCAGGTATCCCATTCCGGGTTGGTGTGGGGCATAAGTTTTATCAGTTTATAACTTTCACACGATACGTTGACCGTAAAAAATATATTCCGCTTCGTCACGAAGCTGATTATTGTATGGATCTCGCCCGGAAAATTGGAGTTAATACTGATAATCTCGAATCAGAAATATTTTTGACAGAAAAAGAAAAACAAAAAGTTGTACAAACTAGAATTGAATTGCTGCGCGGCAAAAAATATTTGGTTGGAATCCATTCTACCAGCGGTAATTCTTCGCCGAACTGGCAGCCGGATGAATACAAAAAATTAATTCTTAAGCTGAATCAGTGTAAGAATATAAGCATTGTTGTTACTGATAATAAAATTCCCGCACAGTTGGAAGGCTTAGAAAATGTTTCTTATCCAAATATTGATAAATCTTTGCGTGAGTCGTTTATAAATTTTGCATCTCTTGATCTATTGATCTCTGCAAGTACAGGACCAATGCACATTGCCGCTGCATTGAAAGTAAAAACACTTTCGATGTTTTGTCCGCTGACGGCGTGTTCTCCAAAACTTTGGGGTCCACTTGGAAATGAAAGTAAGATTCTTTTTCCAGAAGAAGATTATTGTGCGAAAGTTTGTCCTGGTAATCCGAAGAAATGCACGTTTACCGGTGAAGGTGGAATAGGTGCTGATTTTGTATTGAATGAAGTGAAAAAGTTTTTAAATTTTTGAATAACATTCTGTTCGCTTAATACCTAATAAAACCCGGATGACACGGATTAAACCGGCGATAATCAGCGTTATCTGTGTAATCCGTGTTCTATTTTTTCTATATTAACACTCCAAATTTTGCCAGGCACTGATCGGCAAGTTATTACCCAATCCCGCCAGGTCCGGAAGGAAGCAACGGTTAGTATCTAACTTGGGTGATTAAGTGCTTGGCATTTTTTTATTATCCCGCACTTCAAATTTCCCGTGGCATTAAATCGTCAGCACTTTATTTCCATAAATATATTGAATATGTTATTTTTATATAAACAGAAGTGTTTAAGGAAAAGAATATGAAAAGATCGAAAGCAATTATGGCATCTATTGAAGTAGAAAAAAATGATGACGGTTTTCTTGCAAGAATTTCCGGTATTCAAGGTGTATTCGCAGAAGGTGATACAGTAGAAGAAGCTGTTTTTAATTGTATAGATGTTACTAAAATGATCTTTGCCTATAGAAAGGAAAGAAAT
Source organism: uncultured Ignavibacteriota bacterium (assembly GCA_947085815.1). Taxonomy (GTDB): domain Bacteria; phylum Bacteroidota; class Ignavibacteria; order Ignavibacteriales; family Melioribacteraceae; genus Fen-1258. Next base: position 64,712 of record CAMTXU010000020.1, on the reverse strand, counting down.
GAATCGCTCGGCTTTAATGAATTTGATTTAGTAAAAAATATTAGAATGACTTTTGCTCTCCCGATAGGAATAGCATAATGGCAAGGTTGACCGAGTTTTCTTATCAAGATATTGTTAAGCGGTTTAAGAAATTGGGATTTAGATTTTACAGATAAGGTAAAGGTTCTCATGAATTATGGGTTAGAGACGTTGATGGGAAAGTAATCCCGGCTCCACATCACAGAGGAAAAAGCATAAGAAAAGGAACAGTGAAAGCTATAATAAATGAGACTGGTGTTTCTGTTGATGAGTTTATGAGGTTTTAGTTTTATGAAATGTTTTTAGTCCCTTCCTAATTTTGTCGATAATAAAACTGTATTCATATAATATTCTTATTGCACTCAAAAGCTATCATGAAATAGTCATCAACATCAGAACAATAGCATAATTAATAAAGAGAAGAAATGATTGGGAATTATTAAAATCTCTTTCAAACAAATCCTTTCATTTTCTTTTTAGAGGTCATACTGAACGAGAATGGAAATTAAATCCGACTTTAGAAAGAGCTGCTGATAAATACCTTATCAAAAATTATTCACAGTTATCAGTGGAAGAATATGTAATTTTTAGAGCTTTTAAGAGTATTGCTCATCAGTATATAACAAACTTGCCAAGTGATAAAAATTATTTAGAATGGTATGCACTATTACAACATTATGGTGCACCGACCAGGTTATTAGATTTCACTAGTTCATTTTATATCGCTGCTTTTTTTGCTTTCGAAAATGCAAATGATGATTGTGCAATTTGGGCAATAAATCACTATCAACTGGACGAGTTTCTCGGTGAAAAAATTATGGAAATGTTTCTAAAGAATAAAAGAAGTCTAGTAGGGCTAGATTATCGAAATGAGCTTGCGAATTATCTTCTTGACTATGAAAATATTGATTTATCTAATACAGCAAAAGAAGAAATATTTCATAAAGAGAGTAAAATATTTAGTGTAGAACCTAACATAAAAAATCAAAGACTTGCTCTACAGAAAAGTTGTTTCTTAATGTCGTCAATAATTGAGGAACCCTTTAAGAAAACAATTAGCAAACAGTTTGAATTAGGTAGTGAAAATCTAGGTGAAGCGAATGCTGAAACCATAGAGCTTGAAGAACCTATTAAGTCCAAATTAGTTTATGAAACTAGAATAATTAAATTTATTATCCCTAGAAAAATATATGTTGTGGCGCTATATGACCTTAACGATATGAATATTAATGCTGCAACTCTGTTCCCAGGATTAGATGGTTTAGCGAGAAGCTTAAATCTAATAATGAGGAATATGGAAAGAATGTTACAAAATTAGAAGATGATGCTATAGTTAGTAACATCATATTTAAATATGTCTGTAATGTTCAAATACCAATTTCGCTTTTGACTTGCCAATTACTTCAGCAAGTTTTGACTCATCGGCAGACTTTATCTCATCCAAACTAAAACTTGTTAAAAGTTTCTGCGCAACCTTTTCACCAATTCCTTTTATTTCCAGCAACTCGCTTGTAAATGTCCTTTTGCTTCTGCGTTCACGGTGAAATGAGATTGCAAAGCGGTGTGCTTCATCCCGAAGATGTTGAAGCAGTTTTAAGCTTGATGATGTTTTAGGAATTGATTGCGCTTCCGGTTCACCCGTTAGAAAAACTTCTTCCAATCTCTTTGCAAGTCCAATTATTTCGTAATTTTTCATTCCAAGTTCATCAAGTGAAGTAATTGCGCTCGATAATTGTCCTTTGCCCCCGTCAACCATAATCAAATCCGGCAGCGGCAGATTTTCTCCCATTAATCGGCTGTAACGGCGATGAATAATTTCCCGCATGCTCGCAAAGTCATCAGGTCCTTCAACAGTTTTAATGATAAACTTGCGGTACAAACTTTTTTTCGGTTTACCGTCAACAAAAACCACCATGCTTGCAACCGCATCGCTTCCTTGAAGATTGCTGTTATCAAAACATTCTATCACACGTGGAAGTTTTTTCAAATGTAAATCTCTTTGAAGCGCAGACAAAGCATAAGGAACATTCCCTTCCTTCTTCATTTTCTGTAACTGGATTTCCTTTAGCTGAAGTTGAGCATTCTGTTTACACATCATCAAAAGAGATTTTGCGTCACTCTGTTTTTGTGGAATAACAAATTTGCATTTCTTTACTGCTTTAGTATTGAGCCATTCAATCAAAGAATCGGATTCTTCCGGTTCGGTCTCTATAATTATTTCGCGTGGGACTTCAATGAACTCACCGTAATAAAATTTAATTATAGCCGCATAGATTTGTCTTGCCTCTTCATTAACTTCACAGCTTAAATTTAACTGTCGTTTACCAACGAGCTTGCCGGATCTTATATTTAAGATAGTTGCGGCTACATCTTTTCCTTCATATGCCGCGCTGATTATATCACGGTCTTCAAGATCACCACTAACCACTTTTTGTTTTGAAGTATAAATTTGCAGCTGATTAATTCTGTCGCGTAGGTCGGCAGCCTTTTCAAATTCTAATTTTGATGACGAATTATCCATTTGAGTTTTCAATTCACCAATTAGCTCATCAGTTCTTCCCTTCAATACTTTAATTACTTGGTCAACCATTCCATTGTAATGATCTCGTGTTACAAGTCCCTCGCATGGTCCATCGCACTTCTTAATGTGAAAATCCAAACAGACTTTAATTCTTTTCTTGTCAATAGTCTCTTGATTGATATCGTACTTGCAGCTTCTGATCTTGAAAATTTTATTCATCACACGCAAAGAATTTTTCATATTCTTTACTTCTGTGTAAGGACCAAAATATTTTGATCCATCCTTTACAATGTTTCGTGTCGGGAAAATCTGCGGGAAAGGTTCATTTGTTACACGAATGTAGGGGAAGGTTTTATCGTCTTTTAAGAGGATATTGTAGCGCGGTTTAAGATCTTTAATCAAATTATTTTCAAGGACAAGCGCTTCTATTTCGCTATTGGTAATAATCAGATGCAGATCGGAAATTTTTGAAACAAGGATTGCCGTTTTAGGAGAATCAACATTGCTCTTAAAGTATGAACGAACACGACTCCGCAAATTTTTTGCCTTGCCAACATAAATCACTTTCTCTTTGGAATTGAGGAATTGGTAAATTCCAGGTAATGAGGGAAGTGAGTCTAATTTGTCCTGAAGTTGTTGATTCATATCTATATCGTATTTTCCGAATGAGGTTGTATCAAAAGTGAAAAGAACTTTGTGGTTCTTTGAGTCTTGGTGACTTTGTGGCGATTAATAAATTAGTTGTTCACAGAAAAACCTACTACTGCTACTCCCGAAGGGATGCCTTCGGCATAGGATACAAAATCACAAAGGAATCACAAAGAACTTTTGAAACAACCTCAATTTATTTCGTAAGAGAAATATTATTCAAAACTATAGTTCTTTGGGACAACAACAATGCCGGTTTCAGAAACAGGGAAACGCTTTTTATCCGTTTCTGTATCAAAACCAATTTCAAAGCCTTCCGGTACCGATACATTTTTGTCTATTATAGTTCTTCTTATTCTTGCATGCCGCCCTATTTTGCAGTTATCCATAATTATAGAATCGGTTACATATGAATAACTATTGACCCGAACATTGAATCCTATAATTGAGCGTTCCACTAATCCACCGGATATAATCGTTCCGTCAGAGATTAATGAATTGATTGCTCGTCCAATGCGTTCGCCTTCGTGAGAAACTGTTTTGGTTGGAGGATACTGCTGTTGTTGTGCTCTTAGTGTCCAGTCGCTATCATATAAATTGAAATGAGGATTCACGTTTATCAGATCCATACTTGCTGCATAATAACTGTCAATTGTTCCGACATCCACCCAATATGGTTCATCTTTTTTATTCTCATCAATAAATCTGTATGCCTGCACGTGAAAATTATTTTTTAACATGTAGGGAATAACATCTTTTCCAAAATCATAATTCGGAACTTTCTCTATTTCCATTTTGGAAATCACTTCTTTTAACAGCGTCGCGTTGAACACATAAATTCCCATATTCACAAAAGATGAATCCGGTTTATCCGGAATAACGGGAGGGTTCTTCGGCTTTTCGATAAATGCAAGAACTTTATATTTTGGGTCAATGTTTATAACGCCGAAACGGGATGCTTGCGATTTTGGAACTTCGATAGCAGCTAAAGAAAGATCCGCTTGTTTTTCAATGTGATACTGAATCATTTTCATGTAATCCATTTTGTAGATGTGATCGCCGGAGAGTATCAAGACCCAATTATAGTTTTCATCCTCAATCAAATTAAAATTCTGCTGGATAGCGTTTGCTGTTCCTAAATACCAATTATTGCTCGTTTTAAGTTGCGGAGGAATTGAGTAGATAAATTCTTTTAGCTCAGGATTAAAAATATTCCATGCTTCATAAATATGCCGGTTGAGTGAATCGGACTTATACTGAGTAATCACATAAATTTTTCTAAAACCGGAATTCAAGCAATTTGAAAGAGTGAAATCAATAATCCGATATTTCCCGCCGAATGGAACAGAGGGTTTAGTGCGCTCTTGTGTCAGTGGGAAAAGTCGTTCTCCTTGTCCGCCCGCTAAAATCATTGTCAAAGTTTTTCTCAGAATTGCCGCGCCTGTATAAGCCATCTCATTCTCGAAGTATTTTAATTAAATATATCTAATTAAGAATTGATTGGCAATTAAAGAAATTGTTAACTTTGCTATGAAATCAAATTCAAAATTCCTCAATATATTGATGCGTAATCGAAAATTAATCTTTCTTATCTCATCAACCATTTTAATAATTGTGGTCGCGATTGGATTTTTTACAATGCGGTGGGTAATTAACCAATACAATTTACCTACAGAAAGCAGTAAACTGATTAATCTTGCTTACCGGTTAGAAAACTTTGACGAAAAAGAGTTAATATCATATAATCCTAAAAGTCAGAGAACTGTTGATGTTCTTCATTATGAAATTAAAATACAATTATACCCCAATCAGAAGAGAATAGAGGGTGAAGTAACTATCCTAATGAAAATAAATGATAAACAATCACCCAGGATAGAAGTTAATTTTTACGATAATCTTGCAATTCACAATCTTCACTTAAACGGTAAGAAAGTAAAATATGATCGCTCGGAAAAACTCTTAAGCATAGAAAAGAATGATCGAATGATAGATACGGCAGCCATCAAAGTTGTTTATGAAGGGACTCCAAAAAGTTTAGGTTTTGGTTCCTTTAATTTTGAGAAGGTCGAAAACCATACACAAGTTTACACTCTTAACGAACCCGTTTTTGCCTCAACATGGTTTCCCTGCATTGATCTTCCGGACGATAAAGCACTGATGGACATTTACATTACAAACGACTCATCTGATGTATCTCTCTCCAACGGGAAATTGATCACAACAACCTCAGCCGGTGCTCTAAAAACTTACCATTGGAAAACTATTTACCCAATCTCAACGTATTTAATTGCACTTTATTCCGGGAATTATAAAACTATTTCCCAGAAATATTTATCTATTAGCGGAGATACATTGGATCTATCCTACTATGCGCTTCCCCAAAATATTGCCGATGCGCAGCACGATTTCTCAGATCATCCAAAATATATTAAAACATTCGAGGAATTATTTGGGGCTTATCCGTTTGTAAAGGAAAAATACAGTGTAGCGGAATTTTGGTGGCAAACCGGTGCAATGGAAAGCCAAACAATCACCGGTATTGGTTCAAATTTTATTTCGGGTAGAAAATTATTTTCGGATATGTTGATTCATGAACTTGCACATCACTGGTGGGGAAATGCTGTAGGGCCAAAAACCTGGAAGGATATATGGCTCAACGAAGGTTTTGCAACTTATTCAGAAGCCCTCTATTGGGAAAAACAGAGTGATATTAGAGCGCTTCAATCAACTCTTAGAGCCAAGTCCGGAATGTTTCCGAGCGGCACACTTTATAATCCCGGCAACGCTCTTTTCAGCTCATTGATCTATAATAAGGGCGCATGGGTTTTGCATATGCTTAGAAGGGAAGTGGGTGAGATAAACTTCCTTAAAATATTACGGGAGTATTTCAAGCAATATAAATACAGAAACGCATCTACAAATGACTTCAAATCAATATGCGAAAAAATATCAAAGAAAAATATGAGAACTTTCTTCGATCAATGGGTTTACAAAGGTGAGGGAATTATTGAGCTTGATTGCAATTGGTCAACCAAGAAGGTTAAAGAAAATTATATCACAATAGTCAAAATAAAACAGTTACAAAAAGGTTATGATATTTATAAATTTCCGCTTGATATTAAATTTGTTTTTGATAAAGCGGGTACTTCACAAACCTCAACCAATTTAATAGAGGGCAAGGAAGTTACATTCAATATTGAATCGAAGAATCAACCGGATCAAGTTATATTGGATCCTGAAGGCTGGTTGCTGGCTAAAATTAATATTTCACCGGAAGAAATTAAGAAATGACCTCAGCTAAAACTTATTACTTTATTTCGGATATCCACCTTGGTCTCCGTTCTCCTAAAATTGAAAGGGAGATGGAAAAAAAACTTGTTCGGTTCTTAAATCATGCTAAAGATTCATCTGACGAATTATTTATAATTGGCGATCTATTTGATTACTGGTTTGAATACAAACGAGTAATTCAGAAAGGGTTTATTAGAACTCTTGCGGCTCTCTCGGATTATTCCGACTCCGGAAAAAAAATTCACTATATAATCGGCAATCATGATTTTCTTCATCGTGATTTTTTTGAGAAGGAGATTGGTGCGCTGATGTATCATGTGCCGATCGATTTAATCCTGAATGGGGGAAAATTTTTTATTGCACACGGTGATGGAATGGTGAAAAACGATTTGGGTTACAAGATATTAAAAAGAGTATTGCGTAATAAATCATTGCAAAAAATATATTCTCTGGTCCATCCGGATCTTGGAATTAAGATTGCTAGCGCAACGAGTAAGACCAGCCGGGATTATACGTCAAATAAAAATTACGGCATGCTTGACGGATTGGCTGAAGCCGCTAAATCGAAAATTGATTCCGGATATGATTACGTTATATTTGGTCATTCGCACAATCGCAGTTTAGAAAAATATAAGCAGGGTACATACGTAAACCTTGGCACCTGGCTGGATCAGCCATGTTACGGAAAATTTACAGAAACATTCGAGATAATTGACTGGGAATAAGATGAACATCAAACAAACGCCACTCAAGAACAAACAGAAAAAAGCTAAAAAGAAATCTTTAAAATATATTTTATGGAGTAGTGCGATTCTAATATTTGCCGCAGTTTTTCTTTTGATGCAATATGTTTATGAGGGTTTGCCTTCTCTTGAGGATCTTGAAAGTCCCACTGCCCAACTCGCGAGCAATGTCTGGAGCCGGGATGGTGAATTGATTGGGTCATTCTTCATCGAAAATCGAATTGAAGTAAGAATAGATAGCATTCCGGCTCACGTTGTTAATGCATTGATAGCTACGGAAGATAAAAATTTTTACAGCCACTGGGGTGTTGATCTTCAACGCTTTATAAAAGCAATGGTCAAAAATATTTTCCTATTCAGGCGTGAAGGAGCCAGCACAATTACCCAACAACTGGCAAAAAATTTATATAGACTGAAAGCTAAAAAAGAATCAACGCGCGGAACTGTGATCAGAAAAATTAGAGAATGGATAACCGCCATACAAATTGAGAAGACTTACACCAAACGAGAAATTTTGGAAATGTATTTCAATACTTCATATTTTGGACACGGTGCATATGGTCTTAATGTAGCAGCGAGAGTATATTTTAACAAACTTGTTAAAGATCTCTCTGTTACCGATGCTGGTGTTTTAATTTCGCTTCTTAAATCTTCCGTCCGGTACGATCCGTTTGACAAATATGATAACTCCTTTCAAAGAAGAAATCTTGTTATGCAGAATATGGTTAACGAGAATTTCTTGAGTGAGTATCAATATGAAAAATTAAAACTCGAGCCAATAAAACTTTCTTATAAAAAAATTGAGGAAGGAATTCACGGTAATATAGCTCCGCATTTCCTGGAGTATATTCGTCAACAAATGACAAAATTTGGTGGAAAGTATGGAGATATTTACCAAGACGGACTGAACATCTATACTTCCCTTGACAGCAGGATGCAAAAGATTGCGAATAATGCCGTAAAACTTCACCTCGATGAATTTCAAAAACAATTTGATCGGCAATGGAATTGGACCAAATATGCTTCCATACTTAACGAGATAGTTGACAAAGCAATCAAGAACAACTCATTGTATAGATCTGCAAGCAGTAAAGAGGAGAAAAGCCAAGTTTATAATCGTCTTCTTCGCAATCCGGCTTTTATTGATTCCGTAAAACAGACTGAAAGAAAAATTGAAGTTGGATTTGTTGTTCTGGATCCGAAAAATGGTGAAATACGTGCAATGGTAGGCGGTAGAGATACAAAATTTTTATATGGACTCAATCATGCAACCCAAATAAGACGCCAGCCCGGATCCGCTTTCAAACCAATTGTGTATTCTGTAGCAATCGATAATGGTTTATATCCGGCATACCCAATTATGAATGAACGCTTCAGCATTGATGACGGCTCAAATAAAGCTTGGTCGCCCGAAAATTTTGACCGGTCGACGGGTGGATTTGTTACCTTAAGGGATGCATTGAGAGAATCGTTAAATATAGTATCCGGAAGATTAATAATTGAAGGGCATGCGCCTTTATGGAAGATCGGTAATTTCGCTGAGAAGATGGGAATTAAAACCAAATTAGATTTGGTTCCTTCCATTGCGCTTGGTACTTCTGTTCTAACTCCTCTTGAACTCACCAATGCATTTGCTACACTGGCAAATCGCGGCATCTATAATGAACCGATTTCTATTTTGAGGATAGAAGATAAAGAAAAAGGATTGTTGGAAAACTTCACCTCAAATACAAGTGAAGCAATTCCCGAAGAAACTGCTTACATAGTTACAAGTATGTTGCAGACGGCAATTGATAGAGGTACGGGACAAGCGGCTCGTGGGCGTTTTAATTTTCAACGCCCGGCAGCGGGTAAGACAGGTACGACACAAGAATTTGCCGATGCCTGGTATGTTGGATATACTCCGCAAATCGCTGCCGGAGTGTGGGTAGGTTTTGATGATCAGCGGGTTTCATTCACTGGAGATTACGGACAAGGTGCTAGAGCGGCACTTCCAATCTGGGCAATTTTTATGCATGATGTCTATGAGCAGTTAAAACTTCCATTAGTAGATTTTACTGTGCCAGCAAGCGGCAATGTTGTTAGCGCAAATTTTTGTAAAGAGTCAATTTTCGAGAATGGTGATCCAAAGTTGACATCACCTGACTGCCGTACCGGAACATTAACCGATATAATAAATGTGAAAGATATGCCCACTTATTTCGATTCGTTCCGCGACAACAGCATGAAATATTATGATCGATTTCAATACAAAGATACAACTCGGCATGAGGCAAAAGAGATTCGTTAAGTTTTGTTTTAGAATCCAGCGTTCTTTATTTTTGGTTTGAAAAATTGCACGGATGGTCCCGCCAAGATAATGCCAAATGGTAAAAATATAGGCGGGATAAACTCTATTGGCAATAAGCTTAATAAGTCGTTAAAAAAATATTTGCCCGGATGGCGGAATTGGTAGACGCGCTAGCTTCAGGAGCTAGTGAGAGCAATCTCGTAGGGGTTCGAGTCCCCTTTTGGGCACAAAGTTAAGTGTAGATTCTCCCGAAGTTCCGAAGGAATCACTACGTGAAAATCCCTACGGGGGTGTCCTGTTTCGGGCACAATGTTAATTGTATTATTATTGCAAATTGGTAACTTAAAAAAGGTATTTGTATTTCGTTAAAGACAGCATACAATCAGGCTCTTCTTTTTACTAAATCCCACTACGAAAATTTTCCGGTTGTCTCGCTTTTTCTTCCCAGACATTTAAGAAAGCATATAGCGGTTGTTTATCAATTCGCGCGGCAAGCAGATGACATTGCTGATGAAGGAAATGAGAGTGTAGAACGAAGAATGAAGAATTTAGAATTGTATGAAATTCATCTGAGAAATTGTTTGAATGGGATGTATGTAAATGATTTTTGGCGCGCACTACATTACACAATTACAGAGTATAAACTCTCACCAAAATATTTTTATGATTTGTTGAGTGCCTTCAAACAAGATCTTATCACAACACGGTACCGGACTTTTGGTGAGATAATTAATTATTGTGAAAGATCAGCCAATCCTGTCGGCAGGATAATACTTGAGTTTTTCGCTATTAAAGATCTGGAATCAATTCGTTTCTCTGATGCTATCTGTACAGCACTTCAATTGACAAATTTTTATCAGGATATTTCTATTGACATCAAAAAAGATCGTCTCTACATCCCTTTGGAAGAACTCCAAAAATTTGGGGTGCGTGAGAATCTATTTGAGTTTAGAGAAAATAATACTAACTTTGAACGGTTACTCGTGTATCAGGTGGATAGAACAAAACAATTATTTTTGGAAGGACGGAAACTAATTTCAAGATTGCCAAAAGAATTAAGATTGCAAATTCATATAACAATTCTTGGCGGTGAAAAAATTCTGAGCAAAATTGAAAAGTTAAATTATAAGGTATTAGATACTCGTCCAAAACTATCTAAACTTGATTACTTGATGATTTTATTAAGGGCATTAGTGTGAGTGATGATAGATCAATCCAAACAGATAGCTAAAGAAAGCAAAAGTAGTTTTTACTATGCATTTTCATTATTAGCAAAGCCAAAACGCGATGCCATGAATACCGTTTATGCTTTCTGCCGGAAGACAGATGATATAGTTGACGAAGGGGACGACTCTGAAGAAATTAAATACGAAAGACTACGCAAATGGAGAATCGAATTAGAAAAAGCATTATACAGCCGGTCGGATTCTCACTTTTTTAACAAACTCGCGTCAATCATAAAACAATTCAACATTCCGATCGATCCTTTTTTTGAGTTGATTGCTGGGATGGAAATGGATCTTCAACATAAACGTTACCGCAGCTTTGAAGAGTTAGTTCAATACTGTTATAGAGTTGCTTCAACGGTTGGCTTAATGTGTATTGAAATTTTCGGTTACAAAAATAAATCTACTAAAGATTATGCTGTGAACCTTGGATTAGCGATGCAATTGACAAACATTCTGCGCGATGTTAAAAAAGACTCTGAGAAGGGAAGGATTTACTTACCGCAGAATGATCTAGTAAAGTTTCAATATACTGAGCAAGATATTTTTGAAAGGAGATACGATGCAAATTTCATTTCATTAATGAAATTCGAAGCTGAACGTGCAAAAGTATTTTTCAGCAAAGCCGATCAAGCATTGGACTTTGAGGACAAGCCCTCACTATTTCCTGCGCGCGCTATGCAGCATATCTATCAACGCCTGCTCACAAAACTCGAAGCTGAAAAATTCGACGTCTTCAATAAAAAAATAAAAGTCGGAACTGTGGAAAAGGCTGCAATCTCACTTGGAGTTTGGGCAAAATATGGTCTTGTTTATTGATGAAGCGCGTTATTGTAGTTGGCGGCGGACTTGCCGGATTAAGCGCCTCTGTCTATCTATCGGAAAATGATTTTGAAGTAACACTTATAGAAGCATCTCCGAAACTCGGTGGTCGCACATACTCTCTTTCAAACAAATCTCAAAATAATCTTTACGATAACGGTCAGCATATTTTGATGGGTTGTTATGATGAGACGATCTCCTTCTTAAAAAAAATTGGCTCATTAGAGAAAGTTAGATTTCAAGAATCTCTTCGGATACCTTTTGTTAGCTCCACTGGAATCATTCACAAACTCGAATCACCAAAATATTTTTATCCGTTTAATCTCTTAATCGGAATTCTGAATTATAAATTCTTAACACTAAAAGAGCGGTTCAAGGTAATTGATTTCTTTCTTGATCTAATCTGTTGTGCCTCTTGCGATTTAAAGGGGAAGACTGTAGCTGAGTGGCTGCATTGTAAAAAGCAGAGTGATAATTCGATAAAATCTTTTTGGGAGGTACTTGTAGTTGGTGCTTTGAATACAACCATAGAGAAGGCGTCCGCAGAAATTTTCAGTGAAATTTTAAAGACAATTTTCCTCACGGGGAATAAATCAGCAACTATACTTTTACCAGATGTAGGTTTGACTCAACTTTTTGTTGATGGCGCTGTTCGATTTATTAATCAAAGTAATGGGAGAATTCTTCTGTCGGAAAAAGTCACCGGTATAGAAGTGGATGAAAATGTAATCACAAAACTTATCACTAGTAAAAATTCCTATGAGAGTTTTGACACTATCGTATTTGGTATACCGCCGTATGCTTTGGAAAGAGTAGTTGCAGAATCAAGTGGAAGTTTGGTTGTACCTAAATTTCAATATTCACCTATAATTAATGTTCATTTTTGGTTAAAAGAGAATCCTTTTGAAGAAAAATTTTACAGTCTGATCGATTCAAAAATACATTGGGTCTTTAATAATGGAACACACATCACTCTAACTACAAGCGTGGCGGACGAATTAATTTTTATGGAAGAAAGCGAGATAAACAGACTTTTTTCTTCCGAGTTAGAAAAATATTTTCCTATATTCCATAAAGAAATTGTAGTTGATTCAAAAGTAATAAAAGAAAAACGCGCGACCTTTGTACCGGATATCGCATCAAACCAAATGAGAAATGATTTTGAATACTCAATTGGAAAGATGATAATAGCAGGGGACTGGATTAACACAGGGTTGCCGTCCACAATTGAAAGTGCTGTGCTGAGCGGAAGATTAGCCGCTACTAAAGTGATCAATTCTCTAAAGTAATACCCTTTAGAGAAATTTTATATAAACAAACACTGTAACAAAAGGAGGAAATATGTCCATCCTAAAACAAAAGCTGCGTGAAAAAATATTAACCGAGCGCCCGAGAACCGAAAAACTTTTGAAAGAATACGGAAACGTTAAAGTTGATGAAGTTACGATCGGTCAAATTATTGGAGGAATGCGAGATATAAAAAGCCTTGTAACCGATATCTCCTACTTGGACCCATTCGAGGGAATCCGTTTCCGCGGATTTACAATTCCGGAAGTTTTAGAAAAATTACCAAAAGTTGCAGGTAAAGATATGCCCTCTGTTGAAGCATTCTTCTATCTTTTACTTACAGGCGATGTTCCAACTGCTGCAGAAGTAGAAGCTGTTCATGAAGAATTTAACAACAGAAAAGAAGTTCCAGAATATGTTTATGATATACTTCGTGCCATGCCGAATGATTCTCATCCGATGACAATGTTTGCTACGGGAATTATGTCGATGCAGAAGGATTCGATCTTTGCGAAAGAATATCATAAAGGAATTAAAAAGGGTGATTACTGGGAAGCTTACTATGAGGATTCAATGAACTTACTTGCCAAGCTTCCGGAATTAGGTGCATTCATCTACCGTTTGAAATATAGAAATGGAGATGTGATTCCGGGCGATCCGCAATTGGATTTTGGAGGCAACTTTGCTAAAATGATGGGCATTGATAATCCTTACGATGATATTGCAAGGCTCTATTTTATTCTCCATAGCGATCACGAGAGCGGAAATGTCAGCGCTCATACCGGTCATCTGGTTGCCAGTGCTTTATCAGATATCTATTACGCAATCAGCGCTATGTTAACTGGGCTTGCCGGACCTCTTCACGGTCTTGCAAATGAAGAAGTATTGCGCTGGCTGCATGGTGTAATGGATTCCATGGGCGGAAAAATTCCGACCGAAGATGAAATGAAAAAATTTGTGATGGATACACTCGATAGCGGTAAAGTAATTCCGGGATTCGGTCATGCAGTTCTTAGAAAAACAGATCCAAGATACACCGCACAGAGAGAATTTTGTTTGAAGAATTTACCCGAAGATCCAATCTTTAAATATGTAGATCTTCTTTACAAAGTCGTTCCGGATATACTGCTTGCCAAAGGCAAAGCAAAAAATCCATGGCCGAATGTTGACGCGCAGAGCGGCGTAATTCAATGGCACTATGGTGTAAAAGAATATGAATTTTATACTGTATTATTTGGTATCGGACGTGCGCTTGGCGTTTGCTCAAATATAATCTGGGCAAGAGCTTTAAGCTATCCGCTCGAAAGACCAAAATCGTTGACAACCGCAATGTTAGAAGAAGTTGCATTCGAGAAGAAATAAAGACGAGACTAATATTATCAAGCCCCGATTCGTCGGGGCTTTTATTAATTTTGTCTTCCATTCTTTGAACAAAAATCTAAAGCTATCCGTATGATTGATAAAAAGAAATTATTTCTGATCCTTGCCATTCCAATCTCTTTTACTATTCTGATTTTTTTGGTTGTCTTTTTTTATTTACGAAGTGAGAAAGCGCTGCGCCAATCTCCCGTTATTATCACTGAGAGTGAAAGAAGAATTTCTTCTCCACCAATTCCGGAAGAACTTGTATTTTGTAATGAACGAGTCCCTTTGGAAGACTTTGATGTTTATGAGAGGATAGACCGCGAATTTTTGGTTAACACTTATTGGCATTCCGCTACTCTTTTATATCTCAAGCGCGCAAACCGCTGGTTCCCGGTTATAGAACCGATCTTAAAACGTAATGGTATACCGGAAGATTTTAAATATATGTCCGTAGCGGAGAGCGGTATAATAAATTCCGTAAGTCCGGACGGTGCTACGGGTTTCTGGCAATTGATGGAAGCCGCGGCTAAAAAATATGGACTTGAGATCAATGCCGAAGTTGATGAACGGTACAATATGGAAAAATCTACTCAGGCGGCGTGCGACTATTTGAAAGAGGCACATGCAAAATTTGGGAATTGGACTATGGCTGCGGCTTCCTACAATATGGGACTCGATGGGGCTAGGAAACAGATAGAGAGACAAAAGACCAAAAACTATTACAATCTGCTGCTGAATGATGAAACATTCCGGTTTATTGCTCGAATCGTTACACTCAAAGAGATATTTAAAGAGCCGAAAAAATATGGATTCTATTTTTCCGAGGATGATCTTTATCCGGAAATTGAAACAGATGATCTACAGGTTAACTATCCAATCAAAGATTTAGCGGAGTTTGCCAAAATCCACGGGATTAACTACAAAATTCTCAAACTATTCAATCCCTGGCTGAGAGAGAATTTTTTGAAGAACAAATCCGGAAAGACATATCACATTAAAATTCCGAGGGACAATAGCATAAAACCTATTCCGGAGTAAAAATTTGTTCAATGCAGGCAATTTAATTGCAGTGATATAACTATTTTTTTTTATCTTTGACAAACGGAATCTCCAACCAATTCTGTGTCATCAAATGCCTATCAAAAAAAAAGTAAAATACATTTTTGTAACCGGCGGAGTTGTTTCCTCTCTTGGAAAAGGGATTACAGCGGCATCAATTGGGCTGCTTCTAAAGCTTCGCGGTTATAGTGTAACTATTCAAAAATTTGATCCGTACATCAATGTAGATCCCGGTACTATGAATCCTTTTCAGCATGGTGAAGTTTATGTAACAGATGACGGTGCTGAAACCGATCTCGATCTTGGACATTATGAACGCTTTCTTGACGTTGATATGTCGCGCGCTAACAATACAACTACCGGGCAAGTCTATAACGAGGTTATTACTAAAGAGCGCCGCGGTGATTATTTGGGTGCAACTGTCCAGGTTATTCCTCATATAACCGACGAAATTAAAAGGCGTATGAAAGTTCTTGGTGACAGCGGTAAATACGATATCGTTATAACTGAGATTGGCGGAACGGTCGGAGATATTGAAAGTTTACCATTCATCGAAGCGATGCGGCAAATTATGCTGGAAATGGGAAGAAAGAATGCGTTAAGCATTCACGTCACATTAGTTCCTTATATTGCCTCTGCCGGAGAAATGAAAACTAAACCAACTCAACACGCTGTTAAAAATTTACTCGAACTCGGAATTCAGCCGAATATTTTAGTCTGCCGATCAGAAGAGAAATTATCTAAAGAAATTTGCGAGAAGATTGCACTCTTTACTAACGTAAAAAGGGAAGCGGTAATTTCTGCCTACGATTGTTCGACTATATATGAAGTTCCTCTTGTTGTTTACGATCAGAATCTCGATCAGATAATTCTTAATAAACTGAAACTTCCTGAATTAAATATCAAGCTGGAAGATTGGCAAAATTTTGTAAGCACAATTAAAAATCCCGCCGGAACTGTGAAAATAGCCGTTGCCGGTAAGTACACCGATAATAAAGATTCCTATAAAAGTATTATCGAGGCGTTTGTTCACGCCGGTGCGGAAAATAATGTTAAAGTAGTTGCCGATTTTATAAGTTCTGAATTAATAGAAGATAAAGGCGCGCAAAAATTTCTCAAAGAATACGATGGACTTCTTATTCCAGGCGGATTTGGTGAAAGAGGAATTGAAGGGAAAATTCAAGCCATTCGTTACGCAAGAGAAAATAAAATTCCATTTTTTGGTATCTGTTTAGGAATGCAATGCGCCGTTATTGAATTTGCCCGGAACGTATGCGGTATTAAAAAAGCCAATAGCGCCGAGTTTGAAAAAAATGCGTTCAACGTAATTCACATTATGCCCGAGCAACTGAAGGTTACTATGAAGGGCGCCTCCATGCGTCTTGGTGCTTACCCATGTATTTTGAAAAAGAATACAAAATCTTACGAAGCCTATCGTAAGCCCAAAATATCAGAACGCCATAGGCATCGTTTTGAAGTTAATAATAAGTTTAGAGAAATTTTAGAAAAGTACGGAATGATAATAAGCGGTTCCTCCCCGGACGAAAAATTAGTTGAGATGACAGAACTTTCCGACCACCCCTGGTTTGTCGGATGCCAATTTCACCCAGAATTAAAATCCCGTGCAACAAAGGCACATCCGCTATTCCGTGAGTTTGTAAAAGCGACCGTTCAATATTCACAAAGGAAAAATCAAAATTGAAAATAAAAATTACCCTCTTCGTCCTTCTATTCATCAATGTTTCGCTCCATGGTCAAACTAAAATTCAAAATCTCATCAAGGAGGGGTTGAGCCAGGCTTACAATTTTGAGTTAAACGACGCTGAATCCACTTTCAATAAAATTTTAGAGCTACAGCCCAATTCACCGATTGGATATTACTATATCGCTAAGATTCATTTTTGGATCTATCTCGGTTCAAGAGACCCGGGTGAATATTCCATCTTCATTAAATTTGCCGATCTTGCCCAGCAAAAAATAGATAAAGTATTAAAGAACAAACCAAAAGATTTTTATACAAAGTATATTGCCGGAAATCTCTCTTTATACAGAACAATGGCTCAAGCAACAGATAATTCTACGGTTGACGCATTTTGGGAGAGCAAAAAAGCAGTAAATTATTTTGAAGAGACTTTGGAATTAAATCCGAAATTTTATGATGCCTATCTTGGGTTAGGTTTATTTGATTATGCGATGAGTTTTGTACCCGATTTCTTAAAGTGGGCTGTGAACCTCACAGGCCTCTCTTCCGATAAAGCCCGCGGATTCCGTTACATCAAAACCGCATTTAGAAAAGGCACTCTCGACAAAACCGAGGCATCATTCCATCTTTCAAAAATTTACTCGGATTATCTTGCAGAATATGATAGTGCAAGTACATTGTTGCAAAGTTTAAGTTCTCGCTATCCCAATAATGCTCTATTTGGATATCAGTATGCGATTACTCTTATTAAGGATAGGCAATTGAATAGAGCGCTCGATGTTCTTAACAGAGTTATCAGGCTTACCAATAAAAAGCTTCCGCAAATCACAGCGCTCGCTTATTTTCGTAAAGGGGAGATTCATTTCAAAAAAAATCAATTTAAATCGGCAATTAAGCAATATGAGAAATTTTTAGATTCATCTAAGGAGTTGGATTTTACTGGCTTCGCGGCTCTTAACATTGCTCTTAGTTATAAATTTTTAGGGAATGATGAACAGTTCAAACAAAATTTATTATTGGCACGAGGGGGCAATCTGGATGTATTTGAAGATTCATACGCAAAACAGAAGAGCGATAAATATCTTTCCGTCGAAATTTTGCCGACCGAACTGAAATTGATTCGCATGAAAAATTATTTAGACTCCGGCAGAGATCAGTTAGTCTTCGATAGCTTGAAAGTTGAGCTGATAGATATTGATAATCATGAAATGAAAGCCGTAGCTCTCTCTTATTTTGCGGAGGCGTCTCTAAATCTTAAGAAATATAAAGATGTATTTCACGCGGCGGATCAAGTTGAGACGTTAAATGTTTCATCGGAAAAATGGACTAAGCCAATGACTTTACTTTTAAAAGCCAAAGCGAAGTTCCATTCCGGCGGCGGAACTGAGGTCATAGATCTCCTTGAAGACGCAGAGGATAACAACAGCCACGAGTTTAAAGATCTAATTCAATCCCAGATCGAATGGTTGAAAAGAAGATTGCATAAGTGAATCGCTAAAATCCGCATGAATATTGGTAAAATCGCAACTTATTAATTGCTTATTTATCTTCATTTAGATAATTTTTTCCACCAAAATTATAACTCTATGTTTAATATCGCTCTCTTTGCTTCCGGCAAAGGTTCTAATTTTAAATCTGTGTTTGAGAAAGTTTCAGCAGAAAAAATTAGAATCTGTGCTTTAGTAAGCGATAAAGAAAATTGTGGTGCTGCTCAGTTTGCTATACAGAATGGAATTCCGGTTTTTTTGGTTAGCTCAAAAAATCAAACCGGTTTTTTTAATTATGACGATCTGATTTTACAATTTAAAAAAATCCAGGTAGATTTAATTGTTCTTGCGGGCTTCTTAAAAATGATTCCCGATAATTTTGTGGATGAGTTTCAAAATCGAATTATAAACATTCACCCTGCGCTTCTTCCTTCATTCGGAGGAAAAGGAATGTACGGCATGAATGTTCACAAGGCTGTCTTTGAATCGTCCTCTCAAGTTAGCGGAGCCACTGTTCATTTTGTGGATAAAATTTTTGATCACGGTAAGATTATTGCGCAAAGAACTGTTGATATATCTGATGTTAATAATGCTGAAGAAATTGCAAGTAGGGTTCTAAAAATTGAACATGAATTACTTCCATTTATTGTCGAAAAATTTGCTGATCATAAAATTGTGATAAAACAAAATCGCGTCTCGGTCGCGTAAGATACGGAAGATGTGTGTGAAAAAGTTTGCATTAATTAGTGTCTCAGATAAAACTTCCATAGTTGACTTCGCCAGGGAATTAAACAGTTTCGAATATCAAATACTCGCTACCGGGAATACCTTTAAACTACTCCAAGAAAACAATATTGATTGTGTTGAGATAGCTGATTTTACGGGATTCCCGGAAATATTTGACGGTCGCGTTAAGACTCTTCATCCAAAGATTTTCGGAGGCATTCTAATGCGCCCGGATATAGAGAAGGATCAGAGACAAGCAGAGGAAAATCAGATCCTCCCGATCGATATTGTGTGCGTTAATCTATATCCCTTTCCTGATGTCGTAAATCGTAACGATATATCACTCGAAGAAAAAATTGAAAACATAGATATCGGCGGACCAAGTTTGATACGTGCATCGGCTAAAAATCACAAATATATTTCTGTCCTTACAAATCCATCTCAATATTCCGATTTCATTTTGGAACTCAAAAGAGGAGAAGTAACCAAAGAGACCCGTAAGAAATTAGCTTATGCCGCTTTCAGCTATACTTCATATTATGACACGCTGATAGCAAATTATTTTGAAAAGGAATTTAGTCAACCGAAGACCGATATTCGGTTGAATCTCAAATCAGCGTTCGGGCTAAGATACGGCGAGAATCCTCATCAGTCGGCATTTTTATTTGGTGATTTTGAAAAATATTTTGATATTCTTCACGGTAAAGAATTATCTTACAATAACATTGTAGACTTGACTGCAGCGGTTGAACTTGTTAATGATTTAGACGGGATCGCCTGTGCTATCGTTAAGCACACTAATCCTTGCGGTGCCGCCATTGGAAGAAATATTTTAGAAGCATACGAGCGTGCTTTATCATGCGATCCGGTCTCTGCTTTTGGAGGGATTGTAGCTTCTAACAGAGAGGTTGACGAATTAACCGCCGGTAAAATGAATGAAATATTTACAGAGATTATCTTGGCTCCGGCATACTCGGCAAAAGCGCTTGAACTGTTAAAGACAAAAAAGAATCGTCGGATTATTCGGATCAAGCAAAATTCTCAACCGGATGAATTCCAAATAAAATCGGTTCCGGGCGGCTTATTGGTTCAGGAAAAGGATAACTCAAGAATTGATGAATCATCCTTAAGATTGGTAACTGAAAAAAAATATTCAGAATCAGAATTTGAAGATCTAAAATTCGCGTGGACTGTCTGCAAGCACACAAAATCTAATGCAATCGTTTATGTGAAAGATAAAAAAGCGATAGGGGTTGGTGCGGGGCAGATGTCAAGATTAGATTCTGCCAAAATTGCGTCGTCAAAAGCAATTCAGTTTGGTCACGATCTAAATGGAGCTGTTGCAGCATCGGATGCATTTTTTCCTTTCGCGGATGGAGTTCTTGAAATTATTTCGCATGGAATTACTGCAATCATTCAGCCCGGTGGTTCGGTGCGTGATGAAGAAGTAATTGCTGCGGCAAATGAAAAAAATATATCAATGGTTTTTACATGTATCAGAAATTTTAAACACTAAGAGGCAAAATGGGATTTTTTGATTTCTTCTCGACTGATCTAGCAATCGACTTGGGGACTGCAAACACACTGATCTATATTAAAGGAAAGGGAATAGTACTTAATGAGCCGTCGATTGTTGCTTTCGATAGAAATACAAAAAAAATTATTGAGCTTGGAAATAAAGCAAAGGAGATGCAGGGAAGAGAGCATCGGGAAATTCGTGTTACCAGACCAATGCGCGACGGCGTAATTGCCGACTTTGAAATTGCAGAGGGAATGATTCGTGCATTCATTAAAAAAGTAACTCCTAATAATATTGCAAGCAAGCGTATTGTTATTGCAGTGCCGAGTGGTGTAACCGAAGTTGAAAAAAGAGCGGTTCGTGATGCGGCAGAACACGCCGGCGCTAAAGAAGTTCATCTAATTGCGGAGCCAATGGCTGCGGCAATCGGAATTGGAATTGATGTTGAAGCTGCAGTAGGTAATATGGTTATCGATATCGGTGGCGGCACTACTGAAATTGCAGTTATAGCCCTTGCGGGAATTGTTAACGAGGAATCTATACGAATTGCCGGCGACGAGATGAATAATGCAATCATGCAGTTTTTCAAAAAGAACTACAATCTGCTTATCGGGGAGCGGACAAGTGAGTCGATCAAATGTGAAGTAGGAAGCGCTGTTCCTCTCAAAGAAGAAATTACTCTTCAAGTTAAGGGAAGAGATCTTGTTGGAGGAATTCCTAAAACCGTCGAAGTCAGTTCCGTTGAGATACGCGAAGCGTTGAATGAAAATATTACTCAAATAGTCGAAGCCGTAAAGCAGACTCTGGAAAGAACTCCACCAGAATTATCCGCCGATATTTTAGATCGAGGTGTAATGCTAACAGGCGGCGGCGCGCTTCTTAAGGGTCTTGACGAGCGTATTAGAATGGAAACGAATTTACCGGTTCACGTTGCAGATGATCCGTTATCTGCGGTTGTTCGAGGCGCGGGCAAGTGTATTGAAAATCTGAATAAGTATTCAAAGGTGTTCATTCGTAAAAGAACTTACTAATGCTAAATTTTTTTAGACGGCTTGCAGCCGATTATAAAGAATATATTCTGTTAATTGTTCTATCCGTTTTCAGCCTAACGTTCCTTTCCAAAAACGAAAAACCGCAGGTAAAACATTTGCGCACTTTTGCCTTCGGTAACTTTGCCGTTCTGAATGAAATTTCTAGTTCAGTTACTTCTATCCTTAAAAATGATTATTCTCTTGAAGAATTAACAAAAGAGAATTCCAAACTAATGCTCGAAGTTAGCAGGATGAGAAAACTAAGAAGTGAAAATGACGAATTACGCGCGATGATTGCATTCAAAGATACTAGCAAATATCCTTTGATTCCGGCTAAAGTTATTTCAAAACTTGTTAATAAAATGCATGGAAATTTTATTATTAATAGAGGGAAAAGTGACGAAATCAAAAAGGGAATGCCGGTTCTTAACGAAAAAGGTTTGGTAGGCTTGATTGCCGATGTAGCGGAGAATTATTCCGTAGTACAAACATTGTTTAACAGCAATCTTAACATTGCCATCATTCTGCAAAGGACGAATGTAAACGGAATTTTGAGTTATGATGGAAGAGAACTTCATGTCAAAGATATACCAACTACATACGATGTTCAGGTTGGTGATGTAATCGAGACATCGGATTTCAGTTCTTTATTTCCCCCTTCTATCCCGGTAGGAATCGTGACAAAGAAAGAGTCGAACGTGCTTGGTTTATTACACAATATCACCATAACAGCTTTCGCTAATATTCCGGGCGCAAACAATTTGTTCATCCTGAAAATTGTTCCAAGTAAGCAGATTAATGATCTTGAGATGAATTTATTAAAACAGAATTGATATGTTAAAGAGTTTCTTAAAACCAATTTTAATTTTCATTCCGTTAGCTCTTATTCAGCTGACCGTTGTGCCGTTGATCTCAATAGGGAATATAGCCCCGAACTTGATTATTGTTCTAATTACTTATTTCACTCTTAAACACGGACAATTTTACGGAACACTACTTGGATTTATTCTCGGTTTCATTCTTGATCTTATTTCAGGCGGATTGATTGGCGCTTTTATGTTTTCATTTACTCTTTCGGCTTTCATTGCGGGATATTTTTATAACGAAAATAAAATTGAGTTTAATGTAGAATCCTTTTTTTTCTTAGTCATTGTTGCTGTTTGCGGTGCCCTGAATGCTTTTATCTACTCCGTAATCTCTAACTCCAATGCCGAAGTTAATTTATTTTTGCTCTTTCTTGAAGAAGGACTCTTTCCCGGATTATATACCTCTTTCTTCGGATTACCGATGATTATTTTCTCTTCAAGAAAAGGGATAAAATGAACGACAATTATTTTGGATCGCTTTCTAGAAGAAGAATTGTTTTTATTGTATTCATCGGATTCTTCGCTGTCTGTTTTGCGCAGTTATTTTATATGCAAATTCTACAACAGCCAATCTATTCTGTAAAGTCGGATGAGAACAGCGTCAAACCCATTTATCAATTAGCTCCACGCGGAATATTCTTCGACCGGAATCATCAAGTTCTTGTTGGAAACAAACCATCGTTTACACTGCGCATTACACCATCTACTTATGATAAAAATTTGTCTCCTTATCTTGAAGCTATTTTGGGAATGAGTTCCGGTTACATCGATAAAATTTTAAAACTCAATCAATCTTATTCAAAATTTCTTCCCCGTAAAATTGCCAAGGATGTAAGTTTTAAGGTAATAGCCTGGTACGAAGAAAATTCTTCCAAATTACCCGGAGTTGATTATGTAATGGAAACACAGCGGGATTATTCGTTCGGCATTAACGGCTCTCACATGTTTGGATACACAAAAGAGATTCCGCACGAAGTTTATCAGAAACGGAAAAATGAATACGATATTGGTGATGAAATTGGATTTGGAGGAATTGAAAAAACATACGAAGATTATCTGCGCGGTGCAAAGGGAATAAAGTACATGCTCGTTGATGCCAAGCAGAAGACGATAGGAAGATATGAGGATGGAAATGAGGACCGGGCAACAATTAAAGGCGATGATCTAATTCTGACGATTGATAAAGATGCCCAGCGAGTAGCTGAAGAGGCATTTAAAGATAAACGGGGCGCTATTGTTGCAATAGAACCCTCTACGGGAGAAATTCTTGCTTTCTTAAGTGCGCCTCACTACAACCTCGAAGATTTTTCTAAGGTTACTTCTAATGAGGTATGGAGAGAATTGAACACTAATCCCGAGCGACCGATGTTTAACCGCGCATCAATGTCAACATTCGCACCGGGTTCCACATATAAAATGATATCGGCTATTGCTGCCCTCGAAGAAGGCATAATAGATTCAAATTATAGAATTACATGCGGCGGCGGATATCAGTTTGGAGATCGCTATTTCAAATGTCTGCATGTTCATGGATCAGTTGATGTGGAAACCTCAATTGAAAAATCTTGCAATACATTCTATTACTCCCTCGTGAATAAATTGGGTTTGGAACTCTGGTCCAAATATTCAAAAAAATTCGGATTCGGAAGTAAAACAAAAATTGATATTCCCGAAGAATCGGGTGGAATTGTACCTTCGACTGAATATTATAATCGTGTTTATGGAAGAAACGGCTGGACGAAAGGATTTGTAATCAGTTTAGGAATTGGGCAGGGCGAATTGAATGTTACACCTCTTCAGCTTGCTCAATATGCGGCACTATTGGGTAATTACGGAAAAGCAGCACGTCCCCATTTCCTGAAAAGTTATATCGATACAAAGAGCAATGAGCGCTATAATGTTAAACCGCAATATTATGATATCGGAATAAGTAGAAAATCTTTCGACATTGTCAGGCGCGCAATGTTTCTGGTTGTTAACGGCGCAGGTACGGCAACAAATATTAAAATGCCGGATATATCAATTGCTGGCAAAACCGGCACCGCTCAAAATCCACATGGTAAAGAGCACTCAGTATTCGTCGGCTTTGCACCGTATGATAACCCGAAGATTGCTATAGCTGTTATTGTTGAAAATGCAGGCTTTGGAAGCACTGCAGCAGCCCCGCTTGCCAGAGATGTAATAAAAGCATATTTGCAAAAAGGGAAAAAAGATGAAGTGAAAAACTTAGGTCCGCTTCCGCAGCAGACTGAGGTAAGCAATGCACATTAATTATAAACTTCAAGATCGATTCGACTTAGCAATATTTCTTCCGGTGGTTGGACTCATTATCTTGGGACTGCTTGCGATATATAGTTCTACTCTTAATCATCCAACAGCAAGCGGAAATTTTCAAAAACAGGTAATCTTTGTTGTTATCTCCTTAATTGTATTTTTTATAACTTTTTCTTTACCACTTCAGTCATTCAAAAAATTTGCTATTCTACTTTACTGCATATCAATCTTTTTTCTGATTGCTGTTCTGGCTGTGGGCAAAACAGTTTATGGTGCAAAGAGCTGGTTTGGGGTTGGTGGTTTCGGATTTCAACCTTCCGAGCTGGCTAAGCTCGGAACAATTTTGATGCTTTCATATTGGCTCACATACAAAAATCGAGATATAAATAATTTTAAAGATATTGGTGTTGCTCTCTTGATAGGAACCCTCCCTGTTTTGTTGATTATGCTTGAACCCGATATGGGCACGTCTATTGTTTTTTTAATAATAACTATCTCTTTGGTATTTTGGAGCGGAATAAGTCTGTTTGGTTTATTCGTTGTACTTTCACCCGGAATAGTGGCTCTCGCTTCGATATTAGGTACGTATGCATTTATAGCCTGTTTGCTGTTAGTCGTCGCGGTATTATTTTTTTTCAAGAGAGATTTGTTCAATAGTATAACAATCTTTATCGTAAATCTTTCCGCCGGGTTCTTCTTCGATTATATTTACAAAATTTTGAAACCCCATCAGCAGAAAAGAATAACTTCTTTCCTCGATCCTTTGGCAGATCCACTTGGTGCGGGATATAACGCGCTACAGGCAAAAGTTGCAATTGGTTCCGGCGGTTTTTGGGGTAAGGGTTTTTTAAGTGGAAATCAAACTCAATTAAGATTTATTCCCGAACAATGGACCGATTTTATCTATTGCGTGATTGGAGAAGAATTTGGTTTTATTGGAAGCATAATAGTTATCTCTCTTTTTTTGATCATATTCTTAAGACTTTTCAAACTTTCTGCTATAGCAAAAGATAAATTTAGCGTTCTCGTAACGATAGGAGTGTTGACTCTTTTATTTTCTCATTTTGCTCTTAATATAGGAATGAATGTTGGTATAACTCCGGTTATAGGATTGCCTCTTCCATTTTTAAGTTATGGTGGCAGTTTCCAGCTAATTAATATGGTGATGATTGGCATAGTGCTTAACATTTATAGGAATAGAAAACTTCATACATAAGGCTTACGATGACAGCTCAAGAAAAATTGTATGGAAAGATTTCGGCGGGCAATCATGTTTGTGTCGGTCTCGATTCCGAACTGAATAAAATACCCGGTTATCTTCGCAGAAATGATAATCCCATTTTAGAATTCAATAAAATTATTATTGAAAATACTTATCGGGAAGCAGCGGCATATAAAATCAATTTTGCTTTTTATGAAAAAGAGGGCTCGAAGGGGCTTGAAACAATCCATCAAACTCTCGAACTTATTCCAAAAGATGTATTAGCAATCGCTGACGCAAAACGGGGCGATATCGGTAATACATCACAAATGTACGCGCAGTCAATCTTTGAACATTTCAATTTTGACGCGATTACTCTTCATCCGTATATGGGCTTCGATTCACTCAGTCCATTTCTTGAATACAAAAATAAAATCAATTTTATACTTGCGTTAACATCAAACAGCGGTTCCGCCGATTTTGAAAAACAGAAACTTAAAACCGGGAAATATTTATACCAGCATGTAATTGAAAAAGTGAACGAGTGGAATAAAGATTTAAATTGCGGTATAGTTTTCGGAGCCACTAATATTAATGAATTGAATGCCAACATCGGTACATTCCAAAATATGCCTGTTCTTCTACCCGGTGTTGGTGCGCAGGGGGGTAGTCTTGAAGAAGTAGGAAAGATTTTTTCGAATAATGAGAAGATGAATTTCTTAATCAATATAAGCCGCGCGCTAATTTATGCCGATGAATCGGAGAATTTCGGGTTAAAAGTTCATCAGACTATAAATGATTATAATAAAGCTTTGCAATCCATAATAAAAATTTCTAAGTGAAATCATATTTAACTGATAGCATTTAATACTCTATTGTGTTAAATTAATTTAGAGATTGATCCCCTGTAAATTGTTCCGAGCTGAAATTACCTCTCAACGTTGAGATGAATAATAAATATTCTAAAATTCAAGAAAGCACACTTTACGAAATTTGGAAACGGCAAAGTTATAAGAATCCTCTTAAGACTTCATCCGGAGAAGATATTACTATTCTTGATGTTGGAATTCACAATGAGGAGACTGCCGGTCCCGATTTCAAAAATGCCCGGATCAGAATAGGCAACCTTACCTATATCGGCGATATAGAAATTGATAATGACTATACAGACTGGAAATCTCACGGTCACAACATCGATAACAAATACAATAAAGTAATATTACATGCTTCGTTATTTAACCGGAATAATTACGGATACGTTTATACGAGAGACGGTAGAAAGGTTCCCTCAATTTGTTTTTCGGAATTTATTGAAATTAACGACCTGCCAAGCTTGAGAAAAGAAACTGAAGAGCAAAAATCGGAGTTATTTTCGGGGATGAAATGCAGTGCATGTATAGACCAGGTGGGGGCTGACTTCAAAACAAATTTTTTACAGCAATTGGGAATTTCGCGATTTGAAAAAAAATGTAAGAAGATTTACGACCGCCTCAAGGAGTTGCAATTTATAAAGGAGATGAAAATAAAAGAACCCGTGGTAGGGTACGATCTGACCTCAAAGTTTCATGACAGAAAATTTCAACATTCCGATTTTAGATCTAAAGATCTTTGGCAGCAGCTTCTCTATGAATTAATATTCGAAGCTCT
Source organism: uncultured Ignavibacteriota bacterium (assembly GCA_947085815.1). Classification (GTDB taxonomy): domain Bacteria; phylum Bacteroidota; class Ignavibacteria; order Ignavibacteriales; family Melioribacteraceae; genus Fen-1258. The sequence continues at coordinate 36,989 of CAMTXU010000020.1, read as the reverse complement.
AGGCTACTCTAAAAATAAATCTCAGATGTTGAATCTTGCCCAATCGGTAAATATTAATTTCTTGAATACAATAGAGAATGACGGTGTCCTTGTTGAAAAATATGAGGCTGCATTTTTTTTTATTAGCGGTCTTGCGCACGATTCTAATAGTTCAACGGATATAACTACAAAATCTTATATTGAAAAACTTGCACTGCACTGGAATTCAATCAACTCCTCATATGACGGAAAATATTTTGACGAAACTTATTGGCATTTTTTCAGATTACGACCCCAAAATTTTCCAACCGTTCGCCTTGCTGGTGGTGCTCGTATCTTAAAAGAACTTCTTCATAATAATTTGATCTCAATCCTCGCAAAAAAAATTACAGAGATTCATAATCTGACAGTTCTTATTAATTCGCTCAGGTCAATCTTTATAGTAAGATCAGGTGGTTTTTGGAAGAATCATTATATTTTTGATCAGTCAGCGAATTCAGAAATTAAATATTTTATCGGAGCAAGCAGGGCTGATGAAATTGTCGTGAACGTCGTCCTTCCGTTCTTCTCAATTTACTTTGATATTTTTGGAAAAAATGAGCTTTCGAAGAAAATTATAAAATTGTACAATGTTTATCAGCAGCGCTCGGAGAATCAAATTATTAATGAAGTTGCCGAGGCTTTGAATCTCTCAGGAGAGACTGGCCGCACCGTTCTAGCTCAAGGTATGATTGAACTCTTTCGAAATTATTGTTCGAGGAATAAATGTCTAGATTGTGAATTGGGAAAAGTAATATTCAACTAAAGGACGGTTCTAAAAATTATCGAATGGAAATATTTAATCCCGCCAAAGGCGGGACAGAGAATATTGATATTTTTATGGCATAGCCATGCCTATGGCAGAACTGCTCTAAAACTAATTTGAGCTGCCACCTAATTTTGCAATTTCATCTCTCAATTTTGCGGCTCTTTCGTAATCTTCCTTTTCTATTGCCTCACGAAGCTGATTCTGAAGCTGGGCAAGCCTGGTTTCAGAGATGTTTTTTTTAGATGCACTGCTTTCAACATTCTTTTCTTCAATATGATCGTGTAATTCTTCATCAGTGTCTTCACTTGAAGGAACAAATGCCGCTATCTTCATAACATCCTCAGAAACAAAGAGAGGGCTGCCGGTTCTTACAGCAAGCGCAATCGCGTCACTTGGTCTGGAATCTATTTCATTACTCATTGATGATATTTCTAATTTTATCTTAGAATAAAATGTGTTCTCTTTTAACTCATCAATTATTATCTCAATTATAGTGCCGCCAAGATTATCAATTACATTTTTAAGGAGGTCGTGTGTGAGTGGACGCGGCGGTTTGATCCCCTCGATTTCGAGGGCGATAGACTGAGCCTCGAATTGACCAATAATTATCGGCAAGCGGCGTACCCCGTAAACTTCTTTTAAGAGTAATGCGTATGCGCCGCCAGCCGATGGACTTGCGGATAAACCGAGTATTTCAACTTGAACTTTGTCCACAAATACCTTTTTATTTTATTTTTTTTATCTCTTCGATCATTGCCGGAACTACTTCAAACAAGTCTCCAACAATTCCATAATCTGCAATCTGAAAAATTGGCGCATCTTTATCTTTATTAACTGCGACAATATATTTGGAAGAACGCATGCCTGCTAAGTGTTGTATCGCTCCCGATATTCCAAGCGCGACGTATAATGTTGGCGATACAGTTTTTCCGGTTTGACCTATTTGTTCACCGTGAGGTCTCCAGCCGGCATCTACAACCGCACGCGAGGCTCCCGATGCCGCGCCAAGAATTTGTGCAAGTTCTTCAACCAAATGAAAATGCTCTGGTCCTTTCATACCGCGACCGCCTGAAACAATAACATCTGCCTCAGAAACGTCAAGTTTGGCTTCCGCTTTTTTAATATCTGTAACTCTTACGCTCAAGTTCGGATTATCAGCGTTGATCACTATAACTTCAGCCTTATTGTCTGACGGAATGCCCGGATTGAAAACATTGGGGCGTAAAGCGAAAATTTTTATAGGAGATTTTATTTTTACATCAATCAACGCTTTGCCGCCATATATAGGACGTGTGGCTATGATCTCTGATCCGTTAGTATTCAACATTACACAATCCATCGCAAGTCCAGCATCAACTTTAACGGAGACATACGGCGCAAGATCTTTTCCCATGGATGTTGCCCCGAAGAAGAGATGATCAAATCCATTCTCAATTGCAAATTTCGAAATCAACTCCGTATATGCGGAAGGGGAGTAGTTTACCAGCTCCGAGTTCTTAAAAAAAGTAACTTTAGAAACACCATATGCGCCAATTTTATCCAAGCCTTCAATTTCATTTCCAATTGTAACTGCTTCTACATTTCCCGAAAGCCTTGCTGAAAAATCAGCCGCTACTTTTACTGCTTCGAGAGATGATTTCTTGACTATACCACTTCTTTGTTCTATAAATACTAAAAATTTATTTGCCATGTTATTCTCCCTCAGATGACTTTTGCTTCTTCTCTTAATAGACGAACCAATTCCGGAACAGCGCTGGAATCGGTACCAATTATTTTGCCTGCTTGTTTGGAGGCAGGTTTTTTCATAGATATAACTTCGACATAATTATCAGCCGCAAACGCTGCTTTTTCAACTATCTCTTTTTTCTTTGCAGCCATAATACCTTTTAAGGACGCATAGCGAGGATCGTTCAATCCTTTTTGGCAAGTAATAACTGCCGGAAGGTTTGTTTCTACTATCTCCTTACCGCCTTCAATTTCTCTTTCGCAAATTATTTTATTACCGTCAAGAGTAAAGCTTACGGCAACAGAGACACAATTATAGCCGAGCAGTTCTGAAACAAGCTGACCGACTACAGAGTTATCAAAATCGACTGATTGTTTTCCTAAAAATACAAGTTCCGCTCCTTGAACTTTTATTTCATCAGCGAGCGCTTTAGCAACCGATAATGAATCTCGGTAACCGTTCTCTTTCAGTAACACTGCATTATCAATCCCCATAGCAAGTGCTTTGCGTAAAGATTCTTTATTCGCATCGCTGCCCAGACTTATAGCTACTGTCTCTCCGCCAAATTTTTCTTTCGATTTAAGTGCTTCTTCTACTGCAAATTCGTCATAAGGATTTACAACGAATGTAACGCCGGATTGATCAATATTAATTCCGTCATTTCCGATATTAATTTTTGCCGCAGTATCCGGAACATGACTAACGCAAACGGCAATTTTCATTTATCCTCCTCAGAATTTTGATGAATGTGTTAACATATGTTTTCTTTATATTACCAAATATAAAGAAAATTTATTTTTGCAACGCAATTTTATAATTTGAAATTAGAAATCAGCCGAGATTATGAGCGAAGAAAAACCAACCGGAATAATTGAATCTGAACTTGATGAGGAAGTGAAAGTAGGACTTCCGTACAAGGTGGTTCTATATAACGATGATTGGCATTCATTTGACGATGTTATCAATCAAATAACCAAAGCAGTTCATTGTACTTATGAAGTTGCCCGGGGGTTCGCTTTTGAAGCGCATGTGAAAGGGAAAGCAGTTGTTTATGAGGGCGAGTTAAATTCTTGCCTGAAAGTAAGTTCTGTCCTTGAAGAAATTTCTCTGCATACTCAAATTGTTTCATAAATGACCTATCATCTTTTTCTTGATTATTCGGATATCCGAATTACAACATAATTTAGTTATATTTGAGAAGAAATTGTTCAGTCTAATTTTAGAGAAATCAATGCAAATAGGTCTTGTAGGACTTCAGTTTTCAGGTAAAACAACTCTTTTTAATACACTTTCAGGCAATGGACCAAGCTCTTCTCAAGCACAGAAAGAAGAGGCATCAATAGAAGTAGTCAAAGTGCCGGATGATAGGCTGAACGAGCTTACTAAAATTTTTAATCCCAAGAAACAGGTTAATGCCACTATTGAAGTATTCGATCTACCCGGATTAAAAATGTCCGATGATAACAAGGTTAAGATCACTTCAACTTTCTTGAACGGCGTCAAAAATAATGACGCGTTATTTTACATTATTCGCGGGTTTCATGATGATTCGGTAGCTCATCCTATGAATTCTATCAATCCTCTTCGGGATATCGAGTTTCTCGAAGTTGAATTTCTTCTTTCCGATCTGGCATTTTTGGAAACACGTCTAGAAAAATTAAAAAGAGACGTACTAAAGACGAAAGATGAAAAGATGAAACGTGAACTGCCGCTGATTGAAAAATGTCTTGCTCATTGCGAAAATGAATTACCCCTCAGGACACTTCACCTCGATGATAACGAGACCAAAATTCTTTCTGGATATCAGCTTCTAACAATTAAACAGCTTGCCATCGCAATAAATTACGATGAGAATTTCATTTCGAAAGTTGATTCTGAAATTGAACAGCTTAAAACAAAACTTGAAAAAACTTCCGCGGTAATAATTCCATTCTTCGCTAAAATCGAGCTGGAGCTTTCTCAAATGAGCGAGGAAGACCGCGCAACTTTTATGCAGGATTATGGAATAGCGGAATCTGCGCTCAGCAAAATTTTACGCACCTCGTATGAAATGCTCGGGCTTCAATCTTTCTTTACCGTTGGAGAAGATGAATGCCGAGCTTGGACAATTAAAAAAAATTACACTGCACCTCAGGCCGCCGGTGTAATTCACACGGATTTCTTTAATCGTTTTATCCGCGCAGAAGTCGTTCATTATGAAGATTTTCTAAAACACGGTTCTTTTCCAAAATGTAAAGAGGCAGGGACATGGCGTTTGGAAGGAAAGGAATATATAGTGAAGGATGGCGATATACTCAACATCCGGCACAGTTAAATAAGAAACTATTCTATAAATAAAATATTCACGGAGTAAAAATGCCAGCCAATGCAATTGATGGATTAACCCCTTCCACATTATGGAAAAAATTTTACGAGATTAGCCGCGTTCCGCGTCCGTCAAAGAGTGAGGAGAGAATCCGTTTATACCTCAGAAATTTTGCCGGACAAAATAATCTTAGCATGAAAGAGGATGAAACGGGAAATATAGTAATCCAAATTCCTCCCAAACCGGGATTCGAAGGAGCGCCAACCGTTGTGTTGCAGAGTCATGTTGATATGGTTTGCGAAAAAAATAAAAATACAGAACATGATTTTTTAAATGACCCGATTGAGTTGATAAGAGACGGTGAATGGATTAAAGCCGATGGAACCACACTTGGCGCAGATAATGGAATTGGAGCTGCCGCAGCGCTTGCCGTAGCTTGCGATGACGATTTCGAGCATGGACAGCTTGAACTTTTATTTACTGTAGATGAAGAAACCGGTTTAACCGGCGTTAACAATCTACAAAAAGGATTTATAACCGGTACAACATTGCTTAATCTTGATACTGAAGAGGATGGAGCATTTTATGTTGGTTGTGCTGGTGGAATGGATTCATTAGGAACTTATAAAATTGAATCGGAACAAATTATTGATGGAAATCAACCCTTTGCACTCGCTATTTCCGGTTTACTTGGGGGTCACTCAGGGATCAATATAGCTGATGGAAGAGCTAATGCAATAAAACTTCTTGGGATGTTTTTAGACCGTCTTTCCAAATTTAATTTCCAACTCGCCTTCATTAGCGGTGGTTCTAAGAGAAATGCTATTCCACGCGAAGCCGAAGCAGTCATCTTTATGCATCCCGATTTTGAGTCAAAGGCAAGAGAAATAATTAATGAGTATTTTCTTGAATCGGTTATCGAATTCAAAAATGTCGAAAACAATTTCAAAGTAACGTTTGAGAAAACTGATTTAGCTTCTGTAAAAATTGACGGCGCATATAAAAATTCGCTTAAGGAGAAAGTCATTAATGCTATTTTAGCTATGCCTCACGGAATGATCAGCATGAGCCCCGATATACCAAATCTTGTTGAGACCTCTACAAATCTTGCAACAGTCGTTGAAGATGGTGCTGAACTTAGAATTGGAACGAGCCAGCGTAGTTCTATCGAAAGCTCTAAAAGAAATATAGCCCGGGTTGTTCGATCGGTATTTGAATTAAGTGGAGCCACTGTAAAGGTCGGAGATGGTTATCCGGGATGGCAGCCAAACATGGAATCGAAAGTATTAAAACTTTCAAAAGATGTTTTTAAAAATTTATTCTCAAAAGAACCCGAAGTGAAAGCCGTTCATGCCGGATTAGAATGTGGAATTCTTGGTAATAAATACCCGGGCTTAGACATGGTTTCATTTGGACCTACTATTGAAGGTGCTCATTCACCCGATGAGCGCGTTAAAATTCCGGATGTGGAAAAATTTTATCGTCTGCTTAAAAACATATTAACTGAGATAGCCAAACAGAAATAAGAAGGGAAATGCCATTCCGAAGGAACGGAGTGACTGAGAAATCTTTGTTCTACTTAGGAATTTAAAGGTTTCTCACTTTGTCCGAAATGACAAAACACCTTTTGAGATACCCTCATTTTAGTCTAGTACGGAACATCCAACAACAAAAATAGATTACTATGAAAAAAGAACTAAAACTCAATGACGTTCCCGGAATCAACTCGATTCAGGAGATGGTTATTCATTCCGCAAAAAATTTTGGACCCAAGCTTGCCTTGGAGGATCTGAACGACTCGCCTATTAACAAATTAACTTATCGAGAACTTCTTGAGAATATTTTAAGATTCGGTTCCGCGCTCAAAGAACTTGGCATCAAAGAACGAGCTCATATCGCGATTATCGGCGAGAACAGAGTTCAATGGTCGCTCGGTTTTCTTACTGGTATGTGTTTTAATTATGTAATGGTTCCGATCGATAAAAATTTAACAAAAAATGAGATAATGAATATCCTTCACGAATCGGACGCAGAGGCAATAGTCTTTTCAGGGAGTTATGCAAGCATGATTGCTGAGGGAAGAAGTTTTTTGAAAAAACTTAAGAACTATATCTGTATGGATGAAACTCAGGAGGATAAAGAGTTCTTGAAGATGTATGATCTGATAAGGAAGGCAAAACCGTTGCATGTGGAAGAATTGCCAGCAATAAATCCCGATGACCTTTCGGAGATAATTTTTACTTCAGGCTCTCTCGGTCGTGCTAAAGGCGTTATGCTTTCTCAAAAAAATCTTTCCTCCAACTTGGTTGATATGGTAAGCATGGTACTGATCGAAAAAGAGGACAGATTCCTTTCCGTTCTGCCGATGCATCATACATATGAATGCACATGTGGAATGCTCTGCCCGCTTTATTCAGGCGCATCGGTTCATTACGCCAGATCATTGAAAACCGTAGTTGACGATCTTCAAAAAGTAAGAGCCACAATACTTCTTGGGGTTCCGCTTCTCTATGATAAAATGTTTAAGCGCGTTATGAAAGGAATTAAAGATGATAAAGTGAAGTCGGTTATCGTTCCGCCCCTTATGAAGTTTACAAATCTTTTTACAATGATGGGATTGAAGGATGTTAAGAAAAAAGTTTTTCATGAACTTCATGAAAAATTCGGCGGATCAGTCAGATTGTTTATTGCAGGAGGAGCCGCGCCGGATCCATTGGTCGCAAAAGGATTACGAGAATTCGGATTTAATTTTATCCAAGGATACGGTTTAACCGAAACTTCTCCTATACTAACTTTGAACAGAACTGATGCGTTTAAAGATGATGCGGCTGGGATTCCACTTCCTCATGTCCAAATAAAAATTAATAATCCAGATGAGAACGGGAGCGGAGAAATTTGGGCTAAAGCCCCGAGTGTAATGCTCGGCTACTATAAAAATGAAAAGGCAACTGATGATACTTTTGAAAATGGCTGGTTTAAGACCGGTGATATCGGATATATGGATGAGGATGATTTTTTGCACATTAACGGAAGAAAGAAAAATGTAATAATCTCCAAGAGTGGTAAAAATGTTTTTCCCGAGGAGGTTGAAGATATTATGAACCGTAGTCCGTTCATTCAAGAATGTCTTGTGTTTGGGGATGAAGACCCAAAGCAGGGTGAAATTATTTCCGCACAGGTTGTTGTTGATGCCGAAGCTATAATCGAATTAGCGGAGATGAATCACATACAGATTGATGACACTTTGCTGAATAAAATTATCTCCGAAGAAGTTGAAAAAGTCAACCAGCAACTTGCGCAACACAAACAGATCAAGAAATTTTATATCCGTGAACAAGAATTTGAAAAAACCACTACACAAAAAATTAAGAGATATCTTGTTAAAGGCGAAAATTGATTGGAAAATTTTTAGGAGATATTTGACGAGAGGATTAGGAATTTCTATCTATCCAATTTTATAATAAATGGAAAGGTTCTTTGAATAACAAACGAACTTGGTGAGGAAAGACATTATCTTCTTCCAAATTCTGAGATATACTTACCACTTGAATATGATATATCAAACGGAAATGACAAAATCATAAAAGTTATACTTTTTTAACAGAGAAGATTATTAAGTCACATTACGTAAGAACGGAAGTAAGGACATTTTCTCCGTGTTATTTTTTGGTTTTATTGCACAGAGTGCCACCGAGAAGTCACCGAGTTACACGGAGACAAAACTTTTGCGTAAGGTGAGTTATTAAGATGAAAAAATGGAGTTCGGTAATATTCATTCCTTCAATTATAATTTTACTGATAATTCTTTTTATCGCAATGCAAAAGACAATATTCTAACTTAAAACCAGGATTAAATTAATTCAGGAAATATAGGCATGTACTTTAAATTAGAGTTTATAGTTCTGAAGAGTAATGAGAGGGTATAAATGTGCGTGTACAATTTCCGAATAATCTTGATTCACAATCCTTCTTCATCCAACTTTTTTAGTTTGACATGTAAAACAATTACATGAAAGATATATCTCTTCATAATCATAATCTATGGTAATTTCTTCACCGGCTTTAATCTCTTTACCTGAAATTAAATTAAGTGTAGTCTCATCTCTCTCATCCACGTAACAGTTCGGATTGCAATCGTGATTTAAGTACCGCATCGATTCATTCTTTACGTCAATATAGTTATCATCGCAATGCCAGAAGATGTAGGTATTGTTTTCTTCCTCTCTACGCACGCATTCAAATCCGTCTATAAATTCTCCTTTTATAATTGTTAGCACTTCTTCTTCGGGGATATCGATCTTCGCAAAAAGCCCTTTGCCGTGAAGTTGAGATTCTTGTACATCAATATATCTTTCAAAGAGAGAAATAGAATTTTCCATGAATACAACGCTCGAATTAATTGGGGACAAATTTAAAAATTAAAAAGCTCTGCGCTGACAGAGCTTTTTATTTGACTTTATATTTGAGGTGACGGTCGGATTCGCCCCGCCTTCGGCGGGGTTGCAGACCTTCAACATATGAATACTTATTTACCAATCGAATCTAAAAAATTTCTTCCGGAATGAGTCTTGAAATATTTTTCTCTTACCATAGCATCGGATTTATTCTTAAATTTCTTAGAATAAATTAATTTTACGGGTCTTCGGTTCTTAGTTAATATAACTTTTCCTCAATCGTGTTCGAGAAGTCTGCGCTTGATATTATCAGTAAAACCAATGTAACGTTTCTTGTCTTTATAGCTAAGTAAAATATAAACCACAAGTATAGGTTTTGTATGTTTTGATAGAGGTGCCGGTCGGATTCGAACCGACGAATAAAGGTTTTGCAGACCTTCCCCTTAAGCCACTTGGGTACAGCACCTTGTAAAAACTAAAATCATTATTTCAAATTTGCGCCGGTCGGATTCGCCCCGCCTTCGGCGGGGTTGCAGACCTACTTTATCCCGAAGATTTTTTTCGGGACCTTAAGCCACGCTTGCCCGGCTGCGGTACAGCACCAAAATTAAAATATTTCTTAAAAAGGAAATCCCGATAGAAATCGGGATCGGTAGAGCGGGAAACGGGACTCGAACCCGCGACATCAACCTTGGCAAGGTTGCGCTCTACCAACTGAGCTATTCCCGCATATCAAAATCTATAGAACAAATTTTACGTAGCAAATATAATATTGTTGTTAATACCAATCAACTTTGATTAATAATTTTTTTAGACACTAGAACTGTGCAGAAATTGTTGTAAACATTTTTTCTATTCCAATTAAATGAAAAAATTGTTCTCTAAGTTTTTATCTTTGCGATGCAAAATTAATATCTTATACGGAAATGTACGAATCTGAAAGAAAAGAACTTGTAGAGATTCTCAAGAAAAAGGGGATCGTGAACAAAGATGTCTTGGAAGCCTTCATGCGCGTCGAACGGCATCTATTCGTTCCTGATATAATGAAGCAGCATGCGTACACGGATGTTGCTCTGCCGATTGGAATGGGACAAACAATATCCCAGCCGTATACCGTTGCGTATATGACGCAAGCCCTAGATCCGCAGCCGAATAAAAAAATATTGGAAATTGGTACCGGTTCAGGATATCAGGCAGCGATTCTCTCAGCTATTGGCGCAAGAGTATTTACTATTGAGCGTCATCACGATCTTTATGATTCCGCAACCAAAATGTTTGATAAGTTGCATCTGAAAATTGCTGCACGATGCAGTGACGGCACTCTTGGCTGGCAGGAGTTTTCACCTTACGACGGAATTATTGTAACAGCGGGAGGGCCATCTGTTCCGCCTAACTTAAAAAAGCAGCTTGCGGTTGGCGGAAAAATGGTTATTCCTGTTGGCGATAAAAAAATACAGTCGCTTCAAATAATAACAAAAATTTCTGACGATCAATTCCAATCGCGAGATGTTCCATACTTTGCTTTTGTTCCACTTATTGGAAAAGAGGGATGGCAAGAAAAGTAATAGTGATTGTTGGACCGACATGTTCCGGTAAAACTAAAGTAGGAATTTCTCTAGCTGAGAAATTGCATACGGAAATTATCTCGGCAGATAGCCGCCAGATTTTTAAAACTCTTAATATCGGTACGGCTAAGCCGACTGAAAATGAACTTGCGCAACATAAACATCACTTCATCGATCTTTTAGATCCTGATGAAGATTATAATGTGAGCAAATTTGAGAATGATTCATTAATCATAATAAATAGACTTCTAGATGAGAAAAAAATACCGGTTGTGGTGGGTGGATCCGGGCTATATATAAGAGCTTTAGTTGATGGAATATTCGGCACGGTGGATAATGATGCCGATTACCGCGAGGAGTTACTGAAGCAGCGCGAAGAATTCGGTAACGATTTTTTATATGAGCAATTGAAAAAAAACGATCCGGAAAGCGCTTCTAAAATGCTACCGCAAAATTGGAAACGTGTAATGCGCGCACTTGAGATTTATCATATAACCGGTCAGCCAATCTCTAAATTTCAAACAGATCATAAACGGTTGATTGATATGGAATTTGTACAGTACGGTTTGAATTGGGAGAGAAAAATATTGTACTCAAACATAGAACGCCGTGTAGACGAAATGATTGAGCAAGGTTTGGTTGATGAGGTAAAAAATATTTTAGCATCTGGATTCTCTAAAAATATTAACGCGCTAAATACGGTCGGTTATAAAGAAATTATCTCTTATCTCGAAGGTGAGATAACTCTTGAACGCGCGGTTGAACTTATAAAGAGAAATACGCGCCGCTTTGCGAAAAGGCAGATGACATGGTTCAGAAAAACAAAAGAAATTAATTGGTTCGATTGCGATGAAAATATTTCACCGAAACAAATTGCCTCTCAAATACTAAAAAAATTTGTAGAAAGTTGATTAATCTATTCCTAACTTCCTCTTAGAAACATTTCAATTAGTTAAATACTATTTCTGTTATCACTAGGAATTCATGTAATACTGACTTCTGAAAAACAAGATTGTGCAGAATGTCAACATTTTTAATAGCACACGGATAGCACGGATTTGACAGATTTTCACGGATTTTGATCTGCGTAGACCTGCCTGCGGTAGGCAGGTCCGTTTAATCAGTGTTTATCTGTGTGCCATTTATAATTCTTCAGAAGTCTCTAATAGTTAATATATACTTAGAAATATTTTAAAAGTATTTTGGCAATCATCATTTTGCTTCCTCCACTTTATTGGGGAAGGAACTTAGAATGACAATCAAAGTATGTATCACTTTTAATTAACTATCAGACATAAAACAGAGAGGATAACATGATTGGAATAGTTGGTTACGGTTCTTACCTGCCGCGTTATCGAATTAAAGTGGATCTAATCGCTAAACAGTGGGGTGCTGATCCCGAAGCTATTAAACGCGGATTGATGCTCTACGAAAAAACTGTTCCGGGACTTGATGAAGACACAATCACAATTTCTGTTGAAGCAACACGCTATGCACTTCAGCGCGCACGAATCGATCCACAGAAAATTGGAGCTGTTTACATTGGTTCGGAATCTCACCCTTATGCTGTAAAACCAAGCGCAACTGTTTTGATTGACGCACTCGGAATCGGTCCGCATGTTCACGTTGCGAGCTATGAATTTGCGTGCAAAGCCGGAACTGAAGCAATGTACGTTGCTTACAGTTTGGTTAAAGCCGGTGAAATGGAATATGCGCTCGGAATCGGCGCTGACACTTCTCAAGGTGCGCCCGGTGATGCGCTGGAATATTCCGCATCTGCCGGAGGTGCTGCATTCATCATGGGTAAAGAAAATGTAATTGCAGAAATTCTTTTTACTAATTCTTACACATCCGATACACCGGATTTTTGGCGGCGCGAGCATGAATATTATCCGCGGCACGCCGGAAGATTTACCGGTGAACCGGCATACTTTAAACACATTCATAACGCCGGAAAAAATTTGCTCGAAAAATCGGAATTGTCTCCAAAAGATTTTCAATTTGCTGTTTTCCATATGCCTAACGGAAAATTTCCGCAAGAAGCAGGAAAGAAATTAGGATTCACAAAAGAACAAATGGAAGTCGGTTGGATCTCACCGTGGATGGGAAACACTTATTCCGGTTCTTCTCCAACGGGACTTGCTGCAATTCTTGATGTAGCAAAACCCGGTGATAAAATTTTTATGGTCTCGTTTGGTTCTGGCGCCGGAAGCGATGGATTCATTTATAAAGTTACAAACGAAATAGATAAAGTTAGAGACTTAGCTCCCAAGCTTAGAGATATGCTCGACAACGATAAAATTTATTTGGATTACGGTCAGTACGCAAAGTTCCGAAAAAAAATTATCCTTAACGAATAGGGAGAAAATTGATATGTTGAATGTTGAACGAAGTGAAATCCCGATTTACGGGGAAATGAAATCCCGCTTTGCGGGAAGAGATGTAGCAGTAATTGGTGTTGGAATGACAAAATTCGGTGAGCTGTGGAAAAAATCTCTGCGGGATATTTTTGTTGAAGCATCTTTACAAGCAATAGAAAATTCCGGAGTTGATCATATTGATTCCATGTATGTCGGAACAATGTCCGGCGGATTATTTGTAGGACAAGAACATATCGGTGCAGTTATGGCAGATTATCTTGGCGTTGCACCTGTTCCGGCAACAAGAGTTGAATCTGCTTGCGCATCCGGCGGTGCGGCATTTCGCCAAGCTTATTTTGAAGTTGCTTCGGGACAAAGTGAAATTGTTCTTGCAGGCGGAGTTGAGAAGATGACAGACGGTGCAGATGTTACAGATGCATTGGCTACCGCCGCCGATCAAGAGTATGAAGTTTATAATGGAATTACTTTCCCCGGATTGTACGCGATGATAGCACGAGCGCACATGCATCAATATAAAACTACGCGAGAACAACTAGCACATGTTGCAGTGAAGAATCATAAAAACGGTTCGATGAATCCGAATGCGCAGTTCCGTTCACCTGTAACTCTCGAACAAGTAATGAAAGCAACTATGGTTGCCGATCCACTGCGATTGCTTGATTGCTCGCCGGTTAGTGACGGCGGCGCTGCGGTAATCGTTTGCTCTGTTGATTACGCAAAGCAATTGAAAAAACCTTATGTGAAAGTTGTCGCGTCGGCGCAAGCATCTGATACGATCGCGCTTCACAGCAGAGAAAGTTTGACCGCATTGAAATGTGTTTCCGTTGCGGCTGAGAAAGCTTACAAACAAGCCGGACTAAAACCAACCGATATTAATTTTGCCGAAGTACATGATTGTTTCACCATCGCAGAAATTGTTGTCACTGAAGATTTAGGATTTTTTGAAAAAGGCAAAGGCGGTGCAGCCGCGGAAAACGGATCAACATCAATCGGCGGAAAAATTCCAATCAATACAAGCGGGGGATTAAAATCTAAAGGACATCCGGTTGGTGCGACAGGTGTAGCACAGATCATAGAATGTTATGAACAATTAACCGGAAATGCCGGTGAACGCCAGGTTAAAAATGCAAAGTACGGTTTAACTCAAAACATGGGCGGTTCGGGTGCAAGTTGTGTAATTCACATATTGGAGGCAGTATGATCAGTCCAAGATATCATCGTGAAGTTCCTCAGCGTTACCGTCTTGAAGCAGGCAAATGCAAACAGTGCGGACACATTTCTTTTCCGCCGAGATTGGTTTGCCCTAAATGCAAAACAAAAAGTTTTGAGACAGTACAGCTGAGCAGAGAAGGGAAAATTTTAACATTCACAATAATTCGCGTTGGACCGGATAAATTTTCCAAGGAAACTCCTTATGTAGTAGCAATTATAGAATTGAATGATGGAGTTCGTCTTACCGCTCAGGTTGCGGATTGCGATGTAAACAAAGTTGAGATCGGCGCAGAAGTAAAAATGATCTTCCGCAAAATACAAGATGAAGGAAAATCCGGATTGCATTGTTACGGGTATAAAGCGGTTTTAGTTTAATTAAGAATTACGAATCGAGAATGTAAAATTTAATTCTAAACCTTCAATTTTATTTATACTTAATTTTTCTTTGCGTTCTCTGCATTTAAAAGATTTTACCGCAAAGGGCGCTAAGAAAACGCAGAGTTCGCAGAGAAGACGCAAAGAGGGCATAGATTTAATCGCTTCATTTTCATTCCAAACTAACCTTTCATATATAAAATGTTAAATATTTTTTATCACAATTCAATTAATTTTCTATTTATTTCTTCTTTCAAAAGTCTGAATCTGTTTTCTAAATAAAATTTTCTTTCTTTTTCATCCAGGATAGAACCAAGCGTTACTTTATAATCACGATCCTTAAACGAATCTATAATTTTCTTCATCTCTTCAAGCTTTGCTCTATCGGGTGGAAGTTCTACGCCACGCATCAATAGAAATTCTATATCGAAACAGTCGCGGATAATTTTTCTTGATAACATCGCTTCAATTTTGTTTTTCATCATTTGCTGAAGTGTTAATCCTTTTACTGTCACTTGTTTATTTGTAAATCGTGAAAAAGCAATCTTTCGTTCCCAGTCAAAATCAATCTGTTCTTTTCTAATCTCTATCTTCAAGTTGCGTTTATAAGTGGTGGACTTAATCTCGAACAGCAAAGTGAACTTTTTGTTTTCAGCGTCAACAATTTTGTACCGACTTTGAAATTCTTGTTTCAGCTTTGAAAAGAGAGATTTTGAATCAAGCGAAATGTCTATCCAGAAATCCAAATCGGTAGAG
Organism: uncultured Ignavibacteriota bacterium; assembly: GCA_947085815.1. Taxonomy (GTDB): domain Bacteria; phylum Bacteroidota; class Ignavibacteria; order Ignavibacteriales; family Melioribacteraceae; genus Fen-1258. Next base: position 21,488 of record CAMTXU010000020.1, on the reverse strand, counting down.
TAACGGTTCAAATTATGACAAAGCCGCAGCATTGTACCGCCGCCGAAGTAAAGATTATCTAATACTCTTATACTGTTCAAAATTTCAAGAACTTCGATCTCGAATATTTCTAGATTTTGTAAGTCTTGCATAATCTATCCCAAAATAATTTTGTTCTTTTGTTTGTGAGTTGAATATAGTCATCAATTATTTTCTTATTCAATCTTTTGAAGTTGATAGCCGTAAAATCACAACTGTATTTTGCTAAAGATGTTAAATAAACAATATCAGCAAGAGCTTTTTCCGGTTCGGCAATAAAAAAATTGTCTTCAAGAGTGAAACCGGTATAGAAATTTTTTTTAACAAGGTAAAAATTGAACTCGATGTTTCTCACATTAACATTTTTTGTTCTTTTGACAGCTATTGATTCGTACACGTTTTGGAATTGCTGAGTAGAAATATTGTAATAACTTAAAGCAGAGATTAACGAAATATAGGAAGGCACTTGAATAATGTTTGCCGCTTGGAAAAAATCCTTTTCATTAAATTTTTCAAATATGTTTACCGGTATATAAAAATCTCGCTTCAATCTTATAAGCAGACCCTTTCGTGTGTACCTCGCTGCGGTTACATTAGCAGATTCCTTGTTAATTGATAAAAGATTTGCAATATCTTTTGTACTTAAAACAGACTTTGGCGAACCGTTTAACAGTAAATTCTTCATTTTCAGTAAATATAGATAATTAACACTATTGTTAATTTAGTGTATTTATCAAATAAATCAAAATAATTCATTACTGCCTTATCTTTTAAGTCTCTGCGTTCTTTGCGGATTTTTACTTTGCGCCTGCCTACCGCAGAGTGCCGGTAGGCAAGTCCTCTGCGTTAAAGCTTTAAACGCAGAGAACGCTCTGAGTAAACGCTAAGCACGCAGAGAAATAGTCACTTCATTTTTATTCCAACCTTACCTTTCATATCTTTGCAAGAGATAAATGATAGAATTATTGGAGGTGAACAATGCAAATAAAATATATTTTAAGTGAATATGTTGAGAACGCTATCTCTGAAGCGCTTTACGATAAATTAGAAGATGGAACTTTCTCCGGTGTTATTCCCTCTTGTAAAGGAGTGATAGCATTTGGGAATACTTTGCGGGAATGTGAAGAGGAACTTAGATCGGTATTAGAAGATTGGATTTTAGTCGGCTTAAAACTAAAACATAATCTTCCGGTAATTAACGGTATTAATTTGAATAGGGAACCGATAAGTGAGTCAGTGGAATCCATGTAAACGAAATGAGTTTATCAAAAAGCTTCGCAAACTTGGTTTTATAAGACCATATTCCGGAACTAGACATCAGTTTTTAATTCATAAACATTATCGTTTAACTATTTCTTCCAATTCAGAATATTCAGTTCCACAACTTCGTATGATGATTAGAGAAGTGGAAGGTATAATTGAACGTGAGATTTCAGCTGATGAATGGAATGCTCTTTAGAAATTTCATGAAACTCTGCCAAAATATTAAAATAGGAACACTGTGTTGAAAGAAAAAATTAGAATTGCATCCGGGTCCGGTTTCTGGGGCGATCTTCAATCAATTCCTTTGCAGCAAGTAACTAAAGGTCCCATTGATTATTTGATGATGGATTTCCTTGCAGAAGTTACCATGTCCATCATGCAGAAACAGAAAAAGAGAAATCCGGCTGCGGGATATGCAAAAGATTTAATTCAAATCATGAAAGATTTACTTCCTCACATTGCTGAGAAAAATATAAAAGTTATTACCAACGGTGGCGGCGCTAATCCAATGGGTTGTGTTGAAGAAATTGTAAAGTGCGCTCATAAACAAGGTATTAAAGGATTAAAGATTGGCGTTGTAAGCGGTGATGATATTTTGGATTCAATTGACGATCTATTGAAGCGCGGCGCCGGGCTGGATAACATGGAATCCGGACAAAAAATTTCCGAAGTAAAAGAAAAATTGATGAGTGCAAATATTTATTTTGGTGCACGCCCAATTGTTGAAGCCTTGAAAAAAGGGGCACAGATTGTAATCACCGGAAGGACTACCGATACATCTCTAACTTATGCACCGATGATTCATGAGTTCAAATGGGCTTGGGATGATTGGGATAAACTTGCTTCAGGAGTTATTGCCGGGCATATTCTCGAATGCGGTGGACAGGCAAGCGGCGGAAATTTTCTGGGTGATTGGAAGTCGGTGCCCGATCTCGCAAATATTGGTTTCCCAATTGCAGAGGCGTATCCTAATGGAGAATTTATAATAACAAAACATCCGAACACGGGCGGATTGGTTTCGGTGGAGACGGTAAGCGAGCAATTGATGTATGAAATAGGCGATCCGACTAATTATATTACTCCGGAATGCGTAGCAGATTTCACTTCGATTAAATTGGAACAGTTGGAAAAGGATCGGGTTAGAGTTTATGGAATTAAAGGCAATCCGGCAACTGACTTATATAAAGTTTCGATGGCTTATAATGACGGCTATACTGCGATCGGTAATTTAACTTACAGCTGGCCAGATGCATTGGAGAAAGCTAAGAAGGCAGATGAAATTCTTCGCACCCGTCTTTCTAATCTCGGCTTAAAGTTCGATGAAATCAAAACAGAATTTATTGGCGTGAATGCTTGTCATGGTCCATTGGCATCTGAGCAAAATGAAATTAATGAAGTGGTTTTGAAAATTGGTGTACGAAGTCATCACCATCACGATGTTGAAGCATTTGGAAAAGAGATTGCTCCATTGATTTTAACCGGTCCGCCAAGCGTAACCGGATTTGCCGGCGGAAGACCAAAGCCGAATGAAGTTATCGCCTATTGGCCTGCCCTTATGCCAAAGAAACTTGGTCATCCAAAAGTTGAAATAATACAAACCTAGCGCAGTAAACCGCTTGGAAGATGGTTGATGGGAAATGGGTACGACATTCTAAAAAAAAATATATTGACATAAAAACTGAAATTTACATGGCAATATTATGGTGGCCTATCGAGGAATGATTAAAAGTAAAGGGAAGAAAAATGAAAATTAAATTGATAGATATAGCGCATGGCAGAAGCGGTGATAAAGGCGATGCAGCTAACGTTGGAATCATTGCTTACGACGATAAGGGTTATGAAATTATTAAGAAGCATTTAACAACAGAGAATGTTAAAAAACATTTTGAAGGAATTTGCCTGGGTGAGGTTGAAAGATTTGAGATGCCAAACATTCGTGCTCTGAATTTTTTGTTACATAACACACTTGGCGGCGGCGGTACAGTATCTCTCAAACATGATGCTCAGGGTAAAACTCTAGCGGCTGCATTATTAAAAATGGAAGTAGAAGTCTAACTACGTAGGGTAGGGTCTGTGACCCTTCCGAGAATAATTCCGAACGGTGACCAGCCGTTCCCAATAAAAAAATAAAGGAATAGAAAATGTTCGATGATCAAATAAAGAGATTAAATGATTTTACACAGAAGATTGAGAATCTACGAGGTTATCTTTAAGGTAGCTGACAAAGAAAAACAGATAGAAGAAATCCGCAATCAAGCTGAATCACCCGGTTTCTGGAACGACCAGAAAAATGCCCAATCCCTTTTTCAAAAATCAAAATCTCTTGAAATATGGGTTAACGCCTGGAAAAAAATTGATGACAAGCAAAAAAATCTAAGAGAGTTTTTAGAACTTGCCATTGCTGAACAGGATGAAGCCCTGACGGCGGAAATAGACACCGAACTGGATACGATAGGGCAGAGTTACTCAGACTTAGAATTGAAAAGTATGCTGAGCGGACGTGATGACGACAAGAATTGTATAATGACAATTCACTCCGGCGCAGGCGGAACAGAGTCTCAGGACTGGGCGGAAATGTTGATGCGAATGTATCTGCGCTGGGGCGAAAAGAACGGTTACAAAATGAATTTGGTTGACTGGCTTGATGGAGACGGAGCCGGAATAAAAAGCGCCACAATTGAAGTTGAAGGGGAATTTGCATTCGGGTATTTGAAAGCGGAAAACGGTGTGCATCGTTTGGTGCGTATCTCTCCGTTCGATTCAAACAAACGCCGTCACACTTCATTCGCTTCCGTGTTCGTCATTCCCGAAATTGACGACACGATTGAAATAGATATCAATCCCGCCGATTTACGGATTGATACATTCCGCTCGGGAGGCAAAGGCGGACAGAATGTTAATAAAGTTGAAACCGCAGTCCGGCTAACACATATACCCACAGGAGTTGTTGCCGCCTGTCAGACGGAACGTTCGCAGCTTCAAAATAAAACTAATGCTTTCAAAATGTTAAGATCGCGTTTATATCAGATTGAGTTGGATAAGCAGACTGCCGCCGCCGATGAAATTGAAAAAACTAAAATGAAAATTGAGTGGGGAAGTCAAATCCGCTCTTATGTTTTTCATCCTTACAACATGGTTAAAGATCATCGTACTAACTGGGAAACTTCCGATACTCAAGGTGTAATGAACGGAGAAATAAATAATTTTATTAAAGAATATCTCCTCAAGTTTACGCAGAACTAATTTGGGTGAAGTATGTCTACAATGAAATATTTTAAAAAAGATGACGTGATTGCCGCTGAAGGGGAGAAAGCAAAGTGCATTTTTGTTCTGGTAGAGGGGAAAGTTGGCGTCTTCAAGAACAATAGAAAAATTACTGAATTTGAAAATGCCGGTGATATGATTGGAGAGATAAGCATGATTCTAAACAGACCGAGAAATGCTACTCTTAAAGCACTCACCGATTGTAATCTTCTTTCTATTGAAGGTGAGCTGGATGATCTAATTAAACTCTATCCAGATATTTCAAAGAAACTTATCAGAACACTTGCAGAACGACTAGCAGATTCAACCGAACAGCAAAGTAAACGATATACGAAATATTGAAGGAGCTTTATGAAATTTCACACAGAACACATTTGGTTTAACACATCTAAAAGAAGAGAATATATCAATATCACCGCCGAGGTTGAAAAGGCGCTTAAGAAAAGCGGTATCAAGGATGGAATGATTTTGGTCTCTGCCATGCACATTACAGCCGGTATTTATGTTAATGATGCCGAAAGCGGATTGATTCAGGATATTGATGAATGGCTTGAGAATTTGGCGCCGTTTAAATCCGATTACCGGCATCATAGAACAGGTGAGGATAACGGAGACGCGCATTTGAAAAGTTTGTTGGTTCATCATGAAGTGATCGTTCCGGTTACTGACGGAAAATTGGATTTTGGACCATGGCAGCAAATTTACTACGCTGAATTCGATGGGCAGAGAAGAAAGAGAGTTCTGATAAAAGTAATGGGTGAATAAATGTAGAACAGATTTCTAATCTATTCACTAAGCGCAGATTGGAAATCTTCGCTACAATAAAAACATGAAAAAAAAATCAGATTTTTTTGATCGTGTCTATAAAGTAGTTGCCAAAATTCCAAGAGGAAAAGTAACCACATATGGAGCCATTGCTGAAGCATGCGGGATCCGATCTGCTGCGCGGACTGTTGGCTGGGCACTAAATGGTACGAAAGAAAGCGGACTGCCTTGCCATCGCGTAGTTAACAGACACGGCGCATTGACCGGCAAAATTCATTTCGGAGATATGAAACTTATGGAAGAACTCCTTCGTAGTGAAGGAGTTCAGTTTGACGATGATAATTGTGTGGTAATGAAAAAATTTTTATGGATTCCGCCGAAACAAATCCGCAAAAAAAGAAGAACACGATCATGATCACGAAAATGGCACTTAATACCGCTTCACTTTGATTGATGATACCCCACCTTCAACATTAATAAATATCTTTTTCGACGAGGATTTAAAATTTTCGGTTTCATAATAACCGGAATATTTTTTATTGAAACCGGAAAAATCTCTCGAGACCAATGCCATATCGCTGTTGATAGAGCAGCCGGATGTTTTTGGAATTTCAACGGTAATGCTTGCGGCACCCATATGAATATCAACAGTTGTAGAATCAAATTTGTCTCCCAGCTTAATACGTCCGCTGGCAGCTCCGGTATGAAGTGAAACGTTTTTAACTTTGTATTCCGTCAAATCGAAATTTGATTTTGACGCGCCTATATTTAAATTAATATCCCACACAGGATTTTGATTCAAAGCAACTTCAAGCTGATTCTTAAACCTTCCACGGAAAAAATTAAAATTCCGTTTGTGAAGCTTAAAACGCACATTAGCGTGGTCATCATCTTTCCACAATTCAAAATCGTACTCAGCGATATTTCCTTTCGTTTTTCCTTCAGCTAACTTATCGGTACTGCCGCGTATAATAAATAAACCCGCTCCGGAACTGATCTCCAAGTCTGCCGTTTTAATTCCGGGGTCGTAATTCTCTTCATAAAATTCTGAAAAGACTTCATTGCTTTCTGAAAAATCAAAACTGTTGATACCATTCTCCATAATTCCGAATAACATCAACGCTAAGAAGATACCGAAAAGCGAGTTGATGAAAGGACGGGCGAATGTTTCTTTGAAGATTACAAGCGCTCCCCAGAAGACAAAAATTAAGGGCCAAATATCCCAAACAAAACCAAATGAACACGAAAGCAAATCATATTTCGAGAGTAAAAACAGAGCTCCGAGGGTCAATAGAAAGAAACCCCAAAATAATTTTCCAGTTTTCATTTTATCTCTCCGTTACTTTTTCAATGAATTCCAAATTAATAAACCTCCGAGCAGAACAAATGCTATCGGAACGATATCTCTAAAATCGAATGTAGGAATAAACCGGTCGGCAAAAAATATGACACCGAGCGCAATTAAAATTGTACCGGCAATAATTCTCCCCGATCCATTTTTTTTAACCACCGGGGGAACACCATCATTGCTTGCAGATGCAAAATTGGAAGAATGATCATCGGTCTTTGTCTCATCATCTTTGATTGGATAAGCATTTTCAAACGGTTCTTCGGGAACTACAATCCAGAGGATTATGTAGAGCACCAATCCCATTCCGTGCATTAGTGTGAAAACTACAAATAGTATCCTTACAATAATCGGATCTATATTAAAATATTGTGCAAGTCCTCCTGCAACTCCTCCAAACACTTTTATTCTTCGCGAACGGTATAATCTATCTCTCATCATATCACCTCATTAATTATTTCTGGTAAATAAGACGCTCAGTTTCAGTAAAGGTTCGAAATATTTTCAAACAATTCTCTCAAAAGATTTGAAAATACTCTCCTTCTTACTAACTTTGATCAAAAGATATATTGAATTCCGATAAATGAAAATAGCAGTCTGTCAATTTAACCCGATTATCGGCGACTTAAAAAGTAATTCCGAAAAAATACTTCTGGGTTACGAGCGTGCATGCAGAGATGGAGCGGACTTAGTTATCTTTTCCGAATTATTCCTTTGCGGATATCCGCCGCTCGATCTTGTAGAAAAGAAAGAGTTCCGTAAAGCAGTAATAAAAAGTGCAGAAGAAATAGCGATGCAAACAAAAGATGTTGGTTTGATCTTCGGGTCTATTACAGAAGATTTCGAAGATAATATCGGCACCGGTGTTTATAACTCGGCAGTTCTTTGTTTTGAAGGCAAAATTCGTTTCATCCAAAGTAAGACCCTAATTCCTAATTATGATGTATTTGATGAAGTCCGCTATTTTGAATCTGCCAAGGATGTATCTGTTTACGAATTCAAAGGGGAAAAACTTGGAATATCGATTTGCGAGGATATCTGGAACGATGCCGATTATTGGAAACATAGACGCTACACGGTCGATCCGGTTCAGAAACTTGTTGACGACGGCGCGACTATTCTGATAAATATTTCCGCTAGTCCATACTCTTTTGGAAAACGCCGGGAAAGATTGGAAATGCTCTCAATGTTGACACGCAACGATAAGTGCTCTCTGGTTTATGTATGCTGCGTAGGTGCACAAACAGAATTAATTTTCGACGGAGCGAGTATGTGTCTCAATCAAACCGGCGCTCTTGACATGCTTGGAAAAGTGTTTGATGAAGATTATTTCATTTACGATACGAAGAAAAAATATGAGGAGATAACGAAGGTCGAAGGAAATTTTGAAGATGAAGTACTTAATGCGCTTATATTGGGATTAAAAGATTACGTAAGAAAAACCGGATTTAAAAAAGTTCTTGTTGGTTTAAGCGGAGGAATCGACTCAGCACTGGTTGCTTATATTGCTGTTAAGGCAATGGGCGCCGAAAATGTTCACGTTGTTATGATGCCCTCCAAATATTCAAGTAACGGAAGCTTAACCGATTCACAAAAATTGATTTCGAAATTGGAAACCTCATCGGAAAATATTTCTATTCAACCTGTTGTTGATAAAGCGCTCGAGATGTTGAGTGAATCATTTAAAGGTTTGGACGAAAATATAACCGAGGAAAATTTGCAATCGCGGGTACGCGGTTTATACTTAATGGCTTTATCCAACAAACACGGATATCTTCTTTGCACCACGGGAAATAAGTCCGAGATTGCTACTGGATATGCAACTTTGTACGGCGATATGTGCGGTGCTTTAGCGGTTATTGGCGATGTTTACAAAACTCAAGTTTATCAGATTGTAAACCATATCAACCGGACAGAAGAGATAATTCCGGCATCGATAATCGCAAAAGCCCCATCGGCGGAATTGCGCCCAAATCAAACCGATCAAGATTCACTTCCGGAATACGATGTGTTAGATAACATATTGGAGATGTATCTGGAGGAGCAAAAAGAGATTGAAGAGATTTTCTCATCCATCGGGAACAAGGAATTAGTTCAAAGAGTATTACGCATGGTTGATTTAAACGAATTTAAGCGCAAACAAGCCGCGCCGGTTCTTCGTGTCTCAAAAAAAGCATTTGGTTACGGAAGAAGATTCCCAATAGTACAGAGATGGAGAAAATAATAGCTCTTCTCAACCATCACAAAAATTTGTTACTCTGAAATCAATTAAGAGAATATCATGAATATCAATAAATTGTTTGCAATCTGTCTATTTTTCACTTCGCAATTTGTATCTGCTCAATTTGATCAGACTGATTTAGTTAAAATAAAATTCGTGCAGAATAATCTGACGGTCAGCCCGGGTACACAATTCAAAGTTGTTCTTAATGCTCAGATTGCAGAATCGTGGCATATTAATTCAAACAAACCATACGATGAATTTTTAATTGCCTCGAGTTTGACAGTTAAGAGCAATAAAATAACACTTCAAAATGCAGTTTATCCTAAGGCACAAGATCTAAAATTCGAATTCTCGGAAAAACCGGTTTCGGTTTATAGTGATAAAATAAAAATTGAGCTTACCTTTTCTCTCAATAAAAACACTCCAAATGGTAAGTTCTCTTTCCCGGTACAATTTAATTTCCAGGCATGCAACGACCAAACATGTATGCCCCCGACAAGCACATCCACAGATCTACTTATCGAGGTAATTGGTGCCAGTGAAGTAGCCGATGTTCAAAAGCTTGACGCTAAGGTAGACAGTCTGGAATCAAATTCTAATAAAGTGGCTCCGGATGAAACTACTGAAATCTCCAAAGCTGAGTTAACCGTTGAAAAAGAAGATGATAACTCTATCGCCTCAACACTTGAAAAGAGCGGTCTCTTTCTAAGTTTAATTTTAGTTTTTATTGGAGGTCTGGCTTTAAATTTAACGCCATGTGTATATCCTCTCATTCCAATCACAATAGGTTATTTCGGAGGGCAAAGTGAGGGGCGCACAAGCCGTCTCTTTTTATTGGGAATTTTATATGTCTTGGGAATGGCTCTAACTTATTCGGTCATAGGAGTTGTTACATCGCTCAGCGGTGCGCTCTTTGGTACTTTGATGCAGAATATGTTTGTATTAATTGGAATTGCGCTTCTCTTCGTAATACTCGCGTTAAGTCAATTCGGCGTATATGAATTCAAACTTCCAGATTCATGGGTGATGAAAGCCGGCGGGGCTAAAGGTGGTGTCTTCGGAGCGTTCTTTATGGGATTAACTATGGGAATTGTGGCGGCACCATGTATTGGACCTTTTGTTCTCGGTTTAGTTACTTACGTCGCCGCAAAAGGAGATCCTCTTTACGGGTTCCTAATGTTTTTTGTTCTGGCTCTCGGGTTAGGTTTTCCTTATCTCCTCTTAGCACTATTTTCGGGTAAGATTAAAAAACTTCCTCGCGCGGGAGACTGGATGGAGGGAGTGAAACATATCTTCGGATTCCTACTTCTTGGAATGGCTATCTATTTTGTCGGTCCTCTCTTACCTAAAGATGTAAATAGATTTCTACTGCCGGTCTTTGGAATTTTGGCTTCACTTTATTTGTTGTTCATTGATAAAATGGCAAATAATGTAAAGACGTTCCGACTGGTCAAATTAGTCTTTTCAATGATTGTGATTGCGATTTCGATCCATGCTCTTATTCCCGCCAGGAATCAGGCGCCCGAATGGCAAAGGTTCTCAGAAGCTAAGTATGAGCAAACATTAATGAAAAATGAAAGCATGGTAATTGATTTCTACGCGGATTGGTGCATACCATGTAAAGAGTTAGATGCATTAACTTTTTCAGAACCGAGAGTTATTGAAGAACTCGCAAAATTCACTACTTATAAAGTTGATATGACTCAGAGCCTTTCTGAAGAGAACGAACAATTGAGGAACAAATTCAAAATTGTTGGAATGCCTACTGTTCTTATAATCAATAAGAAAGGAGAAGAAGTAGAAAGACTCACAGGCTTTGTAAATGCAGACGAATTCTTAATTATGCTTCAAAAAGCAAAGTGAATATCAATTGCTAATCCTACATAGCTTTCATATTTTTGGGGCGCAAAAGAACTAATTGTAAATAATAATTGAGCAATACCAATGGCACAAGAATCAGAAAAAGAAATACTTGATCTTAAAGAAGTAACTATTAGATTTGCCGGTGACTCCGGCGACGGTATGCAGTTAACCGGTTCGCAATTTAGTGACACGACTGCATTAATGGGTAACGACCTTGGTACACTACCTGATTATCCTGCCGAAATTCGAGCGCCTGCCGGAACATTATACGGCGTAAGCGGTTTTCAAGTTCACTTCAGTTCAAGTGATATTCATACACCGGGCGATACACCCGATGTATTGGTTGCTATGAACCCCGCAGCATTGAGAAAGAATTTAGTTGACTTGAAGCGGGATGGAATTATTATCGTCAATACAGATTCGTTCGACGCTAAAAATTTGAAATTGGCGAAGTATGATAAAAATCCTTTAGATGACGATTCATTAGCCGGCTATAAAGTTTATCAGGTTCCAATTACTACTCTCACCTCCACAGCGTTAAAAGATAGCGGATTGAGCATCAGAGATGTAAATAGATGTAAAAACTTTTTTGCACTTGGTCTGATGTATTGGATGTACAACCGTCCTATTGAACCAACCATTAATTGGTTGAACACAAAATTCAAGGACAAGCCGGAAATTCTTAGCGCAAATGAGACAGTTCTAAAAACTGGATATTATTTTGGAGAAACCACCGAAATTTTCGAAAACAGATATTCCGTTGAGCCCGCCAAATTGAAGAAGGGCATCTATAGAAATATATCCGGTAATGAGGCTACAGCACTTGGCTTTGTAACTGCATCAATAAAAAGCGGGCTCCCTCTTTTCTTAGGATCGTACCCCATAACACCCGCAACTGAAATTCTTCAATACCTTGCCGGATATAAAAATTTTGGTGTAAAAACATTTCAAGCCGAAGATGAAATTGCAGGTATCACTTCAGCCGTTGGTGCGGCATTCGCCGGATCACTTGCGATTACAACAACAAGCGGTCCCGGTGTGGCTCTAAAGACAGAGGCAATCGGTTTAGGCGTTATGACAGAATTACCTTTAGTGATTGTGAATGTTCAGAGAGGTGGTCCAAGTACCGGATTGCCAACAAAAACAGAACAGGCAGATCTACTGCAAGCCGTCTACGGAAGAAATGGAGAAGCTCCAATTCCTGTCCTCGCCGCCGCCACCCCTAGCGATTGTTTTTACATGGCTATTGAAGCATCAAGAATTGCCGTTAAGTATATGACCCCTGTAATGCTTTTAACAGACGGCTATATTGGCAACGGATCTGAACCTTGGCGTGTTCCTCATGCAGATGAAATTCCCGAAATCCCCGTTAAATTTACTACCGAAAAAGAGGGATTTGCGCCTTACTCAAGAGACGAAAATTTAGCAAGACCTTGGGTTAGACCAGGAACGCCTGGACTTGAGCATCGCATTGGCGGGCTCGAAAAAGCAAACATCACAGGAAACGTAAACACCGATCCTTCTAATCATGATCTTATGGTGAAGCTGAGAGATCAGAAAATAAATAACGTAAAAAATGATATACCCGATTTGACGGTTGAAGGTGAAGCCGGGGGGGAGCTTTTAGTTTTAGGTTGGGGTGGAACTTATGGAGCGATTAAAGAAGCTGTTGATAAAGTAACCGGAAGAGGAATAAAAGTATCTCAAGCTCATTTGAAATATATTCATCCAATGCCTAAAAACACAAAAGATGTATTGAGTAAATTCAAAAAAATTCTGATTCCGGAAATTAATCTTGGGCAGCTTGCTAAAATTATTCGTAGTGAATTTCTTATTGATGTCCTTCAGTACAATCTTGTTAAGGGATTACCTTTCAGATCCAGCGACATTGAAAATCAGATAGTTGAAATCCTTGGAGGAAAAAATGGCAAATAATATAGATACAGCTCCTGTTAAATTGACTGCAAAAGATTTTTCATCCGGACAAGATGTTAGATGGTGCCCTGGATGCGGCGATTATTCTATTCTGGCGCAAGTGCAGCGGTCGTTTCCGGATATAAATATTCCTAAAGAAAAAATTGTTTGGGTATCGGGTATAGGTTGTTCAAGCCGTTTCCCTTATTATATGAATACTTATGGTTTCCATTCTATTCATGGTAGGGCTACAGCAATTGCTACTGGTGTTAAAATTGCCCGCCCTGATCTTTCCGTTTGGGTTGCTACAGGAGATGGCGATTTAATGAGTATCGGCGGAAATCATTTTATTCACACTTGCAGAAAGAATGTCGATATCAAAATTCTTCTTTTTAATAATGAAATTTATGGATTAACCAAAGGGCAATATTCACCAACTTCTGCCAAAGGATTAATTACAAAAACTTCACCGTACGGAAGTGTAGATTATCCTTTTAATCCTCTTAGTTTAGCTTTAGGCGCAGGCGCTTCTTTCGTTGCCCGCACTGCCGATTCTGAAGCAAAGCATATGCAAGAAATAATCAAACGCGCTGCCGAACATATAGGAACTGCCTTTGTTGAGATTCTTCAGAATTGTGTAATATTTAATGACGGAGTATTCGATCCGATCACAGATAAAGCTAACAAAGCAGATAAAATGCTGATGCTCAAACATGGTGAGCCGATGCTCTTTGGTGCTGATAATAAAAAAGGAATTAAACTTGATGGCTTTAAACCTGTTGTTATAGATCTTAACGACAGCAAAAATTCCATCAATGACGTATGGGTTCATGATGAAAGGGATTTAAGCCATGCACGCGCATTCATTCTTGCTCATCTGGCTGACGATTCTGCTTTGCCTTCTCCGTTTGGAGTTATCAGACAGGAATTAAAACCTACCTATGACGAAGGAGTGGAGCGGCAGGTAGCGCATATTACAGAAAAGAAAGGCGCTGGTAATCTTGAAAAACTTCTATTCAGCGGAAATACCTGGGAAGTTAATTAAATCCAAGGCGAATTCTTAAACCTCATTTATTAATTTTGGGCGAAGTTTTCTTCGCCCATTTTATTTCAAAAAAAATATGAATGATTTTTCTTTGCTTAAAAAGATAATTGATGAACATAATTCATTCGTGTTGTCAACACACGTGAACCCAGATGCCGATGCCCTCGGCTCTGAAATTGCATTTTATTTCATACTAAAAAAACTCGGGAAGAATGTTAGGGTTATAAACCACAGTACAACGCCCTACAATTTGGAATTCCTTGATGAATATAATGTACTCGAGAAATATGATGAAACGGTTCATACAAAAATTATTAATGAAGCGGATATTTTCATTCTACTTGATTTGAACCAGGCGAGCCGAATCGTCAAAATGGAAAATGCTTTTTGTGGATTCAAAGGTTTAAAGATTTGTATCGATCATCATCATGATACCGAAAATGCTTTTGATTATATTTTTGGCGGTATTGAATTTTCCGCAACCTCGGAAATTATTTATGATTTTATTGAGGAGACTAAAATTGTTGAGCTTGACAATGCTATTGCTCTTCAACTTTATGCCGGAATAATGACTGATACCGGTTCGTTCAGATTCGACAGAACTTCACCCCGTTTACACCGCATAATAGCGGAACTTCTGGAAAAAGGTGTGAATCCGACTGAAGTTTACGATAAAATTTATGATCAATTCAAATTTGGGCGTGCTAAACTGCTTGGGTTTGCGCTCAGCACAATTCAGCTCGATTCAACTCGGCAGATAGCATTTATGGTCGTTAAGCGGGAAATGATGGAACAGACTGGGGCTTCGGAAGCTGACATAGACGGCTTTGTAAATTATTGTCTGACTATTCAAGGCGTGAAAATTGGAATATTATTCTACGAATTGAACGATGGAATCAAAATTAGTTTCCGCTCTAAAGGAGAGATTCCGGTAAATAAGTTAGCAAAAGAATTTAATGGAGGCGGACATACAAACGCCTCCGGGATACGATTGTTTAATACAACCATTGACGCGGTAAAGGAAAAAATAATTCTGGCAGCTCAAAGATATTTATAATTATTACTGTGAGGAGACAATGCATTTCAATTTGAAAATAAACCCGGCAAAAGATGAACTGATTTTCAAACCGGATTCTGCTTTGGTGAAATTCTTTATTGAGACCGATAAAATGGAAAGAATTCTTGATGAATTTTTCCTTTCGCTCAATTATCCGTTGGGAAAAATGCAGAAGAAAAATTTTTTAGATAAGAAATCGAACGAGTTCGAGTATTATAGCCAGACAGATGAGCCGTCGGTTATTTTTGTGAAGAAAATAAAACTCGATAAAAATTTCTCGGTGGACTTTTTTAGAAATTACTTTGCCGGATTAATCCCATCACTCAAGAATAAAAATGTCAAGTTTGTTCACGTAATTGTTCCTTCCTTTACCAATTTCAAAGATTATTTCGAAACTGAATTGGAATTTCTGCAGACAATGATTGAGGGTATTCATTTAGGCAACTACACCTTTGATAATTACAAATCTGAAAAACAAAAACCCCTTGAGCTTTCATTTTTGATCCATTATACCGATCAAAAAAATCTTAAAAATACAATTGAAAATTCCAACACTTTAATGGAGGGAGTTTTCTTTACGCGCAATCTGGTTAACGAGCCGGCTATTACACTTACTCCCGCCGAACTTGCGGGGAGAACCAGAAAAGAACTCACTAAACTTGGTGTAAAGGTAACAGTCTTCAACAAGGCGGAATTGAAAAGAAGAGATATGAACGCGATTATTGCTGTCGGCGGTGCAAGCGAGAATCCACCTTGCCTAATAACAATGCATTACAAACCAACTGGCAAGTCAAAGAAAAAGATTGCGCTCGTCGGTAAAGGAGTATGTTATGATTCGGGTGGACTCTCAATAAAGCCTACATCATCAATGCTCGAAATGAAAGCCGATATGGCAGGTGGTGCCGCTGTTATAGGAATAATAAAAGTTGCGGCTATGATGAAATTGCCGATTGAATTAATCGGTGTTGTGCCGGCTGTAGAAAATATGGTTGGCGGTTCTTCATATAAACCTGGAGATGTGGTGATTGCTTCTTCGGGAAAATCCATTGAAGTGAAAGATACCGACGCAGAAGGGAGAATTGTTTTGGCAGATGCTTTGCACTATGCATCTCAGCAAAAACCGGAAGAGATAATTGATTTTGCAACTTTAACCGGAGCGGTTGTAGTAGCATTAGGAGATATTGCTGCAGGACTATTTACAAACGATGACCGGCTCGCAGATGAGTTATTGCAATCAGGCAAAACAACACATGAAAGATTGTGGCGTTTGCCTTTCTGGAACGATTACAACGATATGATTAAAAGTGAGATTGCTGATGTTAGCAATCTTGGTCCACGATGGGGCGGCGCAATAACCGCCGGAAAATTCTTAGAAAATTTTGTTGATGAAAAAATTCCGTGGGCTCATATTGATCTTGCCGGACCGGCAATCAAACATAAATCCAACAATTACACGGAAAAATTTGATACCGGTTTTGGTGTTAGACTGATGGTTGATTACTTAAGTAGAGTTTGATCTAAAAAGATTTCTATCTCTTAACTCTCGATCTTTCTTGGCATTCAAGGTACATACCTTGAATGAATTACAACTATTCTCACCAAGTTTACCCGCCATTTTTTTTGGCCGGGGTGGTCTTTAATGAGCCAGTGAAATTATATTCTTGACACCTGAACGGCTTCAAGAATCTTCTAAAATTATTTTAATTTCTTGGGCTAGTTTTGGATGCAAGTCTTTCCCACTATGGCGAGGGACAACAATTCTAATTTTATCTTTTTTGTAAATTCTGTGACTTCCTTTTTGGCGGTCAAGTTTGAAACCGGATTTTAATAGTAAATTTTCGGCTTCTTTAACTGTCATTTTGTTAAACAGCTTTTAGAGGTTGAACATTAATTGGAGCAATAAAAAAAGATTTATCTTTTAGAGAATTTTTTTCCACCTCATCAAGACTTTCTAAATAAAGTTCTGCGGCTTCACGAATGTTTATTAATGTATCTTCAAAAGTATCCCCTTGACTATAGCAACCTTTTAATTCCGGTATGTATGCAAAATAACCATTCTCATCTTTTTCAATTATTGCGTTTAACTGCATACCTAACTCCCTTCTTTTTATAGTTTATTCACAAATAAATATAGTTAGAGACAACATTGTTATCAATCAGCATTTTCTTTACAAGAAGTGGTCCTTAACAACCGAAAAAACTTCAGTAGCATATGATTACTTCTTCTGCTACGAATTTATTCCCATACATAACTGGTAAATTCCAAAGCACATCAAAGCTATGACTGAGAGCCCAATTGTAATCTTATTCACACGCGGTCCCAAATTACGCGAGAAAGCAAATAGAAAAATTATTCCGGCTAAACAGAGTATTAGTGTAACGTAAAAACTTATCAGCAGTGAAATTCCGTTAATGGGAGATTCATGATAGCCTTTCAGAAAGAGTGGACCCATTACAAAACTCCATCCCATGTATGGAGCGGGATTAAAAATATTCACGAATGTGGCTTTCAGCAAAGTTTGCTTACCGGTTTGAATATCCGTAGCTACTTCAGTATTAAAATTTTTCCACGATTTGTACGAACCGACTGCAAGATAAAATAGAAATAAAGCAGCGCCGAAATGCAGAAACCGGACTAACCACTGTGGAATTTGGCTAAGCAGAAGAAGAACTAAGATTATTATTGGACCGTCGCTCAATAGGGGAGCGAAACATGCGGGAAGTGTATGCCGCCATCCCTTGCTTAATGTTTGTGAGATGAGATATGTGAGAAACGGTCCCGGTTGCACTGCCGCTGCAAATGCGTATGTGAAACCGAATATTAAGTAGCTTAGCATAATGAAATTATATTTAGCTTAAAACAATATGACTTTTCAAGAAAACAAGCGATGATCCCGGATAAAGATTACTGGCTAATCTGTCCATCCTTCATTTCAAAAACTTTATCGCCAAGATTTACAAGCTGAGGATTATGAGTTACAACTAAAAATGTAACCCCCAATTTTTCTTTCAACTCAACAAAAAGCCTGTGAAGTACTTCGCTATTGGCAGAATCCAGATTACCGGTAGGTTCATCCGCAAAAATAATATCGGGTTTGTTAGCCAGCGCTCTGGCAACGGCAATACGCTGTTGCTCGCCACCGGAAAGTTCGGAGGGTTTATGATTCGCTCTATCGCTCAATCCAACAAGTGTAAGCAGTTCTTCTGCGCGTTTCAACGCTTTCTGCTTAGTCTCTCCGTTTATCATCAAAGGGATAGCAATATTTTCGGCTGCGTCAAACTCATGCAGAAGATGATGAAACTGAAACACAAACCCAATATGATTGTTCCTAAACAGTGATAGTTTTTCATCGCTCAAATTGAAAATTCTAGTTCCGTTAATTTCCACTTCACCGGAATCAGAGTAATCTAATCCGCTCAGAATATGGAGAAGAGTACTTTTGCCCGCGCCGGATGCACCAACAATTATAGAAATTTTCCCGCGCTCAACTTGAAGCGATACTCCTTTTAGTATATTTAACTTCTTCTCTTTTGTCTTGTAAAAAGATTTGAAAATATCTTTCGCTTCTAAAATTATTTCACTCATATATAAGTCTCTGGATATTCTACTCGTATTTTATAGATTCAATAATTATTGTATTAGCAGCACGCTTTGCAGGATAGAGAGATGCAACGAATGCAAGAAACATCGCCATACCGCCGATAGCTAGTATATCTGTTGCTCGGATTTCTATAGGCAAAGCACTTATAATATACTTTGAGGAATCGAGCGGATAAAAATTATACTCGATCTGAAGATAGCACACAAGCAGTCCAATTGTCATACCTGCTAAAGTACCAATAGCGCCGACTAATATTCCCTCGAACATAAAAATCTTTAGAACGGATTTTTTGTTAACTCCCATTGAGCGCAATACACCAATATCTTTTTTCTTCTCGATTACAGTCATTGTCAGTGAAGCGAATATATTGAAAGTCGCCACTGCAATAATCAAACACAGTAAAATATATGCAGCCCATCGTTCAATCTGCATAACGCTATATAGCTGCTTGTGAAGATCGTACCATGTATTTACCGAAAACAACTTGGAGTCTATCTTCTTGAGCAAATTTTCTTTAATCGATTCAGCTTTCTTGAAATTATCCAGACGAATTTCAAAACCGGTAATCTTACCGCGTAAACCAAAAAGTCTTTGAGCGGATTTTACCGAAGTGAAAACATAAGAAACATCGTAGTCACGATTGTTGGATTCAAATATTCCGGCTACAATAAATTTTCTTGTTTGGGGGATTGAAAGTGAAGTAATTGTTTTTTCAATATTGTATGCGGATGTTACCGTAATTGTATCACCAATCCGTGAAGATAATCGAAGCGCTAACGGAATCCCTAATATGATTTTGTCAATTTTATCATTTAGTAAATCAAACTCACCGCTGATAATTTTTGAAGACACTCCCCAAGTTTCATTTCCCGGCTCATATTCAATCCCTTTTAGATTAACAATCTCGTAGCTTTTTTTATTGAGTAAGATTGCTTTCCCCTCTACATACTGCGAGTAACTTGAAATAATTTTTTCTTTGCTAAGAATTTGTTGTACAGAATCTATTTGTGAAAATCCTTTTTCATCCGTAACCGAGATTCTTATATGCGGATCAAAACTAACCATAATTGATGTTACGAGCGAGCCGAAACCGTTGAATACAGACAGTACAATTATCAATGCGGCAACGCCGATAGTAATTCCCAACGTAGAAAGGAGTGAAATTATAGTAATAAAGTTTAGTTTATGTTTTGCCCGTAAATATCTTTTCGCTACAAAGAATTCTATCATTTTATTCAAACCTTATTGCGGCAATTGGTTTTATCTTCGAAGCTATTAAAGCCGGAAGCATCGAAGCAAAAAATGAAACTGCTACAGTAATTGCAGTTACCAATAAATAATTTTTTAATTCGATCGAAATAGGAACACGCGTAACAAAATAAATTTTATCCGGAATGGAGATAATATCAAACCGCTGCTGAAGATAACTTAAAACGTACGCTAAAATATTTCCTATCACTACTCCCAGAAGGGTTAAAAACATTGCATGATAGAGAAACGTTTTCATAATCAATTTTCTATTTGCGCCGAGTGAGCGAAGAATGCCGACCGCGTTAGTTCTCTCCAGCACTATCATAAGTAATGTGCCTACTATATTGAACACAGCCACTATTATTATTAATCCGAGAATAATTGGAATCGGTTCCTTCTGCAGTTCAAGCCATGTAAAAATATTTTGATGCACCTGGAAAATAGTTCTTGAATAATATGGATATCCAAGAAAATCCTGCAATTGTTCTGAAAGAAATTTTACACGATTGATATCTTTTACTTTGATGTTGTAACCCGAGATTAGTTCCCCCATTCCAAATAGATTTTGCGCGGTAGAAAAATTGATGAATGCATTAAGATCATCATACTCGCTCACTCCGCTCTCGTAAATTCCCGCTACAAAAAACTGCTCAATAGCCGGGGGATTTTCAATGGAAGGAATCTGATCATTTTTCAACGAAAAAATTGTGACGGTGTCTCCAACTTTGACGAACAATTTCTCCGATAGAGTTTTGCCAAGAATCATTTTTGGTAATTTGCTTTCACCTTTCAAATCGAATGAACCGTTCTTAATGAAATTTCCAAGCTCGGAATCTTTATCCGTATCTATCCCTGTAAGCGTAATGCCTTCAGTCATTTTTTTTGATTTGATGATTGTCAGTTTTGAAACAAACGGCTGTATACGTGTGAATTCCACATCAAATTGTTTATCAAGCTCCGAGATAACAGGGGAAGGTGAAGGAAGATTTCTATTGCCGAAACCGGTAATTTTAATATGTGTATTAAAATTTGTGATTTTTTCGGATACAACCCTGTCGAAACCGTCCAGAACTGTTAATGCGATGATTACAACGGCAACACCAATCGAGATTCCAAGAATAGCGATTAATGAAACTATAGAAAGAAAACGAGAATCCTTATTCGATTTAATATATTTTCTGGTGAAGAATAATGGGAGCGACATTTTTTGCTTTATTTTTTGTAAAAATATAAATATTCAATGAGAAGCGAAAATTCAATCATAAAATTGACAATACCGAACTAAAGATATATTTTTGAACTCCAATTTTGAAGAGTTAATTTCGGGGCGTAGCTCAGCCCGGCTAGAGCGCTTGGTTTGGGACCAAGAAGTCGCAGGTTCGAATCCTGTCGCCCCGACGTTCGAAAGTGTGCATGTGAATTTATAAAATTATTAACGTTCTTTTATTAATGTGCCCATAGCTCAATTGGATAGAGCAACAGCCTTCTAAGCTGTAGGTTAGTGGTTCGAGTCCACTTGGGCATACAAGAGAAAAATTCAAAGTTCCAAACACGTAATTCAAAACTCTTTTCGGATTTTGAATTTTGGTTTTAAGATTTTTTTGATATGGTGAGCATAGCTCAGTCGGTTAGAGCATCTGGTTGTGGCCCAGAAGGTCGTGGGTTCGATCCCCATTGCTCACCCACAAGTTTGTTTCATACATCGGCCCCATCATCTAATGGTTAGGATAGCGCCCTTTCACGGCGTCAATACGAGTTCGAATCTCGTTGGGGTCACAAACTTCTCTTTTTAACAGTTCTAATTTCACCTCTTTTATTTTTCCGATCTCTTTTTGATAATTATGATAACGCCCTTTCATGGCGTCAATACGAGT
>CAMTXU010000019.1:0-10272 GCA_947085815.1 uncultured Ignavibacteriota bacterium | reverse complement strand
CCGCATTTTATTTTTAATTCTCTCAACTCCGTGCAATTCCTAGTAAATAGTGAAAGGTTGGAAGAAGCAAATGATTATATAGCAATGATGGCTAAGTTGATGAGGAAAAACCTTGATACTGCCGGGCAAGGATTTATTCTTTTGTCTGAGGAAATAAATAGACTTCAACTTTATCTCGATCTTGAAAAACTAAGATTTCAAGATAGCTTTACATATGAGATTATAATTGGCGAAGACGTTAACACGGTTTCCACAATGATACCTAACATGATAATCCAGCCGTTTGTGGAGAATTCTCTATGGCATGGTATAATTAATTCAGGAAAGAAAGGAAGTCTGACAATCTCATTTTCATTCGAAGATGTTGACATAGATTCCATCATCATCAGATCATTAATAATCAAGGTTACAGATAATGGTGTAGGAATTAATGAAGCAAAGAAGAATAGAAAGGAAGATCACATTTCAAAAGGTATTCTGATTATAGAGGAACGACTCAGATTGTTAAGTACAAAAATGGAACTTCCTCAACCGATTATGTTTGAAGATCTTAGTAGCAGAGATAAGAATTCACACGGAACAGAAGTTGTTATATCACTCCCCCCACCGCTTTACAAAATCTCAGTACCGGAGTAGAACTCCTTTTACCACTACCAATTAATTGTTAAATCGTACCGTTCGTTTAATTAAAGACGCCGTATCCTTATTAGCTATTGAAGGGACATCATCTCTTCTGTAGATTCGCTCAAAATTCTGGTAGGAAAAATTGAATACTATTGAAAAAATAATGGGATTTTTCATAAAAAAACGTTCTGCACACGCACCTATTCTAATCATTAAAAAAGATTCAGGAGATGGTAATGTAAAAGAATATAAATCAATTGAAGAAGCCATTACCGATCTGGAAAACGATCCGAATGTTCCTCATGATAAAATTGAAAAACTAAAATCCTCTCTGAAAAATTTGAAGAACAAAACGTCAATTAAGATCAGAAATGGAGAAATAATATAATGTTGAATTTAATGAAACTCCGCTATGCGGAAAAATCGAAAGAGGGAAAGATGAATAAATTATATAAACTATTTGCAGTATTCTCTTTTATGCTTTTCACTGCAAATATCTTTGCGCAGGTTGCTTCGGTTACATGGCCGCTTACAAGCAATCAGAATCCAAATACACCGACCGGAAATATTCAAGCATCACCTGAAACAATTGGCGCCGGTTCTGGAACGTACCTTCTTCAGATAGTCCCTTCACAATATAATCCATACGGTAGCTATGGCCAGAGATTATGGATGGGAAACCAAGGGAGTGCTTGGCTTGTCGGACTACCTGATTATACAAGATATATTCAGTTTGATGCAAGTCCAACTTCTGGAAATAGTTTTACTGTTCAATATATTTCATTTCAGTATAGTGATTATCCAACTCCAACAAATACAGATTTCCATATACTGAAAGGCGAAGCCTGGTATTCAACTGATGGATGGAACAACAAATTTCAACTTAATTCAAATCCATTAGATTATTTATCATCTGCAATCCAGACATTTTCAGCAAATGTAAATGTGCTGGTTCAAAACGGGCAAACTTTTTCTGTTAGGATCTACCCTTACGCACCTAACGGTGCTTTAGCCATGACTCCGTCGTTCGCGACTCATAAAAATGTAATTATTGAGGGAGTGACTTCAGCAGCAGATGTTAATAATGCGTCAATCTGCGGTATGAAGTTCAGTGATCTTAATGGTAACGGCATCAAGGATAGCGGTGAACCCGGATTGCCGGGATGGACAATAAATTTATCCGGAGCTACACCCGTCAGTGTTACAACAGATGCAAATGGAGAGTATTGTTTTAATAATTTGGCGGCGGGCACTTACACAATCGGTGAAACAAATCAATCCGGATGGCAGCAGACATATCCCTCAACTCCGGGGTCACATACAGTCGTACTTTCTGCAGGACAAAATGTTAGTGGTATAAATTTTGGGAATAAGGCATATTCTTCATCACCAAACGATGCCTGCCTTACGTGGAGTCTGTTAAACTCAACTGCTGTGACTTCAATTTCGGGAAATATTAATGGTCAGCCGGAAATTTTAGGACCGGGATCCTCTGCGCCATTAATGGCAATATTCCCGCCTTATACAAGCAATGGCCAGAGATTATTAGTGACGGGCGGATGGCAGCCGGGATCGATGGATGCGACCCGGTATATCGAATTTAACGCCTCACCAGCATCGGGAAATAATTTTATTGTGAACAACGTTTCTTTTAATTATGGAGATAACCCCCTAACTCAAAATTTCAATATTCTGAATGCAAAAGTGTATTACTCAACAGACAATTGGAGCAGTGCAGGCACTCAGATAGGATCAACATTGATTTATCTGAATACAATAATGCAGACCTTCGTAGCATCAAACCTTAATGTGAGTGTATCCAGCGGTCAGACTTTTTCACTAAGAATATATCCTTATTCTCCAAACGGAAGTATTGCCGGAGCAGTTTCATTAGCAATTCATAATAATGTAACGATTTGCGGCTCAACAAACACCGCAGTGGTAAATACAGGATACATCTGCGGGAAAAAATTTAATGACGTGAATGGAAATGGAATTAATGACGGCGAACCCGGTTTAGCAAACTGGACAATTAATTTAACCGGCACGTCAACAGCAACAGCCACAACGGATGCAACTGGAAATTTCTGTTTTAACAATCTGGCTGCAGGAACCTACACAGTTGCGGAAGTTCAGCAATCGGGCTGGACTCAGACTGCACCGACACCAAATACTTATACTATAACACTTACGGCGGGGCAGAGCAGGAGCGATATTATTTTCGGAAACAAATTAAATGCAGCAGCCGGATGTGTCCAACCGCCGTCAGGAATGGTAGCATGGTACCCGCTCGATGAAGTAATCGGCTCCACTGTTGTAAGTGATATTATGGGGACTAATAACGGAACGCCGGTGCCGGGGCAAATTGGAATCATGGGTTCTGCATCGGACGGTCCGGTTCCTGGAAGTACACTCTCATTTCTTCTCCCGAATGCAAAAGTTAACGGTTCACTTTTATTCTATGCAGGAGTAACCAAAAAATATGTTAAAGTTCCGGATGCACCTTCGCTCAATTTCGGAGTTGGAGATTTCTCCATAGACGCATGGGTCTATCCGGTTATAGGTTCGAACTATGTGCAGCCGATTGTAGATAAAGCCGTTACTACGGTCTCATACTGTGTAGGGTACCGTCTATTTATTCTGAACGGACAGCTAAATTTTTTGGTGATGGATGGCAATAATGTTTCAACCACGACTGCACCAATTTCTTACTCGCAATGGCAGCACGTAGCGGCAGTAAGAAAGGGAGGTACTCCAAATACATTTCAGTTATATATTAACGGAGTTCTTGTAACCACAACAACCGCGCAGGTGAATAATACCAGTAATACTACCGAGCTTCTGATTGGAGGCATCACAAGTCCCAATGGCGGAACGTTGTGCGGACTACCGGCTCAGTTCAACTACGGTGAAATTGCTATAGATGAATTAGAGATATTCAACAGGGCAATGACAGCAAGTGAAATATTTTCAATTTGGCATGCGGATACGTTTGGTAAATGTAAACCTTCCGCAAATACGGGATCGCTTTGCGGCACAAAATTCAACGACATCAACGGAAATGGTATAAAAGACGGTGGTGAAACCGGATTACCCAATTGGACAATAAACCTTACCGGGGCTATGACAGCTACTGTAACAACTGATAATAACGGCAATTTCTGTTTTAACAATTTAGCAGCCGGAACTTATACCGTCTCAGAAGTTCTACAATCCGGCTGGACTCAGACAGCGCCGACACCAAATACTTATACTGTAACACTAACCTCAGGTCAGAGCAGAACCGATTTAATCTTCGGTAATAAATTTAATTCTGCCGTTGGATGTGTTGCTCCGCCGGCTGGAATGGTTGCATGGTGGCACTTGGATGAATCATCCGGAACAACAACATCCGATCTTGCCGGATTTAATAACATTGGGACACGCATGAACGGTCCTGTGCCTGTTGCAGGAAAAGTGGCCGGCGGATTACAGTTTGACGGAACAAACGATTATGTTATTGTTCCTCATAACTCAGAATTAAATTTCGGAACCGGGAATTTCACAATCGATGCATGGATTAAGACGAGCGAAACTTCCGGCGAGAGAATCATTGTAGATAAGCAGACACTCAACGGGCTTGTGTATCAGGGATATTCGTTCCACCTAAATGCCGGATATTTGAGTCTGCAGTTAGCCGATGCGTCACCGCCGAATTATTTTACAAACCAGAGTTCAGGAACATTTGTAGCAGATGGTAATTGGCACCACGTTGCTGTAACCGTAACCAGAAATTCTTCGACAGGAGTAATTTTCTATAAAGATGGAGTTGGATCTGCTGGTTTCAATCTTACGGGCCGCCAGGGTTCACTTGACAACACGGGACCATTAGTGATAGGACGGCAATCATACGCAGATCAAAGAAGGTTTAATGGAATACTTGACGAGATTGAAATGTTTAATCGGGTTCTCACCGCTGCCGAAATTCAATCTATTTATAATGCAGGAAGCGCCGGGAAATGCAAACTGATTTCCGACGTGAAAGAAGAGGAACAGATTCCGGTCAAATCTGAACTGCTGCAATCCTATCCGAATCCTTTCAATCCAACGACAACTATTCAATTTGATATTCCAACAAATAGTTTTGTAAATATAAGCGTATATGATATGCTTGGCAGGGAAGTCAGAGTATTGGTGAATGAACAGAAAAATCCCGGCAGGTATAGAGTTATTTTTGATGCGAGTGAACTAACAAGCGGTATTTATTTTTGTACAATACGTACCGCAAATTTTACACAAAGCAGGAAAATGATACTGATGAAATAGTATCATATGATACTAACTATAAATAATTTATCATCTTTCATTTATTACTTAAATTGCCATAAAACCCCGCTAATTACGGGGTTTTATTTTTCAATTAACTCCGAAAGTCGAATTACTTGTTTTTTGTTTCCTAATAAATCCATAATTTTTATTCAAGAATTGAATGATTATTGTTGATATAACATTTCATGAATTAAATGAGGAAAATTTTATGAGTTCAAACAGAGAAGAGGCGCTTCGATATCACAGTGAGGGGAGAAAAGGGAAAATTGAAGTTGTTCCAACTAAGCCCTGCTTCACAGCTCGGGAATTATCGCTTGCGTATTCACCGGGTGTAGCGGAACCCTGCAGAGAAATTGAAAAGAATGATGATGATGTTTACAAGTACACCGCAAAAGGGAATTTAGTGGCGGTAGTTTCAAACGGAACTGCTGTCCTTGGATTAGGTGACATAGGACCTCACGCAGGAAAACCGGTTATGGAGGGAAAGGGTGTTTTATTTAAAAGATTTGCCGACATTGATGTTTTCGACATCGAATTGAAAACTCGTGATCCAAAAGAAGTTATCCGCGCGGTTCAGTTATTGGAACCAACATTTGGCGGTATCAATTTGGAGGATATTAAAGCCCCGGAATGTTTTGAGATTGAAGAAGAACTTAAAAAAACGATGAACATTCCCGTGTTTCATGATGACCAACATGGAACGGCAATTATTTCATGTGCGGCGTTGATTAATGCAGCGGAAATAGTAGGAAAAAAATTAGATAAGATTCGTTTGGTCGTTAATGGCGCCGGTGCATCTGCTATTTCTTGTTGTAAATTATATGTTGCAGCGGGAGTTAAAACAGAGAACATTTCGATGTTTGATACAAAAGGACACGTCAACAAAAAAAGAACCGACTTAAATAAGTACAAAGAATTATTTGCTCAGGATAAGCAGTATGCAGACCTCGCTGATGGAATGAAAGGCGCCGATGTATTCGTTGGATTATCCAAAGGTAATGTTGTTTCTAAAGAGATGGTCAAATCCATGGCAAAAAATCCAATTGTATTTGCTATGGCTAACCCCGACCCTGAAATAAAATATGAAGATGCAATTGAAGCCAGAAAAGATATAATCATGGCAACCGGCCGCAGCGATTATCCAAATCAAGTAAATAACGTTCTTGGATTTCCGTTCATCTTCAGAGGCGCACTCGATGTTCGTGCTTCTGAAATTAACGAAGAAATGAAGATGGCAGCTACACGTGCACTTGCCCTGCTTGCGCGCGAAAAGGTACCTGAAGTTGTGCTTAATGCTTACGGCGATAAAGAATTTTCGTTCGGTCCCGAATACATCATTCCTAAACCATTCGATCCAAGAGTTCTTTGGACTGTTGCACCTGCTGTAGCGAAAGCCGCAATGGAAACCGGCGTTGCTAAAAATCCAATAACCGATTGGGAGGCTTATAAAGTTGAATTGCAGGAACGTCTCGGTTTCTCAACGGAGATTGCTCGAGTTATGGTTCATAAGGCTCAGCAGAATCCTAAGAAAGTTGTTTATCCTGAAGGTGAAGAGGAAAAAATCATTCGCTCTGCAAATGCTGCTTTTGATGAAAATATTGCTAAACCGATTCTTCTTGGAAACGAACAAGTTATTAAAACAAGGATTGAAGATCTGGGTTATGATCTAAAGAAGTTTGAAATTATCGATCCGGATACGACATCTAAGGGATTATCATACGCAGATGAATTTTACAAAAGACGTTCACGCAAAGGTGTTACTCTGCACGAAGCAAAAAACTTTATGCGCGAACCAAATTATTTTGCCGCTATGATGGTTGAGATGGGCGAAGCCGACGCGATGGTCGGCGGATTAACAGAACATTATCCGCAGACAATCAGACCTGCGCTTCAATGTATTGGCGTAAAGAAAGGATTAAAAGTAGTATCGGGAATGTATATTGTTATCATCAAACGTAAAGTTTTCTTCTTTGCGGATTGTACCGTAAATGTTGATCCAACGGCTGAGGAACTTGCAGAGATTGCTATCAGTGCGGCTGAATCGGTCAAAGAATTCGACATTGTTCCGAAGATTGCTATGTTGTCCTTCAGCAATTTTGGAAGCGCTCCTTATCCTCAATCTCTTAAGGTTGCCAATGCCGTAAAAATTATTAAACAAAGCCGACCGGATTTAATTGTTGATGGTGAAATGCAGGCTGATACTGCCGTTGTAGCCGAAAGAATGGAAAAAGATTTTCCTTTCTCGACGTTGAAGGGTGGTGCGAACGTATTAATCTTCCCATCTCTCGAAGCCGGAAATATTTCGTACAAGCTTTTGCAACGACTCACAGATGCTACGGTTATCGGGCCAATTTTGTTAGGAATGAAAAAACCCGTACATGTAATTCAACGGGGTGATACTGTTAACGATATTATTAACATGACAGCCATTGCGGTTGTCGGCGCGAAAAATCATAAATAGCTGGCGCCACTCAATTTGTAGTTATAGAAAAACCCAACTTCAATAAGAAGTTGGGTTTTTCCTTATTTATATTACGTACTGGTAATTTTATACTAGCCACAAATTTGCGGCAAAATTGACGTGTTAAAGAATGTACTCTATATCTCTGGCAGTATGATCATTTTCTTTGCGGGAGTGATTTTTTACGGAGTAATTCTAAATTTGCGGGAAGTTACTCTAGAGGAAGCTCTGTTAGAAAAAGGTCTTACAAAATTAAATGAGGTCCGGCTAGTCGTTGATAGAAAAAATTATAGAATTGAATTATACTCTGATAAAATTTTAATAAAAACATTTAAAGCAGCGTTCGGTAAAAACAGCGGCACTTTAAAAACTTCTGCATTAGACAATGTTACTCCTATCGGAGAATATAAAATATGTTCTGTTGACTCGTCTTCAAAGTTTCATAAGTTTTTACATCTCAATTATCCTAATGAGCAAGATGCGGCGGAAGCACTTAAACAGAACTACATTAATACCGATGAGTTCAGTACAATTTTGTTAGCTGTAAAAAAGAATGAGTGTCCGCCGAAAGAAACAAGGCTTGGTGCCGAGCTTGGTATCCATGGCATTGGGAAATATAATGTAATATTCAAAAATCTGCCTTTTTCTTTTAATTGGACTAACGGCTCAATTGCGGTTAATAATGAGAATATTGATGAACTTTATTCTGTGGTCAAAATTGGAACACCAGTTAAAATAACTTATTGACGGATTACTCTTTTGAAAACAAAATTTTTATTTATAATCTCTCTTTCTCTCTCTTGTTTTTTATTGGCTCAATCCGGTAAAAATTATGAACTGGTCGAAATCCAATTTATCGGAAACAACGCATTTTCAACTTCCTCTTTGAAATCATTGATTTCATCTAAGGAATCACCGAATTGGTTAAATCAAACTCTTCATAAAATTTCATCTATTGGGGGCAAGGCAATCTATTTTGATTCTCTCTTAATCCCCAACGATCTTAATATCCTAAAGGGCTTCTACCAATCGAAAGGGTATTTCAAAATTCGAATTAACTATCATTATAATCTGGATAGTTCAAAAAATGAAGCGGTCTTGACTTATAATATTCAAGAATTTCAACCGGCTTATTTCAAATCTTTTTTAGTCAAGGGCTTAGAATGGATTGACTCTTCATTCCAAGAAACCTTAGCAAATTACATGCAGGCTGATACTACTACAATTTACGAAGACGCTATAGTTGATGATAAAAAAAACTATATATTAAATTTTTTACGAGATCATGGTTACATGCTGGTACAATCAGATCTGCCAAGAGTGGTAATCGATACGATGAAAAACAGTGTGGATGTTGAATTAAAATTTACTACAGGAACTCGGTATAAAATAGGAGAAATTTTTATTACTCGAACGGGTAAAGGATTTGATTTGGTAGGTGATAATTTGTTAAAAGAAGTAGTTGCTCTCATTCCCGGATACTGGTATAGTAATTATGATATTCAGCGTGGTCAAGTTCGACTTTTTAGAACTAACCTATTTACTTCGGCGGCGGTAAATGCAATTATTTCTGATACAGCGGGTAATGTAGTACCAATAAATATCAGTGCAGACATTGGATTGATGCATGAACTTTCTCCTGAAATTATTATTAATAATGAAGACAATACTTTCAACCTCGGTCTAGGATTAAATTTAACTAAGAAAAATTTTCTTGGTGGCGCACGTAAAATTACGGTAGGAACATCGATTGCAGCTCAGAACATTTCCGAATTTTTGAAACATCCGTCTTTTGCCGATTCCACATTTTTCGGGTACGGTGATGCAAGAGTATCAATTGAACAGCCATTTCTTTTTGGTGAACCGATCAATACGAAATTTGAGACCTACCTAACAACTCAAAAAAGAAAAATCGAATACAATCGAGCCTATTATTATCAAACTACTTTGTACGGCGGTAAACTAAGTATGGATTTTGAGCTACCGCAGTTCACCTATTTCAATGCCTTCAACGCTTACTTAAATATCGAACATGCGGAGTATTCTTATAAGCGCGATTATTTAATTTATCTAATCAGCAAATATTATCAGCGTAAAAATTTTCCACAAAAAATTGCCGATTCTCTTGCTATTGATAAATTGGATAAAACTTTTAATGGAAATCTAGTTTCCGCCAACACCAACGCAACAATTGGATTAAATATAGGGGCAAACAAAACAAACAACCTGTTCTTTCCAACCCGTGGCTACTCGCTATCTTTTTTATTTGAAGATGCCAATTCAATTCCGTATCTCTTCACTAAATTGACTAATACAGAATTTACCAGACCGCTTTTTGTTAAAGCTGTTGTAACATCGTCAGTCTATCTTCCACTTTATGAATCAATGTTTGATGCATTTGGGGCAAAATTCAAAATTGGTCAAATCTTCACTTATCACGGCGATAAAGCCAATATCTCGTTGAACCAAAGATTATTTGCCGGCGGTAGTAACTCTGTTAGAGGCTGGGCTACACGTGAACTTGTACCAAAAAATGAAGAATTTAATTTGGATGAGAATCTCAATCAAGAAGATCTTGAAGCTATTCTTCTTAGGGGGGCGGCAACGGGAGGTTTTTTCTTGTTCGAAGGTTCTATTGAAACCCGCAATCGTTTATTCGGACGATTTGGTTCTGCACTATTTCTGGATTATGGAAACACCTGGAACAGCAGTAAAGAATTTCGTTTTGATAGAGTTGCGGTTGCTGCGGGATTCGGTCTCCGTTATTATTCCGATTTCGCACCATTCAGAATTGATTTTGGTCTAAAAGTGTATGATCCGAACGACCGCCGTCCAATTTCCCAAAAACAATTTTGGAAAGATGTACTGCAATTTCATAT